>CAYTMD010000295.1:0-8041 GCA_964438685.1 uncultured Acidobacteriota bacterium
TTAATAAGCGAGAGGTCGGTGTTCCAAGTTGCGAAGCCCCGAACACTGGATTCGGTGGGACTCACATTACCGAACGTAAATGGTGCAGGATTGGTAAAAGCGGCGGCATTGAGATAGATGCTCTTCGCCGGGTCGAAACCTCCCCCGGAATGGAGCTTCTCGGCCACGCCGGCAACCCGGCTTGGTCTATTGCCACCACCAAACAGCGGCATGGAAGGTCCACCACCGATCCCGATGACCGGTCCACTTACTCCCTTAAAGACGCCACTGACTTCCCAGCCGTGTGCTAGACCCTTGGCCACCCCGGAGGAGTAGTGTTCGCCAAACGGCAACTGGTAAACCCAATTAACCACCAGGTTATGCGGATAGTTGTACGTCCCCAGGGTTTTCTCAAGTTTCCGGTTTGCCGTATCCAGCGGGGCGGAGTTAAAGGCCGCGTAGCCCGAGCCCCCCGTACCCGTGGTCAACGTTTTCGAGAATGTGTAGGCAGCCAGGAAGGATAAGTGCTCCGAAAAGCGCTTCTGCACCTTCACCTGGAGAGCGTTGTACCATGAACTGCCGGAGGGTTGAATCCCATCGTTGATGCTGGTGTATTGCGGATAGGGACGCAGCGCCTGCGCCACCGACCCGGTGAAGCCAGGATAAGGAAGTTTAACGCCCGCGGCAACTGCGTTCGGGCAGCCTCCCGCCGTCAGACAACTGATATCCTGGTTGAGGTCACTCCCCAGGCCCAACCAGGTCGCGGATACCTGATCCAAATTCTCCATCCCGGCGGGGATGTGGACGCCATGGTTCCCAATCCACGCCGCGTCGATGAGAATGTTGTGGGAAAACTCGCGCTGGAGGTCGAGTGTCCAAGTTTGCATCTGGGGTTGCTTGGCGCTCCCAGGGTTGTAATAGTCCGCCAGTCCCCCCACCTGAATCCCCGGACGCAGGTCGGGAACCGAGTAAGGATACGGACTCCAGCCTTTGTCCAAAGAAAAGCCGGGCGTAATTCCACTATCCGGAGAGGAATAAGTTTGTTCCGGATTGTAGCCCGCTGCGAAGGCGTTGCCCCACTGCCTGCTGCCCAGTCCGGAACCGTTCCCCGCCGAGTAGTTGACCGCGTAACCTGCCCGTCCCACCGTCTTGTCATTGAATCGATAGGTGACGCCAAGCCTTGGACCAAATTCCCTCAAGTCAAGGGGTGGTATCACGCGCGCGTTCCCAAACACATAGGCGCCGAGGAGACCACCGGCAGCGGGGTTCGGTAGGGTTGGATTCATCGCCGACATGCCCTCTTCGTTGTCACGAAACGTCTCAGGCACTTCCCACCGCAGACCTATGTCGAGCAGCAGCTTCGGACTCAACTGGATCTTGTCCTGAGCATACAGAGAGAAATAGGGCAGATTCCAATCCCGCCGATTGCCCTTGGAGACCGTTTGGCGCTGGGCGTTGTCCCCCGCCCCCACCAACCAGCTCGCAATATCATTCCCCCAATTCCCAAAGTTAGGCGAGTCCGGCAAACTCGTCTCAGCGCTGAGGAAGTTATAGGTTCCACCCACGCTCCCCGCGGAGTACCCGTCTACCTCCCACTGGTACTGCCTCCAGATTTCTCCGCCAAATTTGAATTCATGCCGTCCATGCAACACCGTCACCGTGTCGTTGATGATCCAATACCTACCAATTCTGGCGTTGTCAATCTGGTCCGTGTTCCCCATCTCAGGCATGGAACCGGCCGCCCCGCTCGGTCCAATGTAGAAAGCGGGGAAGCCCCCGATGCTCGGATCAATTCCCGGGATCGGAATGGTGGCAATACCATGACGGGGGTCGCTGCCGCGACCGCCGATCAGGGTTTCGTTGCCAAAGCCGAAATGATTCACCACATGCGGCGAGGCGACGAAATCCCAATTGGCCCGATAGCCGCCGAGCCATCCCGTGGCCGCCGGCACCACGCGGTCCAAAATGGTGGTTTGGGTTCCCCCGAACTCCCCGTTAAGGGCCTGCCCGGGATTCCACGTCCGCCAAAGTGAGGCATTGAAATGGTTCTTTTCGTTGAAGTTATAGTCAACTTTCCACATCGGAACCCGGTCGATGGTGGTCCCCGAAGAGCCCGCTCGGGAGATCCAGTTGTTTGGGTAGCGATTGTAGTCTGGAGCCGGCAGAAGGTCGATCATTTTCTTGGCGATGGGGCTGAACTTGGCCGGGCAGATGACGTTTAGAGTCCCCCCACAACTGAACTGGGTCCGCGTGAATCCCCCGTGACCATCCGCCACCGTGGTGGTGGGATCGTAAATCGGTATCACGTTCCCGTTGGTGTCTTTCAGTCCGGTAAAATCACCGTTGTGCATCGCCATAGTGGGAATGGTGTCCAAAGTGGTCTGAAAAGCTGCAGGCGCCACATGGATTTCGTCCCACGCCATGAAGAAGAAGAGCTTGTTCTTCTTAATGGGCCCCCCAACCGTGCCCCCGAAATCGTTCTGCCGGACTTTGGGTCTGGTCGCGGCGAAGAACCCTCGCGCATCGAAAATCTCGTTTCGCAAAAACTCGAAGGCATCGCCGTGCCAATGGTTCGTGCCAGACTTCAGGGTGTAGATTTCCACCCCGAATCCCCGCCCATACTCGGGAGGAAAGATACTATTGGAATTCTTGAACTCGGCCACACCTTCAAAAGGTGGCGAGCTTTGGTCAATGTAGCCCGGCGTCTCCTGCTGACTATAGGGAACGCCATCGATCATCACTTCCGAAGCCAAGTCGGGAGCGCCATTGGTAGAGTGGTTGAATCCATTTCCCACCACCCCGGGTGTGAGAAATAGAAAACTGGTAACTTGGCGCCGCCCCGAGGCACTCGCGTCGAAGTTACCACCCAGTTCCGACGGGAGGTCGAGCAGGGCTTTGGTTTCCACGAGGGTAGCGTTCTCGGCGTTGTCTACCTGGATGGCCGGCGCAAACGTGGAATTCACGTTTACAACCTGCGTGGAGGTGCCCAACGCCAGCTTGATATCCAGCGACGTCGTGGTGCCGGTCAAAACACTCACTTCCGTTACACTCTTCTGGAACCCCTTCGCTTCCACGACAACTTGAAAGGTGCCGATGGGCAGGTTCTCCAAATGGTAAATTCCCTCGGCGTTCGTTACGGTCGTGAAGTTGGTGTTCGTGGTTACGTGCGTAGCTTGAACCTGCAATCCGGGAATTGCCCCGCCATTCGGGTCAGTGATGATTCCACGAATCCCGGCACCGGTCGTCTGGCCAAATGCAGTCACACACAAGAGCACTGCAAAGGTAAAGGCCACAAGCATGCCTACGAGTCGGTGCAATGTTTTCCCCCACCTTGCCACCGAACCAAAGGAACAGGCTTGCCTCCTTAGCCAACTACCATTGTGCGGCATAGTCATCCTCCATGCTATTTATCTCGACCCCCGACGCCAACGCAAATCCAAAGGAAAACTGGTGGCACGCAGGTAGAGGTAAGGTATGTGTCTCGGTCGCGAATCCACCAGCAAAGTTGTCCGATTCATAAACAAATCGATTATCGATTGTGCTAATTTGAACCTGCTACCAGGCTTTGTCAAGTCCTTTTTTAATCCTTTTTCCGTACGGCGATACCCATTATTCCTGCGCGAATCCACCAATAAAACGCCACGACTAATATAAATCGATTATCGATTGAAACAATGTGGACCTGGTCCTGGCTCCTGTCAAGTCATTTTTTGATTTCTTTTTCCCTTCCGCGATACTCACAATTCCGCGTCCATTACAAGGTGGAATCCACACGGCATGAGAGAAGCATCAGGCAGTAATTGATGGGGATTTGTATCGGTAGGCCGACGGTGGGGCAAGGCGGAGCATGCACCAGAGACGAGAAGGCGATCTCATCCGCCCGTCGCACCGAAATGCTTGAGCACGGCGCGGCCGGGAAGAGCAGCGAGCAACTTCAGCAAGATTGGTAGAGGGATGAGAGGCAACGGAGCGGGTTGCGAAGCGATGAAGTGGAACGATGGCCGAAGTGGAAAAACGGACTCAAGGAGCTGAAGAGCCGTGGAACATTGGGACGCAGCTTGTCCCTGACCTGCCCGGCTTGATGTTACTTCCCCAAGCTACGCCTGAGATTCAACTTGCCAGCCCGGCACCCGCACGCTTGTGTCCCTTCTTTGCCGCCACGGCTGACTGTTTACTATCGGCGGCGCGGAGGTACTCCACGTCCTGCTCTGCGAAGGTTTCCAGCATCAACCGAAAAGTCTCCCTGACTTCGGCGGGGCCGCCTTTCTTGAGCGCCTCCAGCAGCGCTTGATGCTCTTCGAAGTCCTTTTCCAGATCGTACACCACGCCATCGGAAATACGGATCATGTAATAGGCAAATCCCGGGGGGGACACCGCGTTGAGAGCCCTCTCTACAGAATGGTTTCCCGAGAAGCGCCAGATCGTCTGGTGAAACAACATGTCCAATTTCAGGACTTGTATGTATTCCTTACGCGTGCCGGCCAGGCGCATGTCTTCCATGATCCGGGTGAGTTCCTGGTAATCCTTCGCCGTCATCCGTTGATGCGCGAGGGCAGCGGCGATGGGCTCCAGTTCGCGGCGCACCACGTAAATATCTTCCATGTCCTTGACGGTGAGCTTGATGACAAAGTTCCCGCGGCGCTGCGATTTGGTCAAGAGGCCCTGATGTTCGAGTTCCTGCAAGGCCTCGCGCAGAGTAGTTTGGGCTACCCCGAGCTGATGCGCCAGCTTCCCTTCGACAATCCTGGCCCCGGGCGCCAGGTCGCCACGTAAAATGGCGTCAAACAACCAGTCTGTGAGGCGAGATCGCATACTGCCGTTAGTGATGAGTTCCATATTTCTTTCCTTATGAGCCCCATAGTGTTGAATGGAGAAGTCCTTTTGTCAAGAGCTTTGCCCGACAATGGTGCGCGACAATCCCGAAGAAGCCGATGCCGTAGAGGTGGCACGAGCGTCCCGCGCGGGTTGGCAGCTAAAGATCCCGGATTCGCAAAGTGTCTATGCACTCGTAAACTCTGCCTTGAGGTGGCGGCGCGGGAGAGTCGAAACCCAGCTTGGCGTTGCCTTCCATAGTGGTCAGGTGTAATGTTGTCCGCCGTGCCGGAGCTCAAGAAGGAATATCCGGCGAAAGCCTTTAACCCGGAAGTCGCAGAGCGTGCTGCATGCGCAACTTGGTCCACAACTGCCGGTATCTCCAATGTGATAAAAGGATCGCCTATGCCGATGACACGCAGGGAATTTCTCGCTGTTGCCGCCGCTGCGGGTGTAGCCTTTCCCGCCTTGACCGCGCAGGGTCCGTCGCCATCGCTCCTCGACCTCGCCGCCACCCCCATTCTGATTGAGTTCCCCGGCCAGCCAGTGCGCACTCTGCGGCCCGGCACACCGGAACGAAGCATGGGTAGCCTGTGGGCCGACTTTCCCAAGGCAGGCCCATTGGCAATCCGCCAGGTGCTGCGCGAGATGGGGCCCAATCTTGTGGAACGCTCCATTGAGGTCTACGCCGACGCCGATGCGACATTTAACATCGAGCTTCCGTACGAACTCCCCGCCGCCGATTCATTCTACAGTTGGCACAACAAAGTGACGGCGCGCCTCGCGCTAGTGCAGGACGTGAATGAGAAAGGCAAGCCCACCGCAGGCGACGCCACGCAACTGCTGCCGTTCGCCGGCGCCAGCGAGAAAGGAAATTTGACCGGCGCGATCAGCGATTGTCCCGCGTTTTGGGAAAATCGCGCTGAGCAGATTATTGACCCCACGGCGCATCGCATCTCGCTGCGCACCGGCGATGGGACTTCCGCGCACCTGGTCTCGACCATCCCCGGCGATTCCAGCGGCTACTATCATGGCGAACTCGACGGGTGGCAGCACATCGGCATCGGACAGCTTCGCCGGTTCCGCACGTGGCTCTTCTCCGCTCCGGCGCCGAACCTTTATGCGGTCCAACTCGCCGTCCACCATGCCATCGCCAACGCTCTCCGGCCCGGCGACTCCGACCTCAACGGAATCCTGTGCAACACCTCGTATTTCCTTGTCCGCCGGAACTTGTTCCGCCCCGAAAGCCGTTACATCATCATCAGCGGCGTCACCTATGGTTGGAAGGAGTGGGTTTCCGACATGGCCATGGCCGGCCTGGGCCTGGAGGATCCTGAGATTCTCGCCGAGTCGGTGCGCGGCATCTTCTGGAATCGTTGCAATTATGAGGACAACGCCCAGTGGTACCTCATCATTTCCGCGCTGATTGCCCGGGCCGGCTATCATCCCGATGTCGCGCTCTGCCGCCGCTCGCTGGAGTTCATTCTCGACAACGAGAAGAACGGCGCCTACATCCCGCCGACCGCTGGTGGCAACGCCGCGCGCGAGCCGCTGGGCTGGAAGAGTTATATGGATCTCTTCTATTACGCCGACGGTGATTCACCCACTTCCAACCAGGGATTCCATTGCGGCGCGCTGATGGCGGCCCGGGAACTTTCGCTCGGCGTCGAGGAGTCCACGGTCCAACGCGCCTGCCATGCCTACGCGGACATGTTCAACTCCTCCGGCGGTTATTTTCCCACCAGCGTTCTGCGTCCCGAAGTCTTCGGCGGCGACGCTCTCTACGGCGAGGCCATTTCCTTCGCGGCTTTCGGACGGAAGTCTCTGCCGGATGAACTGGTGCTGCGGCATTGCCGGTACGCCATGAAGACCCAGTCGCCTTACGGAATCCGCGTGGTCGCGAAGGCCAATGGCGACTTGCTCGAAGCCAATCAGTATGGGGCCGGCAATCCGCACGGCCTGCCGCCCGCGCAAGCCGGGGCCTACGTGCAGGGCGGAAGCTGGTTCTTCTGCGATGCCGGCGCCTGGCTCTCCGGGCTGGCGCACGGCCTCGAGCCCGCCACGGTCGATACCCTGCTGATCCGCCGCATTCGCGAGGAACTTGCTCACGTGCCCGCGTTCAATGAATCGATCAACACTCGCACCGGCGAGCCGCACGGGAACATTCTTTACAGCGCCAATTCGGTTTATATCTGGCTCCGGGCCAGGATTCGCGAACGTCTCGGAATCACCGGCGCGGATCCCGTCGACGCCGCCATCACCACCTATCTTGCCGAACGCGCCCGTGGGTCCTCGTAGCGCCGCCGTTTAAGTCGGCACCTGGAGTTTCTACATTTCTTGCGTGCCCTGAAAGGGCGACCTCCCCCCCGACGAACCTTCACCATCCGTCAGTCGACGGATCGGGACGACAGAGGCACGCGAGAAGGGGGACTGTGCTAAAATCCCTTTTGGGTGTAGTTAAGGCCTCTGCATGGTACGCGGGATCCGGGATTGAGCGACCGGCAATTTCAGTTCGAATGGAACGAGAGCAAGGCTGCCGCCAACATCCGTAAGCACGGCGTGAGCTTTGAGCTTGCCTCGTCCGTATTTACTGATCCACGGATGCTCAGCGTGGCCGATTTGGAGCATAGCGAAGCTGAGGAGCGTTGGTTTTCCGTCGGCTGTGTGGTTAACGGTGCGATTCTTTCCGTTGTTTATCTCTGGCATGAAATCGACCAGGCAACAACGAAGATTCGGCTGATTTCAGCTCGCCAGGCAACAAGAAGCGAAATCCGCTTCTACGAAGAAAACCTATGAGTGAACCCATCATCAACAGCGATCAGATGCCCGACGAAATCGACTTCCACAAAGGAGTCCGGGGACTGCACCACATTCCCCCGGGCGCGAAGGTCTTTCTGCCTGCCTCCATTGAGCAAAGTGTATGGCAGTACTTTTCCGCCAAGGCCGAGCAGAAGGGTGTGGACTTGTCGGAACTACTCACGGACGTGCTCAAGCGGGACATCGAAATTAACGAAGCGTTGAAGTAACACACGCCATCCTTCCGCCTTCTTTCGGAAGAGGAACGGTACGTTGCACCGTTTCACTTTCAATACCATCACACCGAGACATTTTCTTCAAAGTGCACAACAGGCAGGAATAGGCGAGGAAATCGTGCAATCGATGTTCGGGGAATTGCGCGAGACGGGTCAAAAGGCTATCGCACGAACTCTCGACCGTCTTCCCGCCCGTTTTCCCAAGCAGGTCTCGGCCT
>CAYTMD010000296.1:0-8039 GCA_964438685.1 uncultured Acidobacteriota bacterium
TGAGACCACACTCGCTTGGGAACAGCCCAGCCTGCCGGTGCGCTACATCCAGGCGTCCTGCGGTGCCTGCCATCGCGCCGAGTTGCCACATACGCCGCGCCTCAATCACGGCCGTGAGCTTCTGCTCACCCTCAATTGCGTCGGGTGCCATCGTCTGCAGGGCGTCGAGCGGCCGGCCATGCTGGGCCCGGACCTTACCAACGTCGGGACCAAGGTCAGCCGCGCCTGGATTTATAAGTGGTTGAAAGATCCCCGCACGATTACCGCCAGCGATGGTACCCTGCTCGTCAATGGTTACGAAAACGGAGACGAGCCGCGCATGCCCAAGTTCCGGCTGAGCGAAAAGGAACTTCGTGCCCTTTCCGGTTATCTGAGTACCCTTGCCAGTGACTCAATTCCGCCCTACAAATTCGAATCGCACACTGTGGCCGCATGGGAAAAGCGGCCCGACCTGGTCGATCAAGGTGAGACGCGCTTTCGGCAGATGTTCTGCACAACCTGCCATTCCCTGGCGGTCACGCGCGCCGGGGAAACCAAAATGATCGGCGGCGACATTGGGCCAGAGCTCACCAAAGTGGGAAGCAAGGTAAATGCGGATTGGCTGGCAACCTGGTTGCGCAATCCGCAAGCGCACTTGCCCCATTCCAAAATGCCGCGTTATCAGTGGTCCGACCAGGACCTCTATCTCGTTTCGCAATATATCGAATCGAAGCTGACCGATCCCAGCCTGCTCAGCGATGCCCCGAAATTCGACCCGGCTGCAACTGACGAGGTCCAGCTGGGGCGGCGCTTATTCACGGAAAAGGGCTGCTCCAGTTGCCATGTCATCAAGGGTGTGGCGCCGCAGACGGACTTCGGGCCGGATCTCGCAAGCCTGGGCAGCAAAAACGCGTCGCAACTGGAATTTGGCAACTCCAAGATAAAGCGCACGCCCGTTGCCTACATCGAAGCCAAGATCACCGATCCTGCGGCGGTGAACGTTGCCGCCCGCATGCCGCAGTACTCACTTGCCCCCGGCGATCTTGATGCCTTGACCACGGCCCTGTTGAGCATGACGGGAAAATCCGCATCGGCCCCGTTGGAGGGCCTGATTCAGCCCGATGGCCACCCGCAGTTTCGTTCGGCGGGAGCGTTCGGCGAACTTTACGAGCGCTACAAATGCTCGGTCTGTCATCGGTTTAATGGATATGGTGGCACGCTCGCGCCCGACCTGACCAACGAGGGAAGCCGCGCGCAGAAGAAGTGGATAGCGGCGTTCTTGAAGAATCCGCAAACCCTGCGCCCCACGCTCACCTTCCGCATGCCGCAATTCAATATGACCGACGAAGAAGTCTCAACCCTGGCGGATTACCTCAGCATGGTTATGCAGACACCTGCGGTGAATCCGGCCGACACCAATTCCAAACATTACACTCCGGAAATGGCGAACCTGGGCAAACAACTCTATGAAGTGAAGTTTCAGTGCCAATCGTGCCACACCATCGGCTCTACCGGCGGCTACGTCGGCCCCAACCTCACCAACGCCGGCAATTGGATCAACCCCGCCTGGACCGAGGAATGGCTCAAGAATCCGCAGTCCCTGGTGCCTGAGGCAATTGAGCCGCATCGGGATTTCACTGACGAGGAGCGCGCCGCCTTGACCGCCTATCTGATGACGCTCAAACAGAGCGCCTCTGCCCCTGCCGGCGGAGCGCATGGGAGTGGCAAATGAAACCTCGGCTGTCCAAATTCGCGAACTCTTCGAGTGGTCAACGCGGCTCCGCCCTCCTCCGGGCTGTTGTATCGCCGGGCTTTAGCCCGGCACGTGCAAACGTAGCGCCGACCTTGAGGTCGGCACGTGCCGACCTCAAGGTCGGCGCTACAACGGCACTCCTCATCGCACTCGTCCTCATCATGGCCGCGGGTTTCGCCACTTCCTGCCGCCAGAATCGGGCCGCGGCATTGCCCGATCCCTTCGCGCGGGCTTACGACACGGAAGCAGATTGGAACGACGCGGCGCATGTGATCCCCCTCAACTATCAGCAGGCGCAAGGCAAGCGGGTGTTCTACCAATATTGCGTGTGGTGCCATGCGGATTCAACGCCCGCCGGCCCCTCAAATCGCTCGAATCTGAATCCTAATCCTCCTCTGGGCAATGATGGCGCCACGCTGAACTCGCTTAGCGACGATTTCATGCGAAATGTGATTACGATGGGAGGCGCCGCCGCCGGGAAGTCGGCCGCCATGCCGCCTTGGGGAAAGACCCTCAGCCAGGATGATATCGACGCGGTCATTGCCTTTTACCGCGCCATCGCGCAACCGGCTTATCAACCGCCGGCGCGGCCAGGGCCCAAATATTCGGTGAGGTAAAATTCCATGGCCATATCAAGAAAACCAATTTTGCTAACGCTCGCCATCCTCAGTGCCTCGCTGCTCCTGGGGCCGCCCTCCGCGTCTTGCCAGGTGAGCCCGGCGGAAATCACCAATCCCCGCTTGAAGGCCCTGGAACAAGCGAACCTGGACAAGTTACTGGAGTTGAATGGGGAAATTTCGGCCGAGAAGTTTCCGTTTGAATTCAAGCTCCGGCGATTTGTGGGGCTCGCGTCCGGAACCCACCAGGACGCGGACAGCCGCGGCATCGAGTTCGTAAAATTCCACGATCGAATGCTGCTTAAGGTTTCGGGAAATTACAACGCGGCATTCAATTCCGATATGCTCACTCAAAACGAGCGGGCAAATCACGTTCTGGATGACGTGGTCATTCCCATCCTTCCGCTGCTCGCGAAGTCCTTCCCCACTAGTCTCCCCTTCGATGGGTTTGGATTCGAAGTTGCCTTTCACGTGCGGACGCACAACAAACAGTTCGGTTACGAGGGGAAAGAAATCCTGGCATTAGTTTTCGACAAAGCCGACGTGCCAAACTTCCTCAATACTGACCGGCGATCGACGCGGCAGGAAATTATCGACCACTCGCAGGTTTACCTGGATGGCAAGGAATTCGGGCTGGCGCTGGGCGAGAAAAAGGCCTTCGATGTGGAGGCGCTCGACAAACCCGAGCGCGGACACCCTGTTCTGGCTGCCCTGGCAGGTCAGCATTCCGAAAGCAAGCCCGCGGAAACCGCGCCCACAACCGGGGAACCAAACATCGCCCCCGCCGGCAACCATCCGGCTCAGGCAACCGTAGTGGCCGCGGCCATACCGGCCAAGCCAGCGGATCCGCCAGCCGGCAAAGACACCGATGTTCGCCTGGCGGGCTTGTTCCCGGATTCGCAACGTGGCTTCCGTTTGCCGAATCCCCTAAAGCCCCCACCTGTTGAGTTGGCCAGCGCTCCGCCCGCAGGACCTGACCCGGCGCCTGTGCCAACCCGCATCGACCTCGACGCAGTCCAAAAGAGGTATCAGCCACAACTCGATTTGCTCACCAAGGAGGGTCTGGCCCACTACCATTTTGTAAGCTACGCGCCCGCCTCGCTCGGCCTCTTCCACAACCAGATCTACTTGCAGCTCACTCTCCGCAACCCTGAACTCTTCGACAAGAGTTCGACTTCCATCTACAAAAGGGCAGCGCAGAGTTTTGATCTCTTCCTCGCACCGCAACTGAAGGGACTGCTGGCCAGGATTTCCATGGATCCGGAAGTTGCCGGCGTCGATGTCACAGTTCTTGACCAGTTTTCCCGCACGGCTTCGGCTACAGGCTCATCCGAGGCACTGGAATTCATCTGTCCGCTCAACCCGCTTCGCCACTTTGCCGACGCTGACATTACCAATCAGGACCTGATTCAGCAGAGCATTGTGCTGGTGAATGGCGTACGAGTCGCTCTGAATCTCCAACAGGTTGAATAGCAAGCCTCAGTACCAGAAGGCCGCCTGCGTTGGGGTAGGAGGCGAATCTGCTTTTCATTGTTAAGAGCCACGCAGCCATTCATTCCATAGATCTGAGTGCTTGAAGACAGCAATATCGTTTCACTCAAGGAACCTCCAGAACGGCGATCGAGTTGCCCTCGGCGGCGGTGGACCCGCCGGTTTGTTTTTCACCGTCCATCTTCTTCTGGAAGCCACACGCTCAATCCAAGCGTGGCGGGTCAAGGAACACGACGTCCGTCCCGTAACCCTTCGACATGACATGCACGCGTTTTCAAAGTTCTTCAAATTCGCGATCCGCAACCACTGGTGCCGTGAGAACCCCATGAAGTTGGTGAAGATCCCTTCAGACGCCGATGCCGTGCGTATTCACGTCATTTCGCCAAAAGAGGAAAAGAAGTATTTTCGCTGGGCGATTCGGTACCCCGATCTGCCTGATGTGGGCAGGCTCATGCTGAACCAGGGAATGCGGCCGGAAGAAGTGGTGGCGCTACGCAAGGACGACATTGACTTATTCCGCGGCCAGCTTCATGTTCGAAAAGGCAAGACCAAATCTGCACGGAGGACTCTGGACCTCATCAGTGAGAGCCACAAGATCCTGGCTCATCGGATGTTGAAAGCCGGTGAATGGCTATTCCCTTCCCGCCGACTGCCGGGGCAACATGTTAAGCGGCTCAACACAACTCACGACAAAGTCTGCGGGAAGGTGGGGCTCAACTTTGTGCTTTATGATTTCGCCATAGCTTCGCAACGCGGATGGCGCAAGCGGGGATCGACTTGGCGACCTTGGCGGCAATCCTTGGACATTCCTCAATTCGGATCGTTGAGCGCTATGTCCACATTACGGCAGAGCACCGACGCCAAGCGATGAAGCGTTATGAGAAGGTCGTCGGAACAGCGCGACATCCAGAAACTGTTCAATGATCTTGGTCCGACCCCGATGTCGATTTTGGCAGGTTTTGGGCGATTTTGACCGATTCAGCCAGAATCCAGGAAAATTAATAAGTTGTTTGAGTTCAGTTCATTACGCGAAAAACTTGGAGGCGCGGGTGAGAATCGAACTCACGTATAAAGGTTTTGCAGACCTCTCCCTTACCACTTGGGTACCGCGCCCACTAAAACAGTGGCTAGAGATTAGTGGTCAGTGGCAATCGGAAAGGGCGCTCTTCACTCACCACTAGTCACCAACCACTAACCGCCGGAGATTTATGGAGCGGGAGACGGGATTTGAACCCGCGACTTCGACCTTGGCAAGGTCGCACTCTACCACTGAGTTACTCCCGCTTGCCGATGCCGCACTGCTTCACAGCATAGCGCAAAATGGATTATAGGAACCCCCGCGCTGTGCTGTCAAGCTTCACGCAAAGCCGGCCGCAATTTTTCTGCAACGGTCACTGCCCGGACAGCTTCTACTTTTTCTTGGGGCACGATTCTAAATCCAAAAGAGGTGTAGGCCTGTGATAGTTGGCTGCCAATTGCCAACCGTTGCGGTACGCCAAATCCTAATTTCATGGAGGTCAAATGAACGGTCTCGTCATGGACCGTGGGCTTCATGACCGTGCGTGCTTTGCGGTCTTTCAAGCGCATCCAGCGGTCAAGTTAGCGCTTGTGGGTGGTGGCATCACCTTTCAAGTAACCCAGCTACGAAGTGGGGTCCGGCCAATGTGCCGCGGAACATTTCGCAAAGCTGCTGGACGCACTATGGAACGGCTCTTCACTGGTATTGAAGTGTCGGGCGAAAATGCGGGCCACCGCCGGCAGCGATTCACTGAGCGCCGAACAGGCACGCCAACTCAGACCCGCGCGGCGCAGCAGAAAGTCCTCACCGTTTATCGCCATTTCGTGACGAATGGCGAAATCCACTTCCGCCTCGAGCAGTGGGGGGTTCCCCGGCAACAGTCGAGCCCGGCCCCGGTCCTCCCGGATGGGCTCAAGAACCTTCTGCCAACGACTGCCGTACGTGCGAACGATCCGCTCCGCAACAGCGCTCGGAATATTAAACTCGGCGGCCGCATCTCGCGCGGCGTTGGCGGCAAAGACTTTGAACTCGCCTGTGTGGCCGCCTGGCAAAGGAGACGTGCGGGTCAGTCTGGCCCCGGCCTTCCCTGAGGCAAGGACCGGCTCAAGTTCGTCACATAGCTTCTCGCCCAAAGCGCGGGCGGTAGTCAGCTTCCCCCCACAGACCGAAATAAAGTTCGTAGCCCAGGCATCACGGTGAAAGCGGAACTCGCGCGTGGTGCGGGAAGAGGTCCGGCCGGGCTGAAGCACCAGGGCGCGCAAACCCGAAAAGCTGCCAAGAACATCACTCGGCACAAGGGGTTTGCGAAGCACGCGGTTCACCGCAGCCAAAAGATAATCAACATCCTCGCGTGTGGGCTGAATGCCGGCGGGATCACCTTCGAAATCCGTTTCCGTAGTGCCAAGCAAGGCAACGTCCTGCCAAGGGGCCATTATGAAAATCCGCTTGCCCGGCCGGATGGTGGAAAGGAGAGCGTGAGTACTTGAAATCGGCGGGACGATAAGGTGGGTACCCTTGGTGAGGCGCACAGTCTTTGAACCATCGAAGCGGGGCAGCATGGCACGTACTGAATCAACCCACGGGCCTGTGGCATTCACCCACACCCGCGCGGTAATTTCGTGGCGTCGGCCGGTAAGAACATCTTGCGCTTCCGCCGAAACCACTTTGCCTTCTGACACCGTAAAGGCACGGATTTCCGTGTAGTTTGAAACCACTGCGCCGTGATCGGCGGCATCGAGGGCATACTCAAGGGTCAGACGCGAGTCGTCCGTTTCGGCGTCAAAGTAGATCGCACCAGCGCGTATCCCGTCAGGGCGCAGCGCAGGCAGCACATTACAGACTTCTCCGCGACTGACCATGCGGTGACGATCACCTCGGCCGGCATTACCGAAGATGTCGTAAATCGTAAGTCCCAGCCGCACCTTCAAGGGAAAGTAGGGGTCGTCGTCATAGATAGGAAGTAAGAACGGTATCGGGCGGACAAGGTGAGGGGCCAGCTTCAGCAAAAGCCGGCGTTCCCGGCGCGCTTCGTGGACGAGCCTGAAATCCATTTGTTCGAGATAACGCAGCCCACCGTGGATCAGCTTCGACGAGCGGCTTGACGTGCCGCTGGCAAAATCGCGTGATTCCACCAGCGCCACCTTGAGCCCGCGAAATGCGGCCTCGCGCGCCGTTGCGGCGCCGTTGACGCCACCCCCGATAACCGCAAGATCAAAGCAGATGGATGATAGTTTTTCGGGGCTTCTTTGCATCGAGATGTCACGCTAAACGCTTCCCGTCCCCATCGGCGTTTTGGAGCCGGTGTGAACGCGTTGCATTTCGGAAATCACCTCGTATCTTCGCATCCCCTTGAACGTCAAGCAAGTGTGCCCAGGCCCGTCCCATCGCTGGCCCCTCCCTTTCTGGTTGGGGCCCAGCGGCGCGACGCTACCGGTTGGCAAAGACTGGGACGGACTTGTCCCGCTCACTCCTCCGGCATCGGGTGCTTGTGTTTCTTGGGGCGCTTGTTATATTCCAGAATTTTCTTGCGCAAGCGGAGGGATTGGGGCGTGATCTCCACAAGTTCGTCATCAGCAATAAACTCAATGGCTTCTTCCAAAGTGAGAGGCCGAAAAGGAACGAGGCGAATAGCTTCGTCGGCCGTGGAGGCGCGCATGTTGGTCTGTTTCTTTTCTTTCACCACATTCACGTCCATATCGTCCCAACGCGAGTTCTGGCCCACCACCATGCCTTCATAAACTTCCACTCCCGGCTGCACAAACAGGTCACCGCGCTCCTGAAGGTTCCACAGTGCGAAGGCGGTGGTGCGTCCGGCGCGGTCGGCAACCAGCGAACCGGTAATCCGCGTGGGCAAATCACCCTGCCAGTCAATGTAGCCATTGAACAAGGTATTCATCACCGCGGTACCGCGCGTCGATTTCAGGATTTCCCCGCGCAGCCCAATGAGTCCTCGCGAAGGGATGGAGAATTCCAGGCGCACGCGGCCGCTTTGTGCATGTCCTGTACCATGGCTCACAATCTTGGTGTTGACGCCCTTGCGCATGCCGATTTCCTGCATCAGCACGCCTACAAACTCCTGGGGAAGGTCAATGATGAGCTGTTCCAACGGCTCCTGGAGCTGGCCATTCACGGTACGAGTTACGATTTCAGGCTTTCCCACGGCCACTTCGTAACCTTCGCG
>CAYTMD010000297.1:0-8038 GCA_964438685.1 uncultured Acidobacteriota bacterium
CCCCCACCCCTCTCCCCCAAAGGGGCGAGGGGAGAGGTAATTTGAATTTACATCCCTCACACCCTTGGGGCTCAGGCGGCCAAACGCAGTGCGCAAATCACAACTCTGTTTACTGCGGTACCACCGGCACGATGAGGGCCGAGGGGTGCTCGTGGTCGTGATAGACGGCGTTGATGGCCTTCACCATGCGCGTGGATTGGGCCTGGTTCTCGCCCGTGTTCAAGTTGCGGTCGAAGCGGGGGAAGTTGCTGCTCGATACCTCCAGCCGCAGCTTATGGCCCGCCAGAAACACATTCGAGGTTGACCAGAGATTCAGCGTGAGCTTGTACACCTCCCCGGGATTCATTAACTCAGGTTTCTCTGATGAGTTTCGATAACGCGCGCGCAAAATCCCTTCCGTCAGATTCCGGGCGAAGCCCTGCGGCCCGACATCCACCACCTTCCCGGTAAAGTCCGTGTCGACGGCCGAGGAGTTTACATATATTTCGAGCGTGATGGGGCCTGTTACCTCCGTATCGTGCTTGAAGGCGGGCGTGGTGTAGACCAGCACATCCTCGCGATTCTCCACAGGCCGCTGGTCGAACGCGCCAGCAGGTTCGTGGTTATTGTCGCAACAGAGAGGCCCACCGCGAGTCGGTGCGGGGTCGGCGGGGTCGTAAACGAACTTATCCGCGGCCTCGGTTGCGGGCGCCGTCATACTGAGCGTCCCATCACCGCTCAGCGTGTTCGCCTTGCCGGTAGAGTGCAGGTAATAGCTTGTCTCTTTGGCGCGCGCGAGCGGCCAACCGTCCTCATCCCGCCAAACATTCGTGCCCATCACGAAAATCTTCACGGGCTTTTCGCTGCCCATTCCGTTATCAATGCCCTTTAGAAGGTAGTCGTACCAGCGCAAGACGAGTGCCTCTTCGTTAAAGACAGAATCCTTGCCAAAGTCAACCTCGCCAATAACGGGGCCGTAACCCGCATGGCCGCCTACGATCACCAGCAACCGCTGCCCGTTTCGAGCCGCATCGCTGCCTCCATGGCCTTTGATCCCCATATAGTTTCGAAATGAGCCGTCCTGGAAGAGGTCGTACCATGCGGCTACATGGAGAGCGGGGACCTGAATCTGCGGGTAGTGTTCGGCGATCGACCACTGCTTCCAATAGTCGTCATAGCTGGGGTGTGCAAGCCAGTCGAGGTAATATTCCGCCAGACCGTTGGGAGCGCCGGGGTCGAGCAGGGGATAATCCGTCAGTGGGAGCTTCGTGTCCCAGCGGGATGCGTAGGAATCCTTGGCCACGCGGCGGTCGAAGGTGTTTTCCGCGAGACCCGTAGTCCAGGACTGGTCGAACCACTGAGCCAAGGCTCCGCCCTGGTAGGTCCAGTTCTCATGATAGTTGGAGGCGGTCACCACTGGCAGGATTCCGGCCAGGTGCGGAGGGGCGGCGATGGCAGTCAGCATCTGCGTGGCGCCGACGTAAGACCCACCGAACATTCCCACCTTGCCGTTGGAATAGGGCAGCGCGGCGGCCCATTCCACCGTGTCGAAGCCGTCCTGTGATTCGTATTTGAAGGTGTACCACTCCCCTTCCGAGGTGTAGCGGCCGCGCACATCCTGGGCCACCACCACATACCCGCGCGCCGCCGCCATGGGGCCAAAGTCCACTTCACCGCGTTTGTCGTAGGGGCTGCGGGTGAGGAGCACCGGAAATTTGCCTTCCGCCTTGGGCCGGTAAATATCCGCGCGCAGAACGATGCCGTCGCGCATCTTGGCGGGCACGTTGCGCTCGATAATGACGTCGTAGTGTTCCTCCGCGCGGGCCATGGTGCATACACAGGCCACGGTTACGAGCAATGCGCAAATCACACGTCGGTTCATGGGGTCCTCATCTTCGTTGGGATAGATGCGGTAGGCAAGGGTAAACCGCCGGCCACCACCCTATGCCCCACCGCAATCGCATAGCTTATTACCCACTTGGGAGACAGGGCATTATCTGCGACAGAGGCACATGACGCAAGAGGGGTGAAACCTCCAGGGGTTATAGTTGGATGCCGTTGCCACGGAGAGCAGCTTTGCTATTTGCGGGGTGCCAATTCGCGAAGCGCCGCGAGCAGGCGATCAACTTCCTCAGCCGTGTTGTAATGCACCAGGCCGATGCGAAGCATTCCGCCGTCAGACTCCACGCCCAACCGTTCGCTGAGGTTCAGCGCGTAGTAGTTGCCGTCCCAGGCGAACATGCCGCGCTCGCCAAGGTAGGCCGCCATTTCGCGTGGTGAGCGCCCAGCCATGCGCACTGCCACGGTGGGAACGCGATGCGGGAAGCGTGCGGGCTCCGCGATGCCATAGAACCTCAAACCTGTAATTGCGAGCAGCGCGGGAATCAGTTGCCGGAGCAGTCCATGCTCATACGCGTGGATGGCACGGTGGGCGGCCAGGATGGCGGCTCTTTGGTCGTGCGCCTCCGGGGAGTGGCGACGACCGAGTTCCGCCAGATATTCCACAGCGGCTGTGACTCCGGCCATGCTCTCATGGCTCTGTGTTCCCGTTTCCCAGCGGACGGGCAGGCTGTCCGTGGCAGGCCGTACCTTGTAAGGGTGAAGGCGCAGCAGGTGTTCGCGCTTGCCATAAAGCACGCCCGAATGCGGACCGAAGAACTTGTACGGTGAACAAACCAGGAAATCGCAGTCCAGGCTCCGCACATCGATGGGTCCATGCGGCGCGTAATGAACCGCATCGATATACGCCATGGCGCCCACGGCATGAGCTAATCGCACTACTTCGCTGACGTCGTTAATGGTGCCCACGGAGTTGGAGGCATAACCCACGGCCACCACGCGGGTGCGGGGTGTCACTACGTGCCGCAACTCCTCCATATCGAGCGTGCAGTCGGCTGGATTGATGTCCACCATGCGGATGACGCAGCCGCGTTCTTCCAGGGCCGTCCAGGGTGAAACATTGGCGTCGTGATCGAGCCGCGTCACAACGATTTCATCCCCCGGCTTCAGTTCCCGGCCCACGGCGCGGCTCAGCGCGAAGGTCAGCGTCGTCATGTTGGGGCCGAAAATGATTTCATCCGCGTCGCACCCCAGCAGGTTGGCCATGGCTGCATGCGCCGACGCAATAACAGCATCGGTACGGTGGCTCGTAGCAAACGCTCCATGCGTATTGGCATTGGAGTGGGCCAGGTACCCGCTGACGGCGTCAATCACGCGCTGGGGTACTTGCGTGCCTCCGGGGCCGTCGAAGAAAGCCGCAGCGTTGCCGTTCACTTTCATGGCGAGCGCAGGGAATTGCGATCTGACCCAATTGATATCAAACGTAGCCATTAGCGATCTCCGGTGGATTGCCTATCATACTCAGAGAGTTGAGAAGAGTCGATACTGATGGACCAAGGTGGGAAGTTATAGAGCGTTGAGCACTGGATCGCCATGATGGACGAAGTCGGAATCAGGCCCAACCGTGCTGCACTCGTGTCCAAGACAGATGTTGTCAGGTTGGGAATGAGGTGCAGCACAAGCGCTCGCCATGCGGGGAAGCTGGGGCATTTTCTCACACTGGCGGTCGAACCAACCTGTTTCCAGCGGAGACCAAGCAAAGACAGGTCCCTCGCCCCCTTGGGGGAGAGGGTGGCCCGCAGCCGGCGCTTTCACCAGCCGGGGCGGGACGGGTGAGGGGGTCAAAAACTCTTGGGCCTACTGAAATGCTCTTGACGCTGAGGGCATGTCAGTTTTGCCTTTTGCCTGGCTTTTACGGCTCTCCCAAACGAATTCCATTTTGGTAAAGACCCCCTCTCCCCCACAACAAGCAGAACGTGGGGCCCCCTCCGCCTTGCGGCCCCCCTCGCCCCCTTGGCGGCGAGGGAAGTAATTTCAGATCCAATCTCGCATCCTTTTCGCCTAATTCGCTTCCGGGCTTCCTTCGGAGACGCGGACGAGTTCGATCACCGTCTTGATGCCGTCACTCTTGAGCGCCACAACCTTTTCCTGCTTGCCCTGTTTAATCTCGAAAACGGTCTTTCCCTCTTCGTCCTTCTCTCTGTACTTCGTGACTTGGTCGCCCAAGCGGTCGTGGTAGAAGGCACGGACTTTATCAACGGAATCGGAAGTCTCGAATTTCCCGGCCAGCACGCGAAACTTCGCTTCATCCGCGATATCGAGGTTCAGGCTAGCGGATTCATGATCCTTCAGGCGGGTCGCGCCGGGATAAATGGGTAAGCCCAGGTTTGCTTCATTCAAATCATGATTGACTTCCACCGATCCCAGGGGCGTGTTGATGGAAACTTCTTTGTTGCCGCCCGCTTGATTCATGTTAACGTGCACAGCACTCGAAAGGATGTGCAGGCCCGCCCAAACGCCCAAACTGCCCACAATGACAATCAACGCCAGGAGCAGGAGGGCGATCACAACAAGGTTGCCGCGGCTTCCCGGCGGTTGTGGGGGCGCGGGCGGACGCGGAGGTTGAGGGTTTGTAGCCATGGCAGGGATCTCCTTTTATCATGCTGCTTATACTTACGCTTTCCCACACTGCCAAGTTCCAAGCATATTACGACGGGGAGGCAAATCGGGAGTATTAACCGTTCAGAGGAAGAGTGGAGCAGGCTGCGCACGCTCCTACAGGGGGGGGCGGCGGGGATTTTCTGGCAGTCAACCCTTGACGTGCTGACGCCGCCTTAGCGGGCTTTCAGCGATCGCCAAGCTACGATCGCGGAGCTTTTCGAGAAGCTTGACTTTCTCGGAAAAGGAGAGCGCTTGAAGCCGTTGGCGCATGGCGCGTTTGCTTTCCAGGACCTTATGCATCCAAGGGCTCATGGATTACCCCCAAGGAATTTGACCCCAAATTGCTCCCATTTCGCAAGGAGTCCGTGCCTTTGGAGTATTGAACCGAGCTTATCAGCGTCCAGAACTCCGGATTCCACAAACTGCAGGATGCGGGTGTAATCTTTGGGGCGGGCGGTCCTTAGGCCTATTGCGACCAGATACTCGGCCGCGATCACCCAGGTGCGGGTCCCTTCTACTTCAGTTTCGACAGCCTGCTGCAGTGCTTCACGGTCCAGATCGTCGCTGGGAGGAAGAAACTGCACGGGCCATCCCTCGATGACCAGGTATTCTTTCTCGGCCTGGTATCCGCGCAAAGTCAGGTAATCGTAAATCGGCGACAGCGTAAGCAAGGGGCTTCCAGGTGAGTTTTCCAAGGACACAAAAATATCTATATCGAGAGTCGCTGAGGGTTCAAGGTAGAAGGTCGCTCCCACCGCGCCACCAATGGCGTATTTTCCGATGACCCCGTCCACTTGCATCTGATTGATGACATCAAGAGTAGCCTTCATCGCATACCTTTCTAACTGTTTATACCCACGTTTATCTACGCTGACAAGTTCCAAGAATTCACAACCTTGCATTGCAGGGCTTTGCAGGCTGCGGAAAGCTCGTCATGGCCAGCACCAATCCGGATCAGCACCACTGCGGCGCGCCCTGTTCCCCTTCTCCTTCGCCTTCTCAACGTTGATTTCCGAAGACGAGAAGTGGAGACCTTAAGGAAAGCGTTACACTTTCCCCAGGCGAGAAGTGCCGACCTCAAGGTCGGCGCTACAAGGGCGGGCACCGCTCGCCAAAGGCCGAACACCGTTCGGCCCTGCATCGCAGAAACTCAACCCAAGATTTGCTTGACGATGCTGCAGTGCGCATGGTTTATTCGGAAATTCAGCGCGCATCTTCCAAGCCACAGGAAAGGAACTCGACGTGAACCGAACAAGGGTCGGGCTGGTTGGCATGGTGTGTATCATTGGGCTGTCTTTGGGCAGCAGGCTACATGCTCAAACCGGATCGCAATCCTCCGAGGTCACCTCTGAGCAGCGGCTCCAGTGGTTTCAGCACGACAAGTTTGGCTTGTTCATTCACTTTGGCCCGTATTCCGCCCTCGCGGGCGAATGGAATGGCCAGCGCATGCCGGTGGGCAGTGGCGCGGAATGGATCATGCAGCGGTTCAATATTCCGGTGAAGGATTACCGCGAGATGGCGCGGCATTTTAATCCGGCGAAATTCAATGCCGACGCGTGGGTGGGTTTGGCCAAGACTGCGGGAATGAAGTACCTGGTTTTCACGGCGAAACATCACGATGGTTTTGCCATGTACCGCTCGCAAATCAGCGATTACAACATTGTGGATTGGACGCCTTTCAAGCGCGACATTCTTAAGGAACTTGCCATCGCCTGCCGGAAGCAAGGCATCCGGTTGTGCATTTACTACTCCCAACGCGAAGATTGGGACGATCCCGATGGGTACGGAAACAACTGGGACTACGACCGCTCCAAGAAAAACCTGGATCGCTACCTGGAAATGAAATCGAAGCCGCAACTCCACGAGTTGCTGACAAGGTACGGCCCCATGGGGCTCGTCTGGTTTGATCGCGGCCTGGACACACGCGGGCAGGCGGAGGATTTTGTGGAACTGGTTCGCGACCTGCAACCCCGCTGCCTCATCAATGGCCGCGTGGGCAGCTACGGTCAGGATTTGATGGGGGACTACCAGGATATGGGCGATCGCGGGATGCCGGTGGGCGGAATTGAAGAGCCTTGGGAAACGCCGCAAATCCTCAACGATACCTGGGGATACAGCAGGTTTGACCAGGAATGGAAGCCCCCCTCGGTGGTGATTCACCTTCTGGTGGAATCGGTCAGCAAGGGCGGCAATTACCTGCTCAATGTGGGCCCCAAGGGTGACGGCACCATGCCCGCGCCTGCCGTGGCAATACTTCACAAAGTCGGCGTCTGGATGCAACAAAACGGAGAGAGTATCTATGGAACCACCGCCAGCCCCCTGCCTGAATACACCTGGGGGCGCACGACGGTTAAGGGTTCCAAAGTATATTTGCATGTTTTCAATTGGCCGGCGGACAACGTGCTGCGCGTTTCGCATTTGGGGAACAATCAGGTAAAGGCTGCGCACTTCTTGACTCGGCCGGCAGAGAAACTGGCCGTCAGCCGCGATCACGGGGTTGTCCTGCTGCCGTTGCCCGCCCGGATTCCGGATCCGAACGACACGGTGGTGGTTCTGGAAATGGCCGGGCCGCTCAAGGTGGATCCGCCTCTGGTGACCGTGGGCAGCGATGCACCTTACCACCTGGATTACATGAATGGGGTCACGGCGGGAAAGGCGGTGAAGCGTTTTAATCGCAAGGGAAACTTCTTCATTTCCAAATGGTCCGGCCCGGAGGACTCGATTACGTGGCATCTTTTCATCAGCCAGACAGGAAGCTACAAAGTGCACATCAAGTACGCGGCCCGGGAAGAGTTACAAGGAGGCCAATACTTGCTGGCCATTGGATCGCAGACACTCCGAGGCGTGGTGCAGAAAACGGGCGAAGATTTTGATTACAAGACGCTAGACCTTGGAACCGTTTCGCTTCCGCATGCGGGCGCCATAACGGTTCGAATCCAGCCGGCGGGCAGTTATGAACACGACTTGATGCAATTTCAGTCGCTGGATCTTGATCCGGTTTATTGAATCAAGTTTGGCTAGAAATTCCACAGCTTTGACCCCCTCACCCGTCTCCGTCGGCTGACGGACTGATGAAAACGCCGGTTGCGGGCCACCCTCTCCGATTTCTGGGGTCCGATGGGCCCCATCGGGGTCCAGAAATCGGACTCCCCCAAAGGGGCGAGGGGCCGGGGGCATAGGCGCTGGAGTAACGGTTAGCGGTGCCCGAGAGCCCGCACAGCGGGCGAAAGACCGTAGCCCACGGCGCGAGCCGTGGGTAAATTGGCTCGCCACCGAGCCCGAGCCCCGTAAGGGGCGAAAGAAACCGCGATTAGATTTAGCGGGAGAGGCGTTTTCTTCATCGGTTGAAACCATGGTGGGGGGATCTAAGATCACCGTACCGGTGGCTTCTTCCGCCCCTCTGGGGCTGGGGTATTATGGGGCGGCCTCCACCCCCATAGCTCACGCTATGGGCTACGATCTTTCACTCGTGTCCAAAACAGCTTTTTGAGTAATGGTGAGAAAGCGGCAGTTGCCCTCCTGCAACGGCGGCTTCAGAATGATGTTGCTGAGACATCAC
>CAYTMD010000298.1:0-7953 GCA_964438685.1 uncultured Acidobacteriota bacterium
CAGTGGCGCGTCGGGAATCTGCTTGAGCAGCGGAGGATATTCCTCGCTGTCAAAGGCGATCAGCACGCAATCCGCTTTGGCGACTTCCTGCACATCCCTTTCGGCATCTTTCAGAGCGGCTTGAGCAAAAATTGCCTGCGCCACCCGCGCTGGAACGCCGCAACTCTCCAGTTCGGTCAGCGACGCCATGTAAGCGGCTTGCGGCGACCCAAAATGTTCGATGAGCTTGTGGCAGCCCCGAATTCCCAGCCCGTCGATGCGCGTCAATGCCAACCAGAATGGTAACGATTCACTCATCGGTCTTCCCCTGCGCTAACAGCTTTCTCGCGATACATGCCCCCGATGTGCCCTCATTGAGCCATTCCAGTACGGGAAGCTCTCCGGGGGGAGGCATTATATGGCCTAACGACCTTTTCGAGTTCTTTATTCGCAGATCATTGGCGATGTGTGCTTTTCGAAGAGGTTTATTCACCTGCTGATTTGAGATTTGTGATCCTGTACCGCAGACTCCGGATTTAGTTTCTCCTCGCTCGCCATCGTTCGCACTACCGCCGCGCACTGGCACTCAAATACGTTTAGAGTAAACTCCGTGCTTCATTCTCCGTAATTTACGACCGCCGATTTTCTTCTTTCCTTTCAATGACATTCTGGCCTCGACAGGTTAAGTGGCTTATTTAGCAACAACATTCTGGCCTAGGTCCGAATTTGATGTAAGTCAATTTTGTAACCGGTTTGTTTTCAACTACGTTCTGGGTATTACCTTTAATTTAATGTTCCCCTCTTTTTGCGAGCGCAACCATCCAACAATGAATAAAATCCATTGTTTTCAATGACATATATTTTTCACGATTTTCACTCTCCATAGTTAACTCCTTTTTTTCCTGACACATTCTGGCATCCCGCCACCCTGTAGAAGCGAAACCTCTAGAGTTGGGCGTCACCATCAAGACGCAAAGACACCAAGCAGGCTACCCACTCGGCACACAGATGATTGATCACCCCTGCTGCCCTCTCGATATTTTGTCCTCGCGTGGGGGAGAATCCGAGCGGCGTCAAGTGTCGGCAGGAAGCCAGTACTCACACTTGTTGTAGCCTATTAATAGAACCTTGTCAAGGAGTATTTCGAGCCTACCCTTGGAGTTGGAGACTGGCGGCGACGTCCTTTAGCCCACGGAGAGCAGCCCCGGTAAGGGCGGCATCTTGAAGTTAGGCCCTACATCTTCCGTGGTTTCCTTGCCTCCCAGCCGGGCTTGAATAATAGAAGCTGGTGCTCCGGGTGATAAGGATGTTTGGCAATTTCTTCCAGGTTCAGGTCAATGCCGAGTCCGGGGCGATCCGATATTTCGATATAGCCATCCACGACCCTTACCGGATTTGTCACAATCTCGGCTTCCCAGGGATCATTGAATTCGTCGAAGATTTCGTGGATCAGGAAATTGGGTACGGAAGCATTTAATTGCACACAAGCGGCGGAGCATACCGGACCCTGGGCGCTATGCGGCGCAATGACTCCATAATGCGCATCGATCGAATCCGCAATTTTCTTGGTCGCAAGCAGTCCGCCCACGTTCAGGGGTTCCGGTTGGTAGATGCTGACCACATTATGCTTAAGAAGCTCGGCAAACTGATACTTACTGGAAAAGCTTTCGCCCGTGGCAATGGGAACCGGACTCCGGCGGGCGACTTCCACCACGGCGCCGATATTCAAATGGTGCGTGGGTTCTTCAAACCACATGGGGCGAAATTCCGCCATGGCATTGGCCAATTGCAGCGCCGTGCTCACCGAAAAGCGGGAGTGTCCTTCAATCAGGATATCCACCTGATTGCCCACGGCATCGCGCACCGCTCGAATAATGTCGATGGAAAGATCGAAATCGTACCGGGAAAGTGTCCGCCAGGCATTGCCGAAGGGATCAAACTTCAGGGCCGTGTATCCACGCTTCGCGACGATCTTGGCTTTTTCGGCATATGACTCCGGTGTGCGCGGGCCCCGATACCATCCGTTGGCATAGGCACGGAGTTTCTCGTGGCAGCGTCCGCCCCAAAGATTGTAGATGGGCTGATTCAACGCCTTGCCAATAATATCCCAGCAGGCAATCTCAATTGCCGCTACGGCACACATGTGGACCTGCCCACCCTCGGAATAAGGGTCGCGGGTGAGCCGCTGCGTGATGATCTCCACCTGCATCGGGTCCAAACCCAGGACAAACGGCGATAACTCGTGAATGGCGGCTTCAATGGTCTTGGCAAAGGCCATCAGGGTCCCTTCGCCAACTCCATAGATCCCTTCGTCCGTGTACACTTTTGTGAACAACCAATTCTTCCAGGGATTGCCTGCGATGTAAGTGTCAATCTTGGTTATTTTCATGCTTTAGCCGCCTTAACCTTTAGAAGTCAGATTTCCATTTCCGCTTCGTGAATACCCTGCGCGGTGCTGTCGAACACGATTCAATTCTTATGAGGCACCCACCCTATTGTCAAGATTGGAGGCGGCCATATTGTCGCCCTCTTGTGCCGAAAGGGGACGCGGGAATTGGAGGTTGACGTGCAGGCGTCGGAAGAGACTGTTCACGGTGTTGAATGCAGTGGCAAGCGAAATACGAGAGATGAGATTGGTGGCGGGTTTACCCCGCCGTTTATCAATTGATTCCGACGCTCGATGGCGGCACAGAGCTACCGCTACGCCACCTGTCAGGGGAAGAACTTCTATGAAGAGGACCATTGCATTCCTGGCAATTGTGTTTGCCCTCGTTGCCGGAGCTAATTCACTGCATCCGGGCGCCAACTACACCTTGGGGGTGCCAAACCCGCAAGTTGTCGACGCGAGCGCGGACCCTGCCGGGGTTCCCAGTTGGGGAATTGGACCTTTTGTCCGTGACGAGGGGGCTGACTTCATAAGAAAAATGCCCAACAGTGTCTTCCAATGCCCTGTCAAGAAAAAGTCCATCCATTGGGAAGATCAGGCTGTTCTATGCGCGGCGGCAATTGTGAGGGACGGCAAAGTTTATGTTCTCTATCGGGCCGAAGACAGCACGCTCAGCCAGCCGGCGGCGGGAAAATATCACTGGGGCACAAGCCGTATAGGGATTGCCACAAGCGAAGACGGCCGGCACTTCAAGCGCTACCCGGAACCAGTGCTGTATCCTTCCAACGATGAGATGAAGGACAGCGAGTGGCCCGGCGGATGCCAGGACCCGCGCATCGTCGAGGCCAGCGACGGCACTTACGTGATGACCTATACGGCCTATGACGGGAAATTCCCACGCCTCGCCATCGCCACGTCAAAGGATCTGTTCCACTGGAAGAAGCAGGGCCTGGCGTTTCGGAATCAGCTTGGCGGTCGGTTCTGCGGAAATTTCCGAAGCAAATCGGGCTCGATCGTCTGCAAACGGGACGGCGGCAGGTTCATTGCCGAGAAGATAAATGGGAAGTACTGGATGTACTTTGGTGAGTTCGGGATCATGCTTGCCAGCTCGAAGAACCTGATTGATTGGGAAATTGTGCTGGATGAGAAAGGCGCGGATCCGCTGATTGTAGCGCCGATGCGAAAAGGTGGGCAGTGGTTCGATCAGGGAACAACCGAATGCGGTTCACAGGCGTTCATCACGAGTGCCGGCATCTTCATGATCTATGACGGAATGGCGCCGCAAAGACCTGACCTGGCATTGACCGGCAAGATCTGGTCGGCGGGCCAGATTCTATTTGATTTAAATGATGTGGGCAAAGTGATCGGGCGCACGGACCGCGACTTTTTCCATCCCGAAAAAGACTACGAGAAGCAAAACATCACCAGAGGGACAGGAGGCGCGAACAATGTCACCTTCGTCTCAAATTTGATCTTCTTCGGCGGCAAATGGAGGTTCTATTACGGCTGCGCCGATTCCCGCGTGGCGTGTGCCGTAAGCACAAGGTAATCGTCGTGGCCTGTCTGGCATGTCGCAGCGCGGAGTCAGTATTCCGGGTCGATATACCAAGACTAACGACGCGGACTCTAAGTTAATTGAAAGTCTGACCGGAAGAGCAGACAATTGCGCTCGGCTGATCCCCCATTGGGCCAGTCTCTGCCGGATGAGAAAAGGTTCAGGATTCAGCCCACGACCGCCGATGGTTTAAAGGGGAGATGAATTGCCCGTACCGGAACCAGATCGTGGTGAAGGCAGATGCCGGATGAGCCTTGACCTCAACAGGAAAGGCCGGGTCTGTGCTCCCCTTCTCCTCTTTGCCATGCTTGCGGGAATTCCCGGCGCGGCATCGGAAAAACCCGCGAGGCAAAGCAGCAAACCCGAGTCCAGCTCGAATAGCACCACCACTTCGCAACTCATCAATACCGAAACCAATCCCACCCTGCGCTTCCCCATCGCCAGGCTGGGGCACATGAACGGTACCATTTCTTTTGGCTGGCTCGACGTTTCGCGCGATATGGTTCGGTATCATGTGGAGCAGCCACCGGCCAAATCCCAGGATTCGTTTGAAGTATCCCGGCAGGGGATTCGCCTCGTCGCTTTTCAAGGCCTATTCCTGGAATTCTATAATCCGAAGTACAACAGGATTCTCTATCTTCCTCCCAGCGAGTGGGAATCGCTTCATAGCGGCTTCGGTATTGTCTCCGCCGCCGAGGGAGGGGCAGCGGCGACAAGCTCGATTGAGCAGGCGATCAAGAACTTCGACTTTGCGCTCGCGCTGGCCCGGCCGCGGAAGCCACCGCCTCCCGCAGTGGTGGAGAGTCCTGTTGCGCCTCCCTCGCCCCAACCCACTGTTGCGCCTGTACCCGCTCCTAACATTGTGCTGGTAACCCCAGCGGGAGCAAGCGGCAATCAAGCCGTGGAGAGCGACACGTCGCCGATGGTCATTCGCGGCGCGGTGATGGATGCCAGCGGTATTCCGGTGGTGATGATCAATGGAGCGCCCGCCAATATGCGGCCGCAAAGCTCCCAGGCGGCGGAATTCTGGTCCGACCCTTTGCCCCTTCAGCCGGGGAATAACCGTTTCCAGGTCTCTGCTTCGAATGCCGCGCACGCTGAAACCCACTTTGACGTTCTCGTTCACTACACACCCAAGGCGGCGCCCCCGAATCCACGCGCGTTGGATAAACAGGAAATTGTCGCCTTGCTCCATGGCGGGGTGTCGAGCGCGCGCATCGTGGAACTCGTCAAGGAGCGGGGCATCAAATTCCGGCCCACGGCGGATGACCTTAACGTCATTCGCGCCGAGGGCGGAAGCGACGAACTGATTGAGGCAATTCAGAAGGCCGCCGTCCAGTGAGCGCTTCCGGGGTTAGGTTTGTGGGCGTGGCGCTTGTGGGAGAGATTGAACGCTGAGGTTACTGCTCGCGGCAATCGGAACTGATCCGCACTACGGCGGACGCCGGAAACCGGGAGCAGGGAGGTAGATCCGTGATGAGACCGAACCAGGACAATTGGCGCACGTGCCGCAAAGCCCTTTTACTATTCTTAATCATAGGCATGGCTCTGGCTACCGCAGCCGGCCAGGCAAGGAAGAGGTCCAAGGCTGCTGGGGGCGGCGCAAGCCCCGATGACTACCTGAAGCCGCAACTGTTGAATGGCGACACCAATCCCACGCTGCGTTACCCGGCGGCGAGCTTTTCCGGTTGGTCCGTCAAAAGCACATCTTATGGTTGGTTCGATGTGACCCGACAGGGGATCCGCTACGGGGTGGTCCAACCCGCCGATAAGATCAGTGAAGGGTTCAGCATGTCCAGCTCGGAGATTACCGACCTCAAGATCGAACAGACGTACTTGATGTTCCGCCGGGGAGGTGAAAAGAAAAAGTATTCGGTCTTTTACCTATCACAAGACCGTTGGGGAACTATTCATAGCGGCCCGGGCGCCATGGGAGCTGCCAGTATGGGCGCCTTGGGGACGGCCTCGATGTTCCAAGCCATCCGGAATTTCGACAACGTACTCGCGATGGTAAAGCCGCCTGCTCCCGCCGTGGCGCCAGCGGTGGTAACTCCTCCTCCGGCACCCATAGCCCCCGCGCCCCCGTCTCCTCCCGCGGTTATTGTGGCGTCGCCCCCCGGGGCACGCGCCGATCAAATTGTAGAGGTACAGGAAACTCCTTTCGTCATCCGTGGAGTGGCAATGGATGGCACCGGTATCCCGGTTGTGAACATCAACGGTTCCCCCGCCAACATGCGCCCACAAAACAACCAAGCGGCTGAGTTCTGGTCAGACCCGCTGCCGCTCCAACCCGGAGCAAATTCCATCCAGATTACCGCCTCCAACTCCGCCCATGTTGAGACCAAGGTCGCCTTCACAGTTCATTACACTCCCAAAGCTGCGCCCGTAAACCCCAAAGCCCTGGATAAGGCGGATATCATTTCCTTGCTTGCGGGCGCGGTCCCATCCTCGCGCGTGGCGGAGATTGTCAAGGAGCGCGGCATCAAATTCTCTCCCACTGCCGACGATCTGAACGAAATCCGCGCCGCGGGTGGCAGCGACGAACTGATCCAAGCCATCCAGGGGGCCGCGCCACATCCTTAGTCGCTCGGACTCTGGGAGATTGGAGTCTGTTGAATACACGTCGAATTGGAAGTTAAAAGAGACGTGTAGAACGCTCCATCCAATAAGAGAGATGTCCATGAATAAGAAGGTGCCGCTGCTTCTCGCGCTGCTTGCCGCTATCATCTATTTGCCCACGGCGCGAGCGCAAGGCTCGGGACAATTTGCAGGTGTAACCCAGTGTTGGGTCAATGGAGCCCTGGTCACCGTCCAGGGAAGCACCTGCCCCTCAGCCGGCACTACAAATCCTTCATCCGCTCCAAATGTGTCCCCATCTTCCTCCACGGGTGCTCCCCTGGGGGTTCAGTTCGTCAACGTTGACACCGACCCCGCCCTCCGCATCCCGGTCGAACATATCTGCGAGACCCCAAAAGGGAGCATGTTCCTCAAAATCAGCGGGTCACATGGCTGGCTCGAAATCAGCCAGAGCACGGTCCGGTATCTCGCGGCACAGCCGGGACGTTACGGGAAAGAAACCGACATTGGATTCGAGCATGACAGGTCAGAAGTGGTCGAGTTGGAGATGCTATCCGGCGCGCATGGCTTTATCCGCGACCGTGCCATCAGATTCCGAACTCAAAGGATCACGCATTATTTCAGTTATTCGGCCCCAAGCCACTGGGATTCGCGCGATAAAAGTGTAGTAAGAGCCGATGACGTATATAGCCCCTTGATTCTGCGTGCCTTTCAGGACTTTGACGGGGTGATGGGAGAATTCAGAATCAAGAAACCAACCACCGCGCGGCCCGGCCCGGCGCAAGCCGTCGTTGCGCCTGAACCCAAGCCGGAGCCACCTTCGCCTCCTCCCACCGTCGTTCTGGTTGAGCCTTCAGACGCCCGCGAAAACGGGACGGTCATGGTCAATGAATCACCACTGATCATTCGGGGTGTGGCCATGGATGATTCCGGTCTGCCGACAGTGACCATCAACGGCGTCCCCGCTGCGCTCCGGCCCAAAGATGCACGCGCGGTCGAGTTCTGGTCAGACCCGTTGCTGTTGAGGCCGGGGGATAACCCCGTTCAAATTACCGCATCCAATTCAACGCGCGTGGAGACCAAGCTGGCCTTCACCATTCATTACACCCCCAAGCCGCCTTCTGCTAATCCGAAGGCCTTGGACAAAGCGGATATCATTTCCTTGCTCGTGGGTGGGGTCCCGCTCTCGCGTGTGGCGGGAATCGTCAAGGAACGCGGGGTCAAGTTCCGGGTCACGGCCGACGATATAAAAGAAATCCGCGCTGCCGGCGGGAGCGACGAACTGATTGAGGCAATCCAGCAGGCCGCGGGCGCCCCATAGCATTGCCGGCTACGCGCGGGATATGGAAACGACACGGATGGTCTTGCATTAGTAAAGAAGAAGCCTTCCTAAACTCGTGGCAGGAATACTAAGGTTGGGCAGCCAAATCGCCGCCGTCTGAATCCAGTAGCAGTG
>CAYTMD010000299.1:0-7953 GCA_964438685.1 uncultured Acidobacteriota bacterium
GGCTCCCCTCCTCAGATGAGGAGGGGTGGCGCGCCGAGCGACGGGGTGGTCTGAATCTGTGATGCTGATAAGCAAAGCAGCGACGCGTTTTTCCGCAGCCTGTAAAGCCGGGCGCTACAACGAAGTCTTCAGCGCTCGTGCAATCAGGGCGCGCCCTTCTTCCTGGATCCTACGGAGATGCTCGGCGCCATTCATGCTTTCCGCGTAAAACTTGTACACATCCTCGGTGCCGGAAGGCCGGGCGGCGAACCATCCGTGTTCGGTCACCACCTTGATTCCGCCAATTGCCGCGCCATTGCCGGGGGCGTTCGAAAACTTGGCCAGAATCTTATCACCGGCCACTTCCACATCACGCACCTGTTCCGGCGACAGCTTTCCGAGCGCTGCCTTTTCTTCCGGACTTGCCGGCATATCGGTGCGCTCGTACACCATTTCGCCAAACTCGTGAGTCAGCGCATCGTGATGCTCCGCCGGGTCGCGTCCTGTCTTAGCCATTACTTCGGCAGCCAGCAGGCCGAGGATGAGGCCATCTTTGTCCGTGGTCCAAACGCGTCCATCGGACCGGGTAAACGACGCCCCGGCGCTTTCCTCCCCGCCAAAGCCCAGGGAGCCACTGGAAAGGCCCTCGACAAACCACTTGAAGCCCACCGGAACTTCCACCAGCTTACGTCCCAAGCGCTGGGCGACACGATCGATCAAGCTGCTGCTGACCACTGTTTTGCCCACCGCCGCCGAGGCTGACCAGCCCTTCCGGTTCTGAAAAAGGTAGTCAATCGCCACGGCAAGATAGTGGTTGGGATTCATCAGCCCACCCTCGCGGGTCACAATTCCGTGCCGGTCGGCATCTGTATCGTTGGCAAAAGATACATCAAAGCTTCCCTTCCGGGCGATCAGGCTCGCCATGGCGTAGCGCGAGGAGCAGTCCATGCGGATCTTTCCGTCCCAATCAAGGGTCATGAACCGGAAAGTCGGGTCCACAAGTTCATTGACGATGGTCAGATTCAGGTTGTATCGGTCACAAATGGGTCCCCAGTAGGCAACGCTTGCGCCACCCAGGGGATCGACTCCGATCTTTACCCCGGCACTTTGAATGGCCGCCATATCCACCACGGCCTCAAGGTCCTTCACATAGGCGTCAACGTAATCGTAGAAGTGGGTTGTTTCTGCGAGCAGTGCCCGCGCGTAGGGGACGCGCTGAACTTCGCGCAGATTATCTTCCAGCAGTTTGTTGGCACGCTGCTCGATCCATTTTGTCGCGCCGGTGTCCGCCGGTCCGCCATGAGGAGGATTGTATTTAAAACCGCCATCCTCGGGAGGATTGTGCGACGGCGTAATGACAATCCCATCGGCGAGGCCTGCGGGCCGCGACTGATTGAAGCTCAAAATGGCGTGGGAGATAGCCGGAGTGGGAGTAAACCCTTCATCTGCATCAACCATCACGTCCACACCATTTGCGGCAAGAACTTCCAGCGCGGTCACTAAACCGCACTCGGCCAACGCATGGCTGTCTTTACCTATAAACAGGGGACCTTGAGTCTTCTGCTGTTTTCGAAATTCGCAAATCGCCTGAGTGATGGCCAAGATATGATCTTCATTGAAGCTGATGCTGAGCGCTGACCCTCGGTGGCCCGAAGTGCCAAAAGAAACGCGCTGTCCTCTGATCGCTGGATCGGGATGGTCGCTGAAGTAAGCGGTGATGAGCTTTGGAACGTTGACCAAGAGCCTTGGGTCGGCGAGTTTGCCAGCCTTGGGATTCACCTGCACGTGAACACCTCCGGGGTATTGTATCGCACTCCTAATCCAATCTCAGAGGGTCAACGCCAGTTGCCTCAGCTCCGGCTTCATTAAGGCACCGAAAAATGTCACGCACGCCAAGCTTATGACACCTACCCAACGGCGGAGTTCCGCACGAGCATATCAATTCCCCGTGAAGCTTCTTATCGGTTTACATGACCCCGGCATTAAATCCAATGAGTGGCACGAACCTGAACATTGTACGGCAGCTCACTCACATCTTCATCCTCTTCTGTAGCAAATTCAAAAGCGGGCGGTCGAGTTGGTGGCCATGCCAGTCTTCAAACCTGGTTCCGCTACGCTCCGTGTCGAGGATTCCGTTGGGTCCGCGGAAATTCCACAGTGCCCAACCCGTGTGCAAGTCATTGAGCACGCTGAGCGTATCGTCGAACCAGGCCAACACGACTTCGGGAGGGGTGTGCTTGTAAGCGCCCATTTCCGCAAAATGAATTGGAATTCCCTGCCGTGGCAGATCGGCCCAGGGCCGGAAAATGGCGGCCAGCGCGGCGCGGTCGTAAATGCGTCCTTGGCGATCTTTGAGCGGCCACGTGGGCACAGGAGTATCAGGGGGAACGAAGCTACGCGCCCATTCGCATTGGTAGTGCGTCAACGGCGTGGGAATGTAGGTATGGCAGTTTTGAATGATGTGGGTGTCAAAAAGCTCCGGAATGGGCGAATTGGCGCCCGGATAGCCATCCGTGACGATCAGGCGCTGCGGGTCGTGGGCGCGGATACCGTCGATGGCAGCGCGGGCCACCCGCACGTATTGAAGTTCGCGATGATGGCGGAACTCGCGGCTGAAGGAGTCCTCGGGATCGTGGGTTTTAAGCTCAACCTCCTCCGCCGCGGTGGTCCGGTATTTCGGTTCGTTCACCAGGTTAAAGCTGAGCCGCTCATTGGGAATTCCCCGGTAACGCTGCGTGAAGTACGTCCATTGGTGGACAAACGCTTCCAGCGTGTGTGCGTCCTCGTAAACGCTGGTCTTTTCTTTGGTGATGTGGATGCCGGTGATGGCTTCATCCATGCCATCCAAAATGCATTCGCCGGGCGCTCGATGCAGGCAGATGTTGACGTGGATCCCATATTTTTCACCCAGGCGGATGGCGCGATCAATGGGTTCCACCGGTTTTTCGTCGATCGTCATCAAGTCGTCCACGTTGGTCCAGAACCGGTAGTCCATGGGCAGACGAACAAAGTTGAAGCCCCAATCGCGGATCCAGCGGAAATCGTCTTCCCGGAACATCCCATCATTCTTGTAGGGGAAGTACTTCATCCAATCCGGGTCAGTGGAAAAGTACTCCAACAAGTTAAAGCCGAACCAGGCGGGATTCTTGACGGGCGGTACTGCACCCTCGAAACCCTTCGCAATGGCGCTTCGGACTTGCCCTCTTGCCCCTAACAGGGCCGGGGGCAGAAGTCCTGCCGCAGCACCCGCTAGAGACTTCAACATGCTGCGGCGGTTCAGGCCCTTTGGCAACGATTCCGTTCCGGGTCCGTAGGTGTTGCCTTCAGCAGATTCCCCCGCAGTGTCTGAGTCTCCGAATTGATGTTTATGAGTCATAAGAAGTCCCTCTCCTCGAACGGTGACCCGCATTGTACACAAATTCGCCGCCGCGTGCGCGCGGCAAAGCCGCACCTAAACTTGGCATCTGGAGTCTTAGAGACACGCTGGGGGTAATAGGCACCTCATGCAAGCTGAGTGCGCAAAGCGCCTTGGAGTGCGGCGGCGGCAGCCACCGCCTTGGAATGCCGTAGCGTCGACCACCGCCTTCAAATCGCGAGCAGATCGCACTCATCGAAAGGCGGCAGCTTCGCGGCCGCACTCCAAGACGCTTCGCGCAGGCTGACACTTTGATTCGTCTTAACCCGGCAGGAGATGCCGCCCCGCGCACCCTTAGGCCGCAGTTCTCGCCAGGATTTGGCGGGGCGGAGCTCTACGAACTGCGAAGGTACGCTTAGCATTCTGAAGGGAAATCTGGGATAATCCCAGCTTCCCGATTCGATTGGTTCGTATCATCCGTGGCGACTAAACGGAATTCACTGCTCAACTAAGGAGAGTTTATGCGTCGGCTATTCCTTACAGGCCTACTCGTTTTGTTTGCTTCCACTCTGATGTTTGCAGCGGATTCCGGGCCATTACTTCTGCAAAGCCCCACGCTTAGCAAGACCCAGATTGCTTTTGCCTTCGGCGGCGATATCTGGATTGTCAGCCGGGCGGGCGGCGACGCGCAGCGGTTGGTAACCGGCACAGGCGTGTTGACGCATCCCATCTTTTCGCCGGACGGAAGCCAGGTTGCCTACACGGGCAATTACGATGGGAACGATGACGTGTACGTGGTGGCCGCTGCCGGTGGTGAGCCCCGCCGCCTCACCTACCATCCCGGCTCGGATGTGGCCGTGGGTTGGACGAACGACGGTGGCAGCGTCCTGTTTCGCTCGACCCGCAGCAGCTATTCACGTTTTGAGCGGCTCTACACGGTCCCTGCCGCCGGAGGGTTCCCCAGTCCCCTTCCCTTGCCCATGGGCGTGGAGGGCTCATACTCTCCCGACGGGACGCACATTGTCTACGTCCCGCACTGGAATCGTCGTCTCGGCGCCATTGATGCTTACATCGCCATCAAGCACTATCGCGGTGGAAATGCCGCACCGCTCTGGATTGCCGATCTGGCGGATTCCAGCGTGACGCGCATTCCGCGGGAAGGCTCCAACGATTTTGACCCCATGTGGATCGGCGACCGCATCTACTTCCTCTCCGATCGCGAGGGACCGTCCACCCTGTTTTCGTACGACACCAAGACTCAGCAGGTAAAGTCCCTGATCAAGAATGACGGGTTCGATCTGAAGTCCGCTTCGGCGGGTCCGGGCGGCATTGTCTACGAGCAGTTTGGATCGATCCATATTTACGATCTGCATTCCGGCAAGTCGCATGAGGTTTCCATTCGCGTGGCGGGTGACATGCCCCAAGTCCGCCCACACTTCGAGAAGATCAATGGCCGCCAGATTATGAACGCGCGCATTTCTCCCACCGGCGTTCGCGCCGTGTTTGAAGCGCATGGAGAAATCCTGACCGTGCCCGCGGAAAAGGGCGATGTGCGGAATCTCACCAAGACGCCCGGCGCGGCGGAGCGTGACCCGGCATGGTCGCCGGATGGAAAATCCATCGCCTACTTCTCCGATGAGTCGGGAGAGTACGCGCTCCACATCCGCGATCAGAACATCATTGGGCCCACAAAGAAAATCGACTTGGGTACACCTTCCTCATTCTTCTATGCTCCTACGTGGTCGCCGGACAGCAAGAAAATTGCTTACAACGACAAGCGGTTGAACCTCTGGTACCTGGACGTCGATCATCCGGCACCCATCAAGGTATCCACCGACCGTTTTGATTCGCCGCTCCAGGAATTCGATGTGCAATGGTCACCCGACAGCAAGTGGCTGACCTACACGCTGCAACTCGAAAATCACATGCGGGCGGTTTACGTGTATTCGCTGGAAAGCCAAAAAGCCGCCCAAGTGACCGATGGCATGAGCGACGCCCTCTACCCGGTCTTCGACAAGAACGGAAAATATCTCTACTTCACCGCCAGCACCAACATGGGGCTCAGCACGGGCTGGCTCGATATGACCAGTGAAGAGCACCCCGTTACACGCAGCGTTTACGTAGCGGTGCTGCGCCAAGACCTGCCATCGCCCCTGGCTCCGGAAAGCGACGAGGAAAAGCCCGAAGTCAAAAAGGATGAAGGCGGAAAGCCAGGCGCCGACGGCGACAAAGCCAAAGAAGGGGGCAAGAAACCGGAGCCCGTCAAGGTACAGATTGACTTCGACGGCCTCACCCAACGCATCCTGGCGCTGCCCATTCCCGCACGCAATTACCAGAGCCTGGTGGCCGGGAAAGAAGGGGTCCTCTACCTGGCGGAGGGACCTCTTGTTGATACTGGTTCGAATCCCGGACCGCCAGCCTCTTCCATCCAGAGGTTTGATCTGAAGACCCGCAAGACGGAAAAAATCCTGGATGAAGTGGAAGGTTTCGACCTTGCGTTTGACGGCGAAAAGATTCTTTACCGCCAGGGCGAGCACTGGTTCATCAATCCGGCGGATAAACCACCCCAAGCCGGCAAAGGGGGCTTGAATACCAGCGCAATGGAAGTTTACGTAGTCCCTCGCGAAGAGTGGAAGCAGATGTTCCACGAGGTGTGGCGTATCGAGCGCGACTTCTTCTACGATCCCCACTTCCACGGGCTCGATATCAAGAAAGCCGAGCAGGCCTATGAGCCTTTCGTGGCGGGCCTCACCAGCCGCGCCGACTTCAATTATCTTCTGGGCGACATGCTCGCCAACATCAATGTTCTCCACATGTACGTAAGCGGCGGCAAGCACCCGGACATTCCCGTGGTAAAAGTCGGACTGCTGGGAGCGGATTACACCATCGATAACGGCCGTTATCGATTTGCCAGGATATTTAACGGCGAGAACTGGAACCCGGAACTCCATGCACCGCTTACCCAGCCCGGCGTGAATGTAAAGGAAGGCGAATACCTGCTGGCGGTCAATGGTCGCGACGTTTCCGCGAGCGAGGAGGTTTACAGCTACTTTCAAGAGACCGCGGGAAAGCAGACCGTCCTCAAGGTTGGCCCTCATCCCGACGGCTCGGGCGCACGCGAAGTGACCGTGGTTCCGGTAGAAAGCGAAATCGGGCTCCGAGGACTCGATTGGATTGAAGGCAATCGACGCAAGGTGGACGAACTGAGTGGCGGGAAGCTGGCGTATGTCTACCTGCCCAACACCGCCGGGGGTGGCTATACCAACTTCAATCGGTACTACTTTGCCCAGGTGGGGAAATATGGCGCGGTGCTGGACGAACGCTTTAATGGCGGCGGCCAGTTGGCGGATTACATCATCGATTACCTGCACCGGCCGGTTATGAGCCAGATCATGACTCGCGAGGGCGAATCGTATTCCGAACCCGAGGAAGCCATCTTTGGCCCGAAGGCGATGATCATCAATGAATTTGCGGGTTCCGGCGGCGACGCCATGCCGTGGTATTTCCGCAAAGCGGGGGTGGGCCCCCTGGTGGGGATGCGCACGTGGGGCGGACTCGTGGGAATCGGCGGCTACCCGCAGTTGATGGACGGAGGCTCAATCACCGCGCCACGTTGGGCCATTTACGGGACCAAGGGTGAGTGGGAAGTGGAGAATCACGGGATCTCACCCGACATCGAAGTGGTACTTGACCCCAAACTGGTGCGGGAAGGACATGACCCACAACTCGAGCGGGCGGTGGAGGTGGTTCTCGATCTACTGAAGAAGAATCCCCTTCCCACCTATTCCAAGCCGCCTTATCCGGATTATTACGACACGCTGCCCGTTCCGGTGAAGTAGGCAATACATGGATCTACAGGATGGACAGGATACTACGGCATGATAATTGGGGCTGCGTTCTGCAAGACTATGCCTTGGCTCCACATCTCTGCTAGTTTCGTAAATCGGTTGTCGAAAGTGCCTGAATTGATCAGCGCCACAGAATTCAAGGCGAAGTGCATCAAGGTTCTGGGCGAGCTTGAGCCACAAGGCAGAGTCATCACCAAAAGTGACCAGCCTATCACCAAACTCGTACCGTTGCGCATGATGGAGAACTCGAAGCTGGTCGGATTAATGGAAGGAAAGGTCTTCGTCAAAGGAAACATTTTCACCCTCGCCAGAAAATGGCGCAGAGATTTAGAGCCTGCCTTGACCGGGGCGAACGGCCGGCGGGCCGGGCGCCCGGGTAAAATGCCGACATAAAGGTCGGTGCTACAATGGCGGCTTTATGAGGCGTTGTTCTTTCCCGCCGCGAAAACCGCGCACAACCTGCTGAGAAATCCCGATTTGACGAGATACCTGCGTAAACACGAAACCACGGTTGACTCAAACCTTGAATCAACCGTGGTTCGTGGGACTCGACGCTTGAAGGGACAATCAGTGTTCAGTAATACAACTACAGTTAACAGTCGACAGCTAACAGTTCGACAAACCTGGTCTTACTTTGGATTAGTGATGGCCGCCACCGCCGCCTCCAGCAGTACCTCCGCCACCACCGGCGCTAGCACCGCCTCCGCCACCTCCGGAGTGGCCCCCACCACCTCCACCGGAAAATCCACCTCCACCCCGCCGCTGGAGTGA
>CAYTMD010000300.1:0-7950 GCA_964438685.1 uncultured Acidobacteriota bacterium
AACATGGCGTGAGCGTGGCCGTGGTCCGTGCCGCGGTTGCCGTTCTCGCGGGCGGTGCGTCCGAACTCCGACATGGTCAGTACGGTGATGTCTGCCATGCGATCTCCCATGTCGCTATAGAATGCAGCCAGCGAGTCGCCGAAGTCCTTCAGGCGTGTTGCCAGTTGGCCATTGACCCCACCTTCATTCACGTGGTGGTCCCATCCGCCGGCTTCCGCAAACGCAACTTCCAGCCCCGCATCAGATTTGATGAGTTGGGCAATCTGCTGCAAGCTCTTTCCCAGAGGGCCGCGGGGATATTGCGCACCATTTTCCGGCTGGTACTCGCCAATCTGAATGCGCTGCAAGGTGGAAATGGCTTCAAACGTCTCGCGTGCCGTACTCGAAAGCAGACGATCGGAGGCGGAGGCGTACATCTCTTCATAGGCACTGGCCAGCAGTTGCATACCACGGGCCTGCTGGTTCCCTTTACCTGCCAGGTGAAAACCTTGCAAATCCTGCGTGCACAGGCAGGGCGCGGCTCCCATCATCGTGCGCGGGGTGGAGGCGGAAAAGGCCACGGCACGGAAGGGCGTGGCGTCCGTGTGGGGAGCGCTTTGCAAAAAGCGGTTCAGCCAGCCGTCGGGAGTGGCCTTTACCCCGGGCGTCGCCGATTCCATGTAATCCTGTGCGTCAAAGTGGGAGCGTGTGCTGTCAGGCGAGCCCGCGGCGTGAATTATGGCCAGGTGGCGCGCATCGAACAGCGGTTTCAGCGAGGACAGGCTGGGGTGCAGCCCGAAAAAACCGTCAAGATCAATGGCGCTCGGGCCGCTTTCACTCCGTTGCGAGGGTTGCGGGATGGCAATGGACGGGCGCATGGCGTAGTAATTCTTTTCGCCGAAGGGAACCACGATATTCAGGCCGTCGGCCGCACCGCGCTGGAAGATAGCCACGAGGATCTTCTTGCGTCCCGGTTGCTCCATCGCGTAGGCTGCCCGCCGCAGGAAACTGGGAACAACCGCCGCTCCGAAAAGACTCAGGCCCGTGTTTTTCAAAAAATAACGTCGGGATATGCTCATCATGACCTCGAAGTCGTTCGATCTTCCTTGCCGCTGAGTCGCAGAGGCGCTGAGGACAAAATTAAGAGTTCCCAGAATCTGTTCCTTACCCTTTACCCTCACCCAATACCCGTAACCTCTTGGTTCTACCGCCGCTGGAAGTCCGGCGAACCCAGGAGCAGGGCCGCCATCAGTGTGGTTTTGGGGAAACCCTTGCCTCCAGCCGCGCTGCCCAATTCGTCCATGCTCTTCATCACTGCCGCCTGAGTTTCAGGGGCTACATCTCCGCCCAGCGTTCGCTCCACTAAATTCTCCCAAACGGATTGCGCGTCGTCAGAGGGGGTCAGGGCTTGCAGGTCGAGTTGCGTTCCGCGGATCCGGTTCGATGCCAGGGCCATGGAAAAATTCATTCGCGCCAGTAGCGTACCGGAGTTGATCCAATTGCTGGCGCGATCGGGGAAGCCTGTGGGAGCTTGATAAAGGAAGAGCGGCTGACCCATCCGCATAATCATGCCCATCAACGGTTCGCCGGCGTCGGTTTCAGCGCCCAATGAGCGTAAAGAGCTGGCCACGAGCTCAAAGGGAGATTTCACCTTGGCGCGAAAGGCCTCCGGTGAGTTGAACTCCGGCGACGTCAGGATGGTTCTCATGACTGAAGGAATGTCGCCGCCAGAGTGCCTAAACGTGTGAGCTGCGCGGTCAACAACGGAAGCCGGAGGCTCATCGGCAACGAAGTGGCGGCAGAGTTTGAGAGAAATGAATTGGGCTGTGGCAGGGTGAGCCGCCAGGATCTGTAGCACCTTTTCGCCATCTTCCACTCCGCCCCGGCCCGAAATCTTGTGGCCCAGGACTACCTTTGTGCCGTAGTCGTGCAGGCGCGGGCGAAAGACGAATCCCCCCACTTGGCGCGGGCGATCGATGGTCCAACCGGTAAAGCAGCGCGCTATTTCCCGGACATCCTGCTGGGCGTAACCGCCGTCCACGCCCAGAGTGTGGAGTTCCATCAACTCACGCGCATAATTTTCGTTAAGACCCCGGCGCTCGCCGGCCGGACGCCCCTTGGATTTTCCCGTCGCTCCCCCAAGCTGAGGTCCGCCAAGCCCGAACGGGCCTCGTCGGCCCTTTGGACCGCGATTACCGCCTGCCGCATTGGGGGCGACGCTGAGCCAGTTGTCCAGATAGAAGAGCATCGCCGGGCTTTGAGCCGTGGCGGCAAGCAATTGGGAGAAGTTTCCCAGAGCATTAGGCCGGATCGCGTCGTTCTCAAAGGAAGTCAGGAGCCACTTGTCAACGCCCTTGGCGGCATAAATATTGAAGTGGTTCATCCAGAAATGAACCATCACTTCCTGCAGCTGACATTGGCTGTACGCGGCGCGCCATAATTGCGCACGGCCAAGCTCCATCAGGATGCGGCGGGGCGCATCGGCTTCCATTGCCGGGGCCATGGTGGAAGGAGCCGGCTTGGCCAAACCCACCTGATTGGGAACCGTCGATTGACGCGAAGCCGGTTCGTCGCGCTTCTCCTGCTGATTCTTGGCCTGCTTGGGGGGAGGGAAGTCCTCCATTAGCTCAGCAGGACTCATCGAAAGCGTGGGAAGCGAGGCGATCCGATGTTCCACGTCGGCATCGTCAATCTTTTCAGGGTGGAGTTGTTCCTCAAGGATGGCGGCAATCCCTGCCTGCTTCGCCCTTTCCAAGTCTGCGGGACGGGGGCCAAAGGTCGTCCTGCTGAGAAAGTGCCAGGCAGTAAGTTCGGGGATAAGCGTCGAACTGACTTTTTCCTTCATAGAGAAGCCTTTGAAAGCAATGATTTCACAGGCTGGTGGGCTGTGATGTGCCCTCCTGCCGTGAGAATCATTGCGCCGGTTGTTGCTGTAAAGCGCCCTCAGTTGGATTATAACCCCTTGTCAGGTGAAAAGTTGCGTCGGGGTAGGGAGGGGCTTCCCTCGTTTTTTCGGGCAACCCTTATATGGAAGTTGGCTTCCCAGCAAGGGGCAGCCTTCTGTGGTCGGCTGGTAACAGGGGTTAGAATCCATAAGTCTTTGCGGTCTGTGTTGAGTTGATGTAGAATTACCCTACGCCAGATTTGGTGGCGAGTGCCATCAGGGGTGTCCAGTTTGGTTAGATTTATTCGATGCGCAGCCCGTGGTGATAATTCCATTGCGCCCGCAATGGGGCGGATTATCTTTGTTGCAATCGCCCTTCTGATCGTGAGTGTAAGTGTTCTGGCCACCGAATCCCGAGTGTGGCGGGCACAACGTGATACTGCCTCATGGCATACTTCTAAAGTCAGCCGCATGGTGCAGTCTGGCGGCGATGAATTAGCGCCGGTTTCCATTGATGATAGCCGGCCGGCCCCTCGAATTGTAGTTGTTGCAGTTGTCTATAATCTCCCCCCCATTAAGTTTGATCTCCAGGAAGTTGCCGGCGTTCCCCAATCGCACGGTTTACGAGCCCCCCCTCTCTCCTAGTCCTTTTGCAGGATACGTGTCTCTTCCTCCGACGGGAGAATCTCCGACACGTTGATTAGCTCTAATCAATCGATAGTTTCTGTGCCTGGGAGTTCACATGTCGACTCGCAGGGGAAGGTACAGTGCGAAGGGCCTTTCCGCTATTGCCGCGATGCTCTCTGTCGTGGACCGGCGGACGCCTCTTTCGCCTCCACCATTGAAAGCGCCGCGCTCCGGCACATCAAAAGGAATGGAGGGTAACTCTGTGAACGCAATTCTAGAGTCACCGGTCATTGCCACGGATGTTGATGCTGAGAACGAGATGATTCATGGGTTCGAAAGGCCCGATCAGAACATGAGCTTTAAAACCATTGAGGGGACCGAGACCTTTTCCCGCAGGCGCTCTATTGGGGATCCGATGGCAATTCCTGTACTGACTGGCGGGCGAGTGGCAATTCGCCTGCCTTATGTATCCGATGTTAATCCCACTATGCCGGAGGCGGTGCCCGACACGTCCGTGCACTCCTGGCGACCGCGCCAGCCGCAACTCCAGGAATCCCCCAAGTCAAGTTTGGTGGAGGAGTTTGACGTTCTGTACGAAACCTATGGGCGCCGCGTATATCGCCAGTGTTTGCGCATGCTGGGGAATCGGGAGGACGCGGAAGACTTAACCCAGGAGGTCTTTCTTCAGCTCTACCGGAAGGCCGATACCTTTCGAGGGGAGGCCAGCTTTTCCACCTGGCTACACCGTCTGACAGTTAATACGGTGTTGATGCAAATCCGCCGTCAGCGCCGGTGGCGAAGCGACGTAACCTCTCTGGACGGCCCGGCGGCGTCAGAGGATGGATCCAATGACGTGGCTGCGGTGGCAGGCAGACTTGCCGCGCCAAGCGAAAGCCCTATCGATAAAATAAGTTTAGAGGTGGCCCTCTCCCAGTTGTCATCTGGTTATAAGGAAATCTTCCTGATGCACGATCTGGAAGGCTACCGGCACGATGAGATTGCAATATTGCTGGGCATCAGCGAAGGGACATCGAAATCACAATTGCACAAAGCACGGCTTCGGCTTCGCGACCTGATGGGGGGAAGCGGGGCCAGGAATGGGGCTGCTTCCGTCGTGCAATCCGCTCGCAAGAAGGACTGTCATGCAATCCACGAGGCTGAGTGCGTCCTGGTTTGACCCGATCTGTCCCCGGGATTTGCGCGCGAATTCTTGACGCCCTTCCGTTCAGCGCGACAGCACCGCCAGCAGCGCCATGTAGCCATCCACCAGCAAACCTTCATACCCGTGCGGAGTGCCATCCCACGCTTTCCAATCGTTCGTCATGCCATTCGAACCCATGCCTTGAAACCCGCCTTTGTCAAACCCTTTGAGCATGGGGAACAGTATGGCGTCAGCGTCTTTGTGCCAGCCCATCTGGTACAAGGCTTGCATCGTGAAATAGGCGTAGCAGGCCGTGGCCCCGCCGTTTTCATAAATCTGAAATCCATCTGATCCGTCTTCTTTTTCCGGACCGCCCCAGCGCTTGTCGTGGTGAACGTAATCACCCCGGCGAATGGGAATCAGGTTTCCGGGCAGGCCGTATTCGAAATTCGTGTAACCCACTTCCTTCATTTTGGCGAGCATGCGGTCCATGATCAGGTCGGCTTTGCCTTTTGGGACCAATCCATAGGTTATGGCGACGCTGTTCACAAACGTAAAGTAGTAATCGTGTAACTCGCCGTCCGCGCTCTTCCAGCCGGCCAGCACGCCGGTTTGGGGATCGTAAAAGGTCTGAAAATAGACCGACCGCAGTTTTTCCGCGCGTGCTGTATAGAGTTGCGCATCATCCGGATGGTTCGCCTCGCGGGCTAGTTCCGCCATGTTCAGCAGGGCGTGGTAGGCAAGAGCATTCGAGTAGGCGTCCTGGTGGCCAAAGCCTATAGTGTCCCACCAATTCGCCGGCCGAAGTGAAACCTTCTCCGGCCACGATTTGTAGTTTCCACTGATTGGGTATTCAATCAGCCCATCTCCATTAACGTCCATGGCCAGCATTTTGGCGGCCCAATCCTTTATCCCAGTGTAATTCTTCTCCAGCCAGGCGTGATCTTTGCTGCCGTTGACGTAATCGGACGCTGCCATCAGAAGCGACGGGTAGGTATCACTAAAGTCATATTTTAGGTCGTAATATCCCGCCATGCCATAGCCCTTCATCCCGCCCAGGTAGTGGTCGAGAGTCTGGCGAACCATATCCAGAGCGGTCAGGCCTGGGGCCAGCGGGGGCGTGTGGATAGCCACCGAGGAATACTCAAATATGGTGAAGGCCACGGGATCGCTGGCGGCATGATTGGCCAACACCCGCTCCCGGGGGTTCAGTTGAAAGATATTCAGCCAGTCGCGCCGGAAGCCGTTAAATCGCGGGTCGCGCGCAATACCCGGCAGGTCGGGATATATCGTCACGACTTCCAGGTTGTACTCGATATTAGGCATGGCGGCGGTGGCGGCAGGGAACGTTACGCGAACGTAGTCGCGATCATTCTTGGCTCCTCGATTAAACCGTCGAGCGTCGTAACCGAGCGTCATGCTGTGGCCCGAGTTGGAAGTGATGCGAAACGTTCCGAGGTCTGGCAAGTGCAGCAGCGCCGGCAAGCGCACGGTGCTATCGTCATTGATAAGCCCCAACAGGGTGGCATGGTTGAGGTGGGGATTGAAGTTCAGCACCAGTGGTGGCGGCGGATTTCCCGGGGTGAAGTGCGAGCGCAAATGAATCAACCGCGGCGAAAACTGAAATGTCCATACTGCGGGCGTGGCAGATGAAGCCCCTGAAGGTCGATACTCAAAGGTTGTGCCCACGCGGCGCACCGGGAACACCATTTCCGCCTTGTCTGGCAGGCGCAGCGGATTGGCGTCGAGCTTGCTCTTGCCCAGCGAGTCTACGCTTAACGCTGCGAAGGCTGGCTGATCTGGAGCCATTTCCACGCGCATGAATGTTGACTGATATTGCAGCGCGGCGTTCGGCGGTGCGGCCAAAGCTGTGGCGGCCAGGAAAAGGGCGGGAAGGAAATTACGCAAACATATGGGCATCAATCATTCTCCGAAGTCAGCGATTATCAACACGAGATACTAGCACGCTGCACGTGTTTGGGGCGCCGCAGTTATTCTCTGGAAATAACGGTTGATTTCAAATACGGTCTCATGCCGGGCGCCGTCTCTCTCGGCAGATTACATCCGTTCAAGTTGCGCAGATAGAACCGCGGACCTCAAAGACGGAGGTCCGCGCTACGCTCTTTCACGGCTGCTTTCCCTTTGCCGGGCGGTCTTTGATTTGTTGAATCGCCGCGTCGATCCACCAGCGCTGATCTTCCCCCGTCGTTGCACGCGCCGATTGCAGCAGGGGCAGGGCGAGGGTGGGTTGGCGAACCAGTGCTGCCACTGCCGCATCGCGCATTGCGTAGTCAGGGTCTTTCAGTTGGTCGATCAGCGCCGCAATCTGCGCTTGGGGATCCACATGGATGGTGACTTCGATATTGGCAGGGGTGGGATCGATTTGCAGGCGATCGTCCAGCGCCGCAGCTTCGATCATGTGCTTACCCTCCGTCAACCAATTTACGTTGGCTTGCGCGCTCTCGGTGGGCGTAGCCCAATCTCCGCCGTCGACTCTCCAGGTAAACCAGACTTTCCCCGTTAGGTGCGTTTCAATCTTAAGTTTGACGCTTCCTGTCGCTTCTATGGTGGGGTGTACCTTGGTTGGCGATAGGTGTGGGCGGGCGTTCACGATAACGTACTCCCCGAAATTGGAGTGGTTGTGGAAGTAGGTCTCCAGAAAAGCATTTCCTTCCGGGTCGATCACTACTGATTTGACGGTACGGAAGTCGACAAATGGCTGGCGCTGCTGGGGTGAGAATTGCCGCACGCACATTCCCGGAATTGCTCGGTACAACTGGCCCTGAGAGGTAAACCAATATGTTCCCAAACGATCCTTGGCCGCGGATTCCGGATTGTGGACCTCGCAACCGGGAGGCGCCTTGGGAGCAGCGGAGGCGGACCTTTCGCGGTCGTTGCCCGTCCCCGGCTCGTAATTTGTGGTGCGCCACCCCTGCGTTGGAGTGTACTCCCAGGTTCTTCCGGTGATGTTCGTGGCAAAATTGCCCGCCTGGTCAAAAAATGGAGGGCCATCAAACGGCCCCCGCCGGCCCGGATCAATCTCCTGCGCCCTCCACGCCTGCCATACCTCGCCGTTGAAGTAATGGGCTTGGCCGCAGTCGTCCCTGTAGGCAATTCGCCCATCGGGAGTGACCGCCGGGGTTGTAAACCTCTCACCGTGGACCAGGAAACTTGAATGGTTTGATATCTGCGTTTGGAGGGCCACCGAGTAGTCACGAAAAGTCTCCAACTTTTCCGTTGCGGGGGTGAGGATGGACGCGCTCCCCTGGCAGCCTGCGTGGAGCAGCCAGATGCGGTCTTGGGTATCGATGCCAAAGCT
>CAYTMD010000301.1:0-7939 GCA_964438685.1 uncultured Acidobacteriota bacterium
TAATTATAGGCTTCGGCCGCGGCCTTGGGATCGTCGATGAAGCTTTCGAACTTGCGAACCGCCACCAGGATTCGCGGGTCCTTGTCAACGTGGAGATACCACCATGTGAGGACGTTTATTGCACCCGCGGAGCGCCGGCGATCTGAATATGGCCGGTGATTCCAGGGACTTTTGTTGGTCTCCGGCCGCTGTATGGGCTTTGTACTACCCCAACTGCCGTCACTGTTTTGCGTGCGTAACACAAATTCAATGACGGGTTTAAATTTCTTATGAACTTCTTCCCGCCACTCGGGTTTGTCGCAATGTAGATCGAAGTTGACGACACCTTCGCCGACGTAGGTCACGTTGGTATAGGGGAGGCGCTCCCAGAGGTTAAAGTCGTTCTCGGGATCGCCCTTCACCTTCGGATCGGCGTACTCTCCGGGGAGGATGTAGGGAATTACGCCGTCTTCGCGGATGGTATCCAGCACCCAGCGCACGGCGTTGTGGCCCATCTGCTGGTACTTCTCTTCCCCCGTCTCTTTGTACATCCACATGAAGGTCTCTCCGCCCACCAGCGCGGAGGAGACCGTGTAGGCATCGTCATAGCGTTTGGTGATCGTGCCGTCGATCTTGGCGCGAAAACCCGTGCCGAGCGCTCCCGAGGGCAGGATGAGGTGATCCCTCTCCATGGCTTGAACGAAACGGCGCAATGCCGCGACGTAATTGGCGCGGCGCTCCGGGCCGGCGTGCTTTTGCAAAGCCAGGATTTCACCCAGAGCGTTGGCCGTATCGGCCAGGTAGATGGAGCCATAGCCGGTGCCCCAGTAGCCGCTCGGCAATTGCTTCTTCAGCAGAGTGTCACCGTGCGCCAGGGCAACGTCCAGGTAGCGCTGGTCGCCCAGGATTTGATAGCCCGCCACCAGCGTGCGCATGTAATATCCGGCCACGAAGATGGTCGGCATGTCGCGCTTGTTCTTTACGATGTAATCGCAAAGGTCGCGCAGGTTGGCTCGCGTCACTTCACAATTGGAACAAAAGGGGGTGACCTGACCGGCCATAGCGACTGATGTGATGAAGTACAAGAGCAGGAATCGAATTACTTTCGGCATTCCAAACATAGTTGCAGTCTCCGTAGCCGCGCTAAAATCAATTAACCTTCTTCCCTCTCCCCCAAAGGGGCGAGGGCTGCAAATTCAAATTACCGCTCTGCTCCAAAGGTGCGAGGGTTGTTAGCTCAATTTAGTTCAATTCAATGCTACTAGAGCGGCAGAATGAATCACACAAGTCGCGCGCGTCAGATGACCAGCACGCCTGCGCCGTGGATTTTACTACTTTTGAGGTTTTGGAGAGCGCGATTCGCCTCGGGAAGTTGGAAGGTTTCAATTTCTGTCCGCACGGGAATCTCCGCGGCAAGGTCAAGCAGGGAGCGCACATCCTCACGCGTGCTGTTTGCCACGCTGCGCAGGATGCGCTCGTGATAAAGGAGCGGGTATTCCATCTCGGGGATGGGTGACATGGTAATGCCGGCCAGCGCCAGCGTGCCGCCCTTGCGGAGAGCGCGCATGGCCTCGGGCACGAGCTTGCCCGCCGGAGCAAAGATGATGGAAGCATCCAGTGGCGCGGGTGGAGCCTCACCCGCTGCGCCCGTCCACGCGGCTCCAAGCTTGCAGGCGAGTTGGCGATGCGACTCCGCGCGCGTAAAAACGCAAACTTCACAGTTCCAGTGACGCGCGATCTGGATGACGATGTGCGCCGAGGCGCCAAAACCGTAAAGGCCCAGCCGTTCGCCTGGTCGCAAGTTTGAGAGTCTTATGGCGCGATAGCCAATGACGCCGGCGCAGAGCAGGGGCGCGGCTTCCAGGTCCGAGAAGTTGGCGGGGAGCGCATAGGCGAAGGCAGCGGGAACCACCATCGCCTCGGCAAAACCGCCGTCCACGTGAAATCCTGTGAATCGCGCGTTGTCGCAGAGGTTTTCCAGGCCCTTTCGGCAGTAAACGCATTCGCCGCAGGTGGAATAGAGCCAGGGAACTCCCACACGGTCGCCGCTGCGGAATTCCGTGACCCCCGCGCCGAGAGCATCTACGGTACCCACAATTTGATGGCCGGGGACCACCGGATGCCGGGGCAGCGTCAAATCCCCTTCAACGATGTGCAGGTCGGTGTGACAAACGCCGCAGGCACTCACGCGGATGCGAATTTCCCCGGGGCCAGGCTCAGGCACGGGAAGTTCGGCGAGCCGTAGAGGATTTTCCTCAGCCGGCCGCGGTTTTTCCAGCAGCATGGCGCGCATGATTAACCCCAAGTTTATCGAAGACAGTGCGGGGGTGCAAGCCAAGTCCGCGGGTGATCTGGCCATCGGGCGATTGGGCCATTGAGCCATTTAAATGACGAGATGGCTCGATGATTCAATTCCCTCCGCTTGCTTCCCGGCGCTGCTTAGCGAAATAATGGGTTGATGAGCCCAGCCTTTAAGCTGAACCCCGAACAAACGAAAGCCGTAGAACATGGTCAAGGTCCGTTGCTGATCATTGCCGGGCCGGGCAGCGGCAAGACGCGCGTCATTACGCAGCGGATTGTCCACCTGCTGACGGGATCAGTCGCCGCCGCCGAAGAACCGACGCTGCTTCCCGACTTCAAGATCCCGCCATCCCGCAACGAGGAGCCGTCCGGGGTGGGGATTCAGCCGGAAAACATCCTGGCGCTGACCTTTACCGAGAAGGCAGCGCGGGAAATGCAGCGCCGCGTGCGCGAAGCACTACCCGAAATCGAGACCCTGCCGCGAATTTCAACTTTCCATGCGTTTTGCTTCGAGGTGCTGAAGAAACGACACTTCGAGCGCTTGCTGCTCGACAAAGTCGATGTTTGGATCTTCCTGCGTCAACGCATGGAAAGCCTGGAACTACAGTTCTACCAAAAGCTGGCGGAGCCGGGCGCGTTTCTCCATTCGCTCAACGATTTCTTCTCGCGTTGCCAGGATGAGCTGATCGAGCCGGCGGATTTTGAGCTCTATGTGGCGGCGATGGAAAAGGAGTTCCAGGAAATCTCCCCCTCCCTCGACGCCGCTGAGCGCACACTGTTGCAGCAGGATATCCAGAAAAAGCAGGAGTTGGCGCGCGTCTTCCGCAATAGCCAGAAGTTGATTGAGGAAGACGGCTCTTCCAGCCTGGGCAGCCTGATTCCGGAAACGGTTCGCCTTTTCGATCGCGAGCCCGAGGTGCTCGAATCCTACCGCCAGCTCTTTCACTACGTGCTGGTGGATGAGTTCCAGGACACCAATTACGCCCAGGTGGAGCTGTTGAAGCGCCTGGTGAAGCCGCCCTTCAATATCACCGCCGTGGGTGACGACGATCAGGCCATTTACCGGTTTCGCGGCGCCTCGCATGGGGCCTTCAAGATGTTTGACGAAGCCTTTGCCGGGCACGAAACGGTTTTTCTGGACACCAATTTCCGCTCCACCAAACGCATTCTGCGCGTAGCGGATGTGCTGATTGGCAAAAACGACCGTTACGAGGCGAAGCCTCAACTTAAGACAACCAGGGAGGATGGCGCCCCAGTTTACCTGCTGCAATCGCCTGACTTCCTGAGTGAAGCGGCGTGGATTACCGACGAGGTGGCGCGGTTGATCGAACAAAAAACGCCGCCGGGCGATATCGCCGTGCTCTACCGCGCGCACGGCTATCGCGATCCGCTGGTGGAGCAGTTCCGCCGCAAGAAGATCCCCTTTGCCATTCGCGGCCTGTCGATTCTTTCCAGTGTCATCCTGCGCGACCTGCTGGCGTACCTGAACGTCGTCCACTCCGTACACGACAACGTGAGCCTGACGCGCGTGCTGCTGACGCCGCGATGGAATTTCCCCGAGGAGTTGGCCCTGGAAGCTCGCAAGCAGGCGCTGCGCGACCACTGCTCGCTCTACGACGTTCTGCAGTCGTGGCAAAAGTCGGGCGACGCAAGCCGCCTGGAGGGCACGGGCTGGCCGGACCTGGGCCGCCTGCTGGCCGAATTGCATAAATATGCCGAGCACGCCCCGGTAACGGCGCTGCTGCAACGGTTAATCGGCCGTCTGGAACTGAGTTTCATTCCCCAGGACCCCGACGGCGGGTATGTGGAAGCCTTCCGGAAATTTCTGGAGAAGTGGGAAGGGAAAAGCGAATCGTGGAAGCTTGACGCCTTCTGGGAGTACTTTCAGTATTTCCGCGAGGCAGGCGGGCAAATCGAAGCTCCCGAGCCTGAAAACAGCGCGCACGCGGTGCAAATGATGTCCGTGCATGCCGCCAAAGGGCTGGAATTTCCGGTGGTATTCATCCTCAGTGTGGCGCCGCGGCGGTTCCCTCATACTGAGCAGAAGCCCGTCATTGAATTTCCGGATGCCCTGCGCAAGGGTCCACCACCGCCTGCCAACATTCACGAGCAGGAGGAGCGGCGGCTGCTCTACGTCGGCCTGACACGCGCGGAAAACCGGCTGTACGTTTCCAGCGTGGCGAAGACCGCCAAGAAACCCTCGGTGTTCATTACTGATCTAACCTCCAATCCCGTGGTGGAAGCGCGCGACATTGAGCGTATACAGGTTCCTGTGGCGCCAGAGCAGCCTGCGGAAGCTTCGAGGGCGCAGCCGTTGCCACATGAAGCTCCGTCCACCCCAAAGCCACAGGGCAGCCTGTTTGGCGATTCCACGACCGCGCCGGGGATCTATCCACCTCTCGCCGAGTGGGCCGGCCGCACTTCGGCCATCAAGCCGGAGGAAAAGCTTCAACTCAGTGCTTCGGCCATTGAAACGTTTGACACCTGCCCGCAGAAATTCATGTTCAGCCACTATTTGAAAATCCCCACGGGGCCGCAGCCGGCACTGACGTTTGGCAATATCATGCACCAGTGCGTCCGGCATTATTTCGAGTTGCGGCGGCAAGGCCCGGTGAAATTTGAAACACTTTACGCCCATTTTGAGGAGATCTGGAAAGGTGCAGGCTTTGAGGATGATTACCAGGAACAGGCTTACAAGAACGCGGGAGCCGAGCAACTGCGCGTTTTCGTGAGCCGGAACGAAATCTTCACGATTCTTCCCACCGCCGCGGAGGCGCATTTCTCGCTCGACCTGGGCGATGTGGTGCTGGAAGGGCGCATCGACCAGATTAATCCGCTACCCGACCATTCCGTGGAGTTGGTGGATTATAAGACCGGGCGGCCTCCAACCCAGAAAGACGCCGACAAGAGCCTTCAACTCTCCGTTTATGCCCTGGCGGCAAGAGACCAGATGCACCTCAACCCCACCAAGCTTACCTTCTATAGCCTGACGAATAACGAGGCGGTACGCACGGTGCGCACATCCAAGGACTTGGAATTGGTAATCAGCGAGATCCGCAATGTGGCCGCACAAATCCGGCAACAATTGTTTCCACCCAAGCGGGGTTTTGCCTGCAAATATTGCGATTTCGAGCTGATTTGCCCGGCGCATGAAGAGACTTTTTGATTTTGGATTTGCGATTTTGGATTTGCGATTGAAGACCGCGGTTGGGAAGTGCGCCATCTGGAAGCCCGCGTAGCGGGTGACGTCGTGAAGCCTATGGCGAAGCCGTGGGGAGAATGCAGCATCAACAGATTTACCAATCCAGCCCCGGCCAACGGCCCATAAGCGTTAACCTAGAATCTGAGAGCCGCACAGCGGCGGCAGAATGTGGCCCACGGCGACAGCCGTGGGGGAACATGCGCACGGTGCAGGTGAGCCCCGGAAGGGGCGACAGAGGCCTTCACCGGTGGCACCCCACGAGTCCCGCACACCCCGTTACGGATTTCACGAAAACCTGGGTGCGCGCTGAGCGATCGGGTCGAAAGAACTCTTTCGCCCCTTGCGGGGCTCGACGGACAAATCCTTCGCTCTCCCACGGCTTCCGCCGTGGGCCACATTCTGTCGGCCCTGTGGGCCTTTCGAGCATTACGCAAGCCAGGTGAAGGAAATCATTGAGCCTTAGGTTAACGCTCATGGGCCGCTGGCTTGGGCTTGGTTAGGACGCCCCGTTGGGGCTGAATGCACGCACCACCAGCCTCCAGCAAAAGACATGGTCACGATCTGTTAGTGGAGAAGGACTGCACGCGCGTGCAATTTCAGCTATCATCTGTTCCCGGAAATTGAGGCGTTTCCTATGAATTCATTCCTACTGGTTTTGCTTGGCGTAGTGTTAGGCATGGCGATTGGCTGGCTGCTGGCCGCCGCACGCTCCCATGCGGAGTTGGTGAAATCGCAGGTAGACGCGGAAGGCCGGGTGAAGGCTGCTGAAGGTACGTTACAGGAGGTTCGCGCGCGCGTAAGCACCCTCCAAACCACGCTGGATGGCCGCGAGCGGGAGATGGGCGGGCTTCAGCAAAAAATCCGAGAAGAGAGCGAGCAGAAGGTCAAGGCGCAAACAGAACTGGAAAACGCCAGGGCCGCAGCGGAAGATTCCAGGCAATTGCGCGATCGCCTGAAGATCGAAGGTGAAATGCGCGTGGCCGCGGAAACCAAGCTGCGCGAGGCTCAGGCGAACCTGGAGGCACAGAAAAAACTTCTGGAGGAAGCAAAGAAGAGCCTGACAGAGACCTTCCAGGCGCTTTCCGCCGACGCGCTTAAGAACAACAACCAGTCGTTCATTACGCTGGCGCGGAGTCAGTTTGAAACTTTGCAGGCGCAAGCAAGGGGCGATCTGGAAACACGCCAGAAGGCGATTGACGGCCTTGTCAGTCCCCTTAAGGATTCTCTGGGCCGGTATGAATACCAGATTCAGGAGATGGAAAAGGCCCGGCAGAAGGCTTATGGCACGCTCGATGAGCAACTGCGCACTCTGGGTGAAGCCAATAGGCGGCTGGAGGAAGAGACCAAGCATCTGGCGAGCGCCTTGAGTTCACCTCTCAAGGCTCGCGGCCGATGGGGTGAGCTGACCTTGCGCCGGGTGGTGGAACTGGCCGGCATGTCGGAGCATTGCGACTTCACGGAGCAGGAGACCATTACTACGGAATCCGGACGGCAGCGGCCTGACATGATTGTGAATCTTCCCGGCAACCGCCGCATTGCGGTGGATGCCAAAGTGCCTTTGCAAGCCTTTATCGACGCGGTAGATGCGGAAAAACCGGAAGAAGAGCGGGCCAAAGCCTTGGCGAACCACGGCCAGTTGGTGCGCGGCCACATGAATCAGCTTTCCGAACGCAAATACTGGGAGCAAGTCGGCCCCGAACTGGAATTGGTGGTGCTATTCCTGCCGGGGGAATCGTTTTTTAGCGCCGCCCTGGAACAGGACCGGGAACTGATGGACGATGGGATGCAGAAGAAGGTCGTGCTCGCCACGCCTACCACCCTCATCGCATTGTTGCGCTCGGCAGCCTACCTCTGGCAGCAGGAGAAGATTACCCAGAATGCCACTCAGATCAGCGAACTGGGCAGAGAGCTATACGACCGGCTGAAAACCTTCCTGGGACACTTCCAAAATGTGGGTTCGTCGATCGGACGCGCGGTGGATTCCTATAACAAGGCGGTGGGTTCAATGGAAAGCCGCATACTGGTTTCCGCGCGGAAGTTCAAGGAATTGGGAGCGTCGGCAGGCGAAGAGATTACCGAACTTGAGCCCGTGGATGAGGTCCCGCGCATGCTGGAGGCGCCTGAAAAAGACGTGAAGGAGTGAGTTCCCGGCGGTATTACGAGTATGGGGAGTTGCATCAGAGGCGCGCTGGGACTGGCTGGAAGGGGAGGGGAAGGGGTTCCGGCATTGCGGTTAATTCATCAAAATGCATGCCCCTAAAAAACTTCGGGGGTGCATCGCTGCACCCCCGAGAGTTCCTTTCGGACTTCCGAAAGAATCTTACCGCTTCTTCTTTGCTTTCTTTTTCGCTGCCATTCTATTCTCCTCCGAGCTTTTAAGATTTTCCGGTCAGCAGTGCTGAGCGGAGCGCGTATTCAATCATCATGTTTAGAGTAACCGAATTATCTTGTCAAGAG
>CAYTMD010000302.1:0-7937 GCA_964438685.1 uncultured Acidobacteriota bacterium
GAACTAAGCGCGTCCGGAAGTGTTGGCTACGGTGTTTGCGGGCCAGGACATCGACGCCACCACCCAGGCGCGCAGCTATTTCACCCCCTACCCGCCTTCCTCTCCCTCCATTGCGTTGCTTCGCGACGGCAAGGTGGTCTTCATGCTTGAGCGTAAGGATATTGAAGGGCGAGATCCTTATGGAATTGCGGAAGACCTGACCAAGGCTTTTGACCAATTCTGCAGCAAGAGCAGCGTGGCACAAGCGAACTAAATACAGATGTCACCGCAGAGGCGCGGAGGCGCAGAGGAATTAAAGGTACTGTGGCAGGTTTTAGGTGTCAGGGAAGGCCATAGACTCAGTACCTAACGCCATCTGGCTTGCGTCTCAGCGCCTCTGCGGTTAAGGTGCTTTTCACTCTTCCTTTAGTGATCTTTCCATCAGTTCGCGGATGGCTTCGCGGGGGGAGACATCTCCCTCTAGAATTCTGTAAACCTGGCGGGTAATGGGCATTTCCACGCGCAGCTTCTTTGCCAGCGCGACGGTGGCGGTGGTGGTTTTTACGCCTTCCGCTACCGTGCGGGTTGATGCAATGATGTCCGCGAGCTTGCGCCCCTTGCCGAGTTCCACGCCCACGGTGCGGTTGCGGCTGAGGTCGCCGGTGCAGGTCAGCACCAGATCGCCCATTCCGGCGAGGCCGGCCAATGTTTCGCGTTTGGCCCCACAGGCGCACGCCAGCCGCGTCATCTCCGCCAGACCACGCGTAATCAGCGCCGCCGTGGGATTGTGCCCCAGCCCCAGTCCTTCCACCACTCCCGCGGCGACGGCAATTACGTTCTTTACCGACCCACCCAATTCCACTCCCGCTATGTCACTTGAGGTATAAAGCCGCAGCGCCGGCGAGGCGAATTCGCGTTGCACCTGTCGCGCCGCATCACGGTCGTCGGAAGCTACCACCACCGCGGTGGGATCGCCGCGAATGACTTCCCTGGCAAAGCTTGGTCCCGAGAGCACGCACAGGCGGGGAGGGAACGATTTGCCCACCACGTTGCGAATGACTTCACTCATGCGCATTAATCGGCCTGTGTCCAGACCCTTGGTGGCACTCACAAAAATCATCTCGGGCCGCAGGTGGGGCAGCATTTGCTCATAGAGTGTCCAGCAAACGTGCGAGGGCATCACCGTAACCACGATTTCCGCGCCCTGCAAGGATTCACCTAAATCGCCCGTCGCGGAGAGATTCTCCGGCAGTTTGACGCCCGGCATGAAGACCTGATTTTCGTGCCGGGTGCGGATGCTTTCGACTACTTCAGCTTCATAAGCCCAAAGCGTAACGGTGTGGCCCAATTGCGCAAACGTGGCCGCCAAGGCTGTTCCCCAGCTACCTGCTCCGATGGTGGTTATCGTTTTCATATATTCAGCAATCAGCAATCAGCTTTCAGCCTTCAGCTCTTAGCTGCCTGCTGATCGCTGACCGCTGAGCGCTTGCTTCCCACCTTGCTCTCCGTTCCATTCACAAGCCTGCGAATATTGGCATGGTGCATGGAGATGATAATCAATGCCGCGCCCGCCGCGCCTAGAACAATCGGCAGGGGTTGGTGCGTCATTAAATAGACCAGCAGAGGGAAAGCCGCCGTGCCGGCAATCGATCCCAGAGAAATGTAACGCCAGATTGCGACGACAATGCCAAAGACAGCCAGCGCCAAAGCTACTTGCAGTGGAGCGAGGGCAATGAAGACGCCCACTCCGGTAGCGACACCTTTACCTCCGCGGAATTTCAGCCAGATGGGGAAGCAGTGACCCAGAATTGCCGCGACCGACGAGGCAGCAATCCATCGGGGGTTCCCTGAAGTCAGGTGCGACGCCAGCAGGACGGCAAGAATCCCTTTCCCCACGTCGAGGATGAAGGTGGCGATAAAGCCGATAATCCCAAGATTTCGCATCACGTTGGTGGCGCCGATGGAGCCGCTGCCCGTGCTGCGAACATCCACGCCTTTTTGCCAGCGGACAATGAGATATCCAAAGGGAATGGACCCGAGCAGATAAGCAAAAACCGGGGTGAGAGTGCCGTGCATGGCTTTTCCTGCAATACGAAGTTCGAAATTCGAAAATCGAAACTCGGGCGATGGGCGGCCAATTTCAAGTTACGATATTCGGACTTTGGTGCTTTCAGCGTCGCATCACGGGACTCAATGCGTAGCTCACGACTTTCGAACTTCGAGCTTGATTTTCGTCCTTTCAGCTTCTGGGAAATCGCATCACTTTCCGGTATTGCGCGCCTTGCGGTGACAGTTTACTTTCAAACAGGAAAAATTCCGACGCTTCAAACTTTCCGAGTGATTGAGCTTCCTGTGCTGTGACGGCCGATTCCAATGCCGTTTGTGGGCGCGGGACTTGAAAACGTGCCAGGGTCAAGTGGGGGGCAAAGGCGCGGTCCTCGCGCTCAAACCCGATCTTTTCCATGGCTCCTTCAACCCGCGCGGCGAGTTCCGTCAGGGCCGCCGGTGCTTCGACCCCTGCCCAGAAAACGCGCGGCCGTCGCGCTTGCGGGAAGAACCCGAACCCTTTCACCTCCACGGGGAATGGCTCAATCGGGCCGATTTGCGCCAACGCCTCCACCACTTGCTTGGTCTGAGCGTCAGAGATTTCGCCGAGAAATTTGAGGGTTAGATGTATACCCTCCGGCCGCGTCCACCGCGCCTCATGGCAGGCGTCGCGAAAACTTTGCTGCGCCGCGGCCAGCGCGGTACGAAGAGTTTCAGGCAGGTCGATAGCAATGAAGGCGCGCATGGTTTAAAAACCGGGCTTCGGGATCAGGGGTTCGGGCCTCGGGCCGGTTATCCGAGCCCCGAATCCCCAACTCCGAATCCCTAATCCCGTATTCTCCTCCGCACCATTTCCAGCGCCATTTGTGACGCCCAATGGCGCACTCGGTCGCGAGAGCCGGGAAAGTGGAATTCCCGGACTTGTGTTCCGCGCTCGTCAGCGAGGGCCACGAAAACCGATCCCACAGGCTTTTCGTGGCTGCCACCGGTGGGCCCGGCAATACCGGTGATGCCCACTCCTATTGACGCGCCGGTCCGTGCCCGCGCGCCTTCAGCCAGGGCCTGGGCGACGGGTTTGGAAACTGCGCCGTGAATCCCAATCAGGTTCGCAGGAACGCCGGCCAACCGGGTTTTCAGCTCGTTGGCGTAGCACACCATACTGCCCAGGAAATAGTTTGAGCTGCCGGCAACGCGAGTCAACCGTTCGGCGAGTAATCCACCCGTGCAACTTTCCGCCACGGCCACGGTCTTCTGCCGCATGATCAGATACATGCCCACAACTTCTTCCAGGCTCTCGCCTTTGGTGGAATAGACGTGGTCCCCGAGTGTCAATTCGATCTTGTCGCCAAGTTCAGCCAGCCTGGCTTCCGCTTCCTCGTCGGTTGAGGCACGAGCCCGCAAGTGGACCTCAATGGTGCCGAGAGCGGCGAGAATCGTGGTGGAGATTTCCTTGTAAGCGCGATAGATCGGGGCAATGAGATTGTCGACTTCCGATTCCGGCAATCCTACGACTTTGTAAACGCGCGTTTTGATGCGCTCACCGGATGCAAATTGCTTCAAGCGGGGAGCGCAGGCAGCATCAAACAGCGGTTCCAGTTCGCGCGGCGGGCCGGGCAGCAGCACTACGATGCTGTCCTTGTGTTTAATCCAGATTCCGGGTGCGGTTCCGTTGCGGTTATCAAGCCATTCGCCGCCCTCCGGCACCTGCGCCTGCCGCAGATTATTCGCCGGCATGGGACGGCCCATGCGCACAAAGCGCTCCTCAATACGCCGGCGAATCTCGGCGGCTTCCTTCAGCGGGCGGCCAAGGACTTCCGCCACCACATCGCGCGTCAAGTCATCTTCCGTCGGACCCAGGCCGCCGGTTAGCACAATTAAAGGCGATCGAGCCAGGGCGCTGCCAAATACCGCTGCAAGGTCGTCCTTGGAATCGCCCACAATGGTCTTGAATCGCACCATGATTCCCAAACTGTTCATTCTTTCCGTGAGGAAAAGGGAGTTGGTGTCAGTGTGGAGGGGGGTCAGGAGTTCTGAACCAACGGCGATGATTTCGGCATCCATATTCAGCTATCAGCTTTCAGCCATCTGCTCTTAGCTACTGACTTTCCGTTTGCAGGCCAGTGACTTGCCCCAAGTTGGCGGTGGCCCTACAAGCTGAAAGCCGATAGCTGAAAGCCGATTGCTATCTCACTAGCGGCAATCCCTCGACGCCCAGGGGAAGATCGACCAACGAATCATTAGTGGCGAGAATCAACGAACCCTGCGGGCCAAAGGCCAAGCCCACCAGGTCATATCCGGAGACGACTAGTTCCGCCTTGGCGTCTGGCGTGATGCGAATCACTCCGCGCCTGCCCGCCAGAGAAGCTGTTACATAAAGATTGCCCTCAATGTCAAAGGCCAATCCCTGCGGCCGCCCCAAGCCTCGAAAATAGGGCGTGACCTCACCGGCCGGGGTGATGCGCATGACGTGATCGAAACTGGAGGTGGTGGGCCCCGTCAGAAAAAGGTCGCCCGCCGGACCGAAGGCCATATGATATGCCGATACGCTGGGTTCAACCGTGGCGAAAACAAAAATCTGGCGATCCGGGCTGATTTTGAAGATTGTGCCGGTGCGGTCACCCACATAAAGATTTTCATCGCGGTCAAAGGCTATCCCCGTTGCCACGCCCATTCCCTGCGCGAATGTGGAGCGGTGGCCGTTGGGTGTTACCTTGTAAATCGATCCCTCCATGCGGCTCGATACATAGAGGCTTCCTTCGCGATCGAAGGCGAGTGCGGTCGCGTTCATGACCTCGTTCAAGAAAGGTTGCATGACCCGATTTAAATCGATCTTGAATACCGAGGTCGTGACTTTCTGCCCGCGCGTGCCGCTAAAAGTGGCGTAAATGTTGCCCTGGGCGTCCAATGCCGGATTGGACACGGGATGGAGATTTTCAGCGATGGTCCTGCCCACCACGACGGAGGCGGATGCGCTCAAACCGTTTCCGGTCTCCACGGTCAGATTCCGGCTGACAACATCCCCGGGAACGCGGACAATCAAGCGGTTCGATGCGGTCAAAAGCAGAGTGCCGGGCTGATCGCCAAATCGCACTTGCGGGCGGACGCCGTCTTCCGCAAGGCCGGTGCCCCGAATCAGTATTTCTCCCCCTGGAATCGCTGCGCACGGGCTAACGCCAGTGATTAACGGACGGGGCTTGCCTGTCGCCACAGCCTTGTCGACATGGGGGGCAGGCTTCTCCGCTTCTTTTCCCGTGGTCTTTTCGGGGGAGTGCTCAGGCTTTTCAGTTTTTTTCCACAAGCTCATCGGGTAACCAATCCTATCACGGCTAGCACTGCCAATCCGTACACGCCTGCGACGACATCATCTATCATGATACCCCAGCCGCGGGGAAATCGCTCGGCTTGTCGAGCTGGAAAAGGCTTTACAATATCGAATGTTCGGAAAAGCAGGAAACCGCCCAACAACCATTTCCAGGTGGCATGGGGAAGTAGCAAAAACGTCAGCATCTGGCCGACGACTTCATCCATCACCACTTGCCCGGGGTCCACACGGCCAAAATAATCTTCCGCTTTGCCCGCCGCCCAAACGCCCAAGGCAAAAAGAACCAGCGAAGCTGCGCCCAGAACGGCAATGGAAGCAGTGCGGTTCAACCGCAATTGCGCCAGTCCCACAACCACGGCAATGCCCACAACGGAGCCCGCGGTTCCGGGGGCAATGGGGAAATAGCCCGCCCCACCTGCCGTGGCAATCCAAATAGCCGGTCCCGCCCGCCGTTCAGTCAAGCTCCCCCTTGGTGTCCGTGGTACTCTCCGCCGCCGCGTTTTCCTCATCGGGATCAAGCGGCGCCGGGACTCGATAGCGCCCTTCCAACCAGTTATCCAAGTCAATCATCTTGCAGCGCTCACTACAAAAGGGGCGGGACGGATTGCCTTCCCACTCGACGCTCTGCTTGCAGATTGGGCAGCGAATGATCATTCCTCAGTTGGATGGGACCGCGGCGGCCGGTTGAATTTGCACCAGGGCCCCAGCCGCCGGCAATTGATTCTCAGGTGCCAGCCTTTCGGCAAAGAATCTTTCCTCAAGGCGTGCTACTAGGTCGTAATCGCCCACTTCGGTAATCGTGGCCCAGCGAAAATCCCCGCGTTGCGGCTCGGACCCCTCGAAATCGTTAATCAGAATGCAGCCGTCGATGCCGGGTGCCTGCCGTTCCATACGTCCCTGATAGAGCAAGTCGGTCTCTTCCGAAGGTCCTTCCACCAACACGGGCAGCGATTTCCCCACCATCTTCCGCAGGTTGTGCCGCGAAATCTTTCGTTGCAGAGTCATCAGTTGCTTCTGCCGCCGGCGGGCGGTTGGTGCTGGAACTGCATTCGGCAAATCAAAGCTCCGGCTGGATTCCTCGTTGGAATACAGGAATACACCGAGATGGTCAAACTCCGCCGCCGCCGCGAAATCCAACAGCGCCTTGAAATCATCATCGGTTTCGCCGGGAAATCCCACGATGAACGAGGTGCGCAGGGCGACGCCGGGAATGGCGGCGCGAATCTTTTCCAACATGCGCAGGAACTGCTGGCCGTTCGAGCCGCGCTTCATCAGTTTCAGGACGCTCCCGCTGGCGTGTTGCAGCGGAATGTCGAAATACTTTGCCACCTTGGGTGTTTCCGCCACGGCCGCGATTAGCGCGTCGGTGACCCGGTTGGGGTAGCAGTAGAGAAATCGCACCCAAACGAGCTCCGGGATCCTACCCAGTTCGCGCAGCAGTGTTGGCAAGCCGTCGCGGAGGCCCAGATCTTCGCCGTAACTGGTGGTGTCCTGTCCCACGATGGTGAGTTCCCGCACGCCCTGCTTTGCCAGGTTCTCCGCCTCGCGGATTACCGAGGCGAAGCGCCGTGAACGAAAAGCACCACGCATCTGCGGAATTACACAAAATGTGCACGGGTGGTCGCAACCTTCGGCAATCTTCAAATAGGCGGAATATCCAGGGGTGGAAAGGACGCGCGGGGTGAATTCATGGTACAGATACGGTTCGGCCGGTTTCCCGTCAGTGGGTTGTTGCGGTTGATCTGCACAGGCCAACAGGATGCTTTCCAGTTCATTTGTGCCGATCACGTAATCGACTTCCGGAATCTGCTGCCGGATCTCGTTTCGGTAGCGTTCCACCAGGCATCCCGCCACCACCAATTTTTTCGCGCGGCCGAATTTCTTGTATTCGGCCATTTCGAGAATTGTGTTGATGGACTCCTGCTTGGCGGGTTCAATGAAGGCGCACGTGTTGACAATGATGATGTCAGCCTCATCGGGGCGGGGCGTCAGCTCGAAGCCCTGGTTGACCAGGGTCCCCAGCATCACTTCGCTGTCCACGAGATTCTTCGGACAGCCCAGACTCACCATTCCAACTTTGGGCATAAAATTTAAACTTCACACCATTTCTTGAATGCCTTGGTCATAAGAAATCTTAGCACAAGTCGGAGAGACGTGGGACGTGGAGAAGCGGGGGAAGCCGGGGCTGGGGATTCGGGGTTCGGAAACGGCGGGGTTAGCCCGCGCACGCTGTTCACAGGGGGGACTTAAATCATCGGAAAAGCCGCCATATCGCGGGGTGAAGGCCCCGCCCTCACAATACGTCGTGAGAATTGCGGGTTAGGCGCCAGGGATCTATTCACACTCGTGTCCAAAACAGATCGCGTCATTGGGAATTAGGTGCGGCACAAGCGCTCGCTATGCGGGGACGCTGGGGGTCATTCTCACGCTGGCGGTCAAGCCAACCTGTTTCTAGCGGAGATCGAGGAACTTAAGGTCCCTCGCCCCCTTGGGGGAGAGGGTGGACCGCAACCGGCGCTTTCACCAGCCGGGGCGGGACGGGTGAGGGGGTCAAGAACTCAGGGGCTTAGTGAAATGCTGTCGACGCTGA
>CAYTMD010000303.1:0-7904 GCA_964438685.1 uncultured Acidobacteriota bacterium
GCAGAAAATCCCATTTGCCGAGCGAAGGCCGCCGCCGGAAGATATCACAGGAAACGTCTTCGATTTTTGAGAGAATTGTCATTCCCCCCAACCATGTCAGGCGCAATTGCGTGCGCAGCTTGGGTTGAACTTCCTCCGGCAAGGCTCTTCCGCGCTCGAAGAGCTCGCGAGTGCGGGCAATTTCAAAGGCCAGCAGTTCCTGCCAGCGCGCGTCGGCGCATCCGGCACGCAGATCATCAAGCGTGTAGTGAAAGCGCGCCATGTCTTCCTGCGGCAGATAGATGCGGTCGCGGGAAAAGTCGACGGCAACGTCTTGCCAGAAGTTGGTGAGCTGCAGCGCGGTGCAAATGTTATCCGAAAGCTCAAACAGGTGCGGGTCGTGATAGCCGAAGAGCTCCAGCACCAGCCTGCCCACCGGGTTCGCGGAACAAGTACAATAAGCCAGCAACGAGGTGAAGTCCGGATGGCGATTGACCACCACATCCGATTCAAACGCGTGCAGCAGGTTTTCAAAGTTTTCGCGTGAGAGCTGGAATCGATCCGCGCTGTCGCGCAACGCCAGGAAAACCGGATGATCGATCTTCCCTGCGTAGCTGGCCGCAAGCTTGGCGCGCCAATCGGCGAGCTTGTCCAGGCGATTCTCCACCCCAGGTTCATCCGCAACATCGTCGGCATAGCGGGCAAAGGCATAGACCGCCGCCAGCGCGTCGCGCTTGTCCCGGGGGACAAGGTAGGAAGCGGTGGGGAAATTCTCGTAATGCCGGCTCGCCATCCGGCGGCACTCAGCGTAAGCAGCGCGCAACTCGGTTTCGTTCTGAGACATAATTCGTAACCCGCAATTCATTATAGGGCTTCCGGACCATGTCAGGAAACCCGATTGTCTTGCTGACGCCAGGGACTACCGCAATATTACCCACCAGCATTCCGGCCATGACAGGGGTATACTTCTCACCGAAAGTTGCCGCATCAAGCCGGCAAGGGACCGTTCGCCCAGCAAGGTCGGTAAAGCTATGAAGCACTTCCTTCTTATCGCTCTCCTCATCACTGCCTGCATTAACGCAAGGGCAGTGCCACAAGACAGCCGGCCCCCGCTCTCCAAAGACGAAGTCATTGATCTGCTGATCAGCAACACGCCCAGCAAGATAATAGTCGCCACGATCAAGCAGTACGGAATCGCATTCAAGCCGACCGACCCGGTGCTTAACGATTTCCGCAAGGCCGGGGCTGACAAGGCCGTGCTGGCGGCAATCCGGGAAGCCTGGCATGCGGATGTCCCGAAGCCCCTCGGGGATAGGGAGATCCGCATCATGCTGGCCGGAGATGTCCCCGGCGAAAACATCATCAGGATTGTGCTGGAGCGCGGCATTGATTTCCAGCCGACCCCGGCTTACCTCCAGGAGCTGCGGGGGGATGGCGCCAAAGATGCCCTCATTGATGTGTTGCGGGCGGCAGCGCCCAGGCCTTTCAGCAAGGATGAGCTTGTGCAACAGTTGACTGCCCGCGTCGATCAGAAATGGCTTGCGCAGAAAGTGCACGAACGCGCTATTGATTTTGAGCCGGCGGGTATGAACCTCACGGCACTCCGCAATGCTGGGGCGCAACCGCCGCTGCTCGAATCCATTCGCACCTCCCGGCGTGCCAAGCCTTTTGTGGCCCAGGCTGGTCCGGCCCCGAGGAGTTCCCCTCCACTGGTGGGAGGCCGGGCAGCAACCCTGATCTGTGAGCCTTCTGATCATGACGTTCCCGTATTCGCCGGCGCCAACGACCTGGGTAATGTCGTCGCACGCCTGCGCTGTGGAGAGCATGTCACATTCATGGAGAAGGCAGTGTCTCCTCCGGGAATCGACAAGATCAAATATGGCGACGGAAAAGAGGGTTTTGTTGCGAACTCGTTTCTTGAATTTTCGGTCGCCACGCCGGGGGGAGATGTCACCGCGCCTGTTGCAACCTACAGGCCCGGCGCCGGATATACGCCCGAGGCTCGCCGTGAAAAGGTTGAAGGCACGGTGAAACTTTCGATTGTCGTCGACACCCTGGGCAACGTCGCCGACGTACAGGAAACCTCGGCGCCTTTGGGTTTTGGATTGGATAAGAACGCTATAGACGCGGTAAAGAAGTGGAAATTCAATCCCGCAACCCGCGCTGGGGATCCGGTGCCTGTGCGTGTAATGGTGGAGGTCAGCTTTCGCCTTCAATTCAAGACTCCCTGATGCCGTACGGTCTTCATCTGCCTGGCGCAATGGGTAGGCTTGGGGGCTTGCTCCCTACCGCCGTTTGTGAAGGCATCTGAAATCAACTAAAATGCAACGATATGGCAACCAAATCTAATCAGCGGCGTAACGGCGCAGTGGGACCCAAAGTGGAGTCTCGCGTGGCGCCCGAGCCACCGCCGGCAAGTTCTGAAAGTACAACGACGAGCAGCCCGGACCTCTTTATCAACCGCGAACTGAGCTTGCTGGAGTTCCAGTGCCGGGTGTTGGAGGAAGCGGCGGACACGGAAAATCCGCTTTTGGAACGGGCGAAGTTCCTCGCCATTCTCGGTTCGAACCTGGACGAGTTCTTCATGGTTCGCGTCTCGGGACTGATGAAGCAGGTCGCCAGCGGCAGGACCGACGTTGGGCGCGACGGTCGGCCCGCGGCGACCCAGCTTCGAATGATACGGGAGAAAGTCCGCCAAATCGCCGCCCATGCCCATGAATTGTGGCGGCAGGAAGTTAAGCCGGGCCTGGAGCAGCAAGGGATCAGCGTCGTTGATTCGTCCTCCCTCGACGGCGAGGAGCGCGTGGCGGTGGATGCCTTTTTCCAACAACACGTGTTTCCAGTTCTTACCCCGCTGGCCTTCGATCCTGGACGCCCCTTTCCCCACATTTCGAATCGCAGCCTGAACCTGGCCGTTGTAGTGCGCGACGATAAAGGGCAGGAGCATTTTGCTCGCGTCAAGGTGCCCAACACATTGCCCCAGTTGGTGCCGGTAGTGGGCGCGCTGGGGAATCCGCCGGCACCCGCCTCCGCCCCCAAGACTTTCAAGTTTGTCTGGCTGGAGCAGTTGATCGCCGCCAATCTGGGCATGCTGTTTCCCGGTATGGAAATTGTGGAGTCGGCTCCCTTTCGCGTGACGCGCGACGCCGAAGTCGCGGTGCAGGAACTTGAGAGCGACGATTTGCTTGAGACCATTGAGGAAGCCATGCGCGAGCGCCGCTTCCTGGATGTTGTCCGCCTGCAGGTCGCCATGCAGATGCCGGAGAGAATCCTCTCCATCCTCACCAATCAGATCGAAATCAATCCCCAGGATGTTTACCGCGTCGACGGGCCCCTCGGCTTCGACCGGTTCATGGAACTCTACTCCGTCGATCGGCCGGACCTGAAGGACAAACCCTTTGTGCCCAGGATTCCCGCCAGTTTGGGCCCCGACTGCCAGGAAGATATTTTCAGCCTGATTCGCCAGGAGGATTTCCTGTTCCATCACCCCTACGATTCCTTCCAGCCGGTGGTGGAGTTCCTGCGCCAGGCGGCGCACGATCCCAATGTTCTTGCCATCAAGATGACCCTCTATCGCGTGGGCAGAAATTCCCCCATTGTCGCCGCCCTGCTGGACGCCGTGGAGGATGGCAAGCAGGTGGCCGTGCTGATGGAACTGAAGGCGCGCTTCGATGAGGAGAGCAACATCGAGTGGGCGCGGACGCTGGAAGATGCCGGAGTGCATGTTGTCTATGGAATTGTGGGCATGAAGGTCCACAGTAAAATCGCCCTCGTCGTGCGCCGGGAAGGCGATATCATCCGCCGCTATGTGCATTTGGGCACCGGCAATTACAATTCGGTAACGGCGCGGCTTTACACCGACCTCGGCCTCCTGACCTGTAACGAGCAAATCGCCGCCGACGCCACTCACTTCTTCAACGCGCTGACGGGTTACTCCGCGCGGCAAGAGCCCCATAAACTGCTGGTGGCTCCCGTCAATATGCGCGAGCGCCTGGACGAGCTCATCCGCCGCGAAATCGACCACCAGAAAAACGGGCGGACCGGGCATCTGATCCTCAAAGCCAATGCACTGGAAGATCCGCCCATGATCCGCCTGCTCTATCAGGCTTCGCAGGCCGGGGTAAAGGTCGATTTGCTGGTTCGGGGCATCTGTTGCCTGCGGCCCGGCGTCCCTGGCATGAGTGAGAATATTCGCGTCATCAGCATCGTCGGACGCTTCCTGGAGCATGGCAGGATTTACTACTTTCGCAATGGCGGAGCAGAGGAAGTGTATTTGGGCAGCGCTGACTTGATGCGCCGCAACTTGAGCCATCGGGTTGAGATCATCTTTCCGGTTGAGAATTCCCGGCTTGTCCGGCGCCTGAAAGGAATTCTCGACGTCCACCTCGCCGACCAGTCCAAGGCACGGTATTTGCAGCCGGACGGCACCTACTGCCGCACGCCTCAGCAGAAAGCCCCGTTTGCCCTCAGTGCCCAAGCTTCGTTCATGAAGCAGATCCCGGAGGAAGAACCGATCGAGCCCACCACCAGCTTTGTTTAAGGAGCAAGAAAAACGACCATCACAAATTGCGTGACTCCCGAAAAGTGCCATAAGTCGTTTATTTTCATAAGGTAATCCCGAAAACAACATAACCCCTTTGTTTTCATGAACTCATTGGGAGCACTTTTTTGGGCCCTTTGTTTTCAATCAACTATTGGGAGCAATCTCCATTTTTAACATCTTTTTTTTAGTCCCCCTTTATTTTCATCAACTTATTGGGAGCACTTTTCTTGGCCATTTATTATCAATAAGTTATAGGGAACGATTTTCGTTCTCAAAATCTGTTTTGCCGCCTCACCGGCATCTTCGAAAACGCCCCAGGGGTGATCGGCGATAATGTGATCCTGTTGGTTGATTGCTTCCGTACATACGTCAGGTTGGAGGATTCTTAGGCGGGAGGAGCCGTAGCGGCGCTTCATAGCATAACTAGCCTATTACTTTTGGCTCGCGGTGTCAAGATGGCAAATTGTCATTCTCACGCCTGAGGTTGCAACCCCAGTGCCCTTGTTGTGAACTCAACGAGCGGCAGCATCGTCCGGCACGCGGCAGCGAAGTCCCGCATAAACTTGGGGCCGCACACCTGCGCCTCGGTGAGCCCGACCGATGCCACAAAGTCTTTCCGCTTGAGGTCTTCGATGAACCGGTGATTTACGTCGAATCCACGCGGCGGCCGCTTCAGACTATCGCCCTCAAGCTCCAGCTTACGCCTGACCGTCGCCCATTGCCCGGGTTCGGCGACTATGGCCGTGCGGATTTTCGTCAGGGCGCTAATGTCAGGATGCCAGACGCCCGCCGCCGCAAAGCAATTGTCCGGCTCCATGTGCAAATAGAAGACGGGCGCATGGACGTTCTTGCCTTTAGCGTGTGAGAAACGGATCCCGATATGGGTCTTGTAAGGGCGCTTGTCCGGAGAGAACCGGGTGTCCCGATAGATTCGGAAGAGGGAACCGCGCGTCGGGCGGGCGTCAGCGACGAAATTGGGATCGAGCTTGCGCAGATGCGGCTCGAAACTGCTGATAAAGAGCAGTGCCGGATCGCGGACCACGTTCTCGTAACGTGCCTTGTTCTTGGCGAACCACTCCCGGTTGTTGTGACGCTTAAGCTGCCGCAAGAAATCGAACAGCTCCGGGCAAAAGAAGGCATTGTCGGGCATCGTCAGTCCTCACAGGTGAAAGATGGCATAGGCCGATGGAGCTTACAGGAGGCAATCGCACAGCGCCCCGTATTTGCCAGGCCGCGGCGCCTCCGATAGGTCAAGACGATGGCGGAGGGAGAGGGATTGGGTACCGAACCTCGAAAATTTTCCCAAAAGAAACCGTAAAACTCAGCCCTTTTTCTGTCAACACATTTTTCAGCCCAAAATGGAATTTCCCAGTGGTTATGGGAAATCTGACCCCTCGATTTGCCGAGATGTCATAGGAAGGATTAGGAAGAAAAAAACCACTTTCTGAGGCTAGTCACCATTGCAGCATATTGACTCTGCTGCCAATCCTCGCCTTTGACTGTTTGCTGGTCGCGCAAGATACGGCGAGCGCAAGGCTGAGTTATTGTCTGTTCTTTGCAACCTCCTGGAAGTTCGCAGCCTCGCGTCGAGGAACCCATCGAAACTTACAGCAACACTCACCTTCGTCTTAGCGAACATGCGACCCTTCCAAAAGTGTTTCTCTCGCACGCTCTGCTCCTTTAGACTTGCCTCGAAATCTGTCATGGGAGGCCCGTGTGCTCGCGCCAAAAGTTACGCTGACTCGCGAAGAACTCTATGAAAAGGTCTGGTCAATTCCGATGCAGAAGCTCGCAGTCGAGTTCGGGTTTTCGGACGTAGGATTTGCGAAGTTATGCCGGCGCCATAAGATTCCCGTCCCTCCTCGCGGATACTGGGCACGCCTTCAGGCTGGCCAAACCCCCAGACGCACGGCCCTACCCACTGCGAAGGAGCCCAGGCTCAATACAGTCGAAATCTATCCGCATGCACGACCGCTGGAGCAGCCCGCCGAGGTAGAAGCGCAGGAAATCCCCAACATTGTGGTTGCCCACGACCGCCCGCTTGCGCACCCAATCACATTGCGCATTGAGAATTCATTCTCAATGACAAGGAAAGACGAGAGAGGGCTGCTCGCTCCTAGGCCAGGGATGGCGGTGCCGGTTCAAGTCTGCGCCGAGCGGCTTCCGAGGGCGCTGCGCATCTTGGACGTCCTTCTGGAAGTGCTAGAGCAGGCGGAGTATCCGCTGGCATGGCCGAAGCCATACAACGCGCTTTTGACGGTGGCAGTTCTCGACGAACCTCTCGCGTTTCGCATTTCCGAGGTTGTTAGGCGCAAGGACCACCAAGTTACTTTGCGCGAGAAACACCAGCCGTCGTGGCAGCTCCCAAGGTGGGATTACGAACCCACCGGCTGCCTCACGCTGGCCATCCAGGGCGTAGACAATCTTGGCATCCGCCATTCGTGGTCCGACGGGAAGAACCAACGGGTCGAAGACGTTCTTGGCCGCTTCATTGTGACGCTCCCGGCCGTTGCGAAGGCGCTGAAGCGACGGCGTGAAGAGCTGGCAGAGCAACAACGCAAGTGGGCGGAAGAACGAAAGCGCAGGGAGGAGGCGGCTGCGCGGAAAGCCGAGTACGAGCGAAGGGCGAAAGCGGTCGAGAGCCTCGCCCGTTCCTCGGACCAGAGCAAGTCTCTCCGGACCTTTGCGGAAAGGCTTGCCTCAATGGCAGAGCAGGAAGGCATTCCTGAAGAGCAAAGGCAGGACATCCGCACCATGGCTGAATGGGCCATGCGTCACGCAGGGTATGTTGACCCATTCACCGACTTGGCATGGATGATTCGCCAGTTCAAGGACCCGCCATGGAGCTACGGGCATTGAGAGCGGATTGCCGGACCCTGGCCCTGGTGTTTCGAGAGCGGTTTCAAGCCGCATTGTGGTTTTGAGAACGATTTCATAGCACAAAGTGTGATTCTGTTGTCTAATGTCTTTCGGAGAATGATTTCGCATACGATGGCAGGCAGGAGAAGATTTTCACATGGCCGAGAAGATTCTCACACCCAAGGGCGATCCCAAAGCTGTCGGCCTCCATGGTCTGATAGAGGAGTTTAACCTTAAGGTACCCTTGCCCACAGTGCGGTCCGAGGTCATTTCAGGGGCAAGGAGAACAACCGTCACCGATGGCACGGTTCTCGAACAATACCCTAGGGGCTACCTCCCGGTCGGTGTAACTGGCAATCTCCGATTTGCCATGCGATATGAACCCATTGACCTTTCCACGCTTGCCGCTGTCTTTGGCGTGCTCGACATCGCCGAGTTCGAGAAATGGGTTCGTTCTGAACCGACCGGCATATTCGCACGCCGTGCCTGGTACCTGTTCGAGTTGCTGACCGGGAAGACGCTC
>CAYTMD010000304.1:0-7901 GCA_964438685.1 uncultured Acidobacteriota bacterium
CACCTCGTATTCTTCTGGAGTCAGGCGCGCGGGCTTGTTGAGCAGCGCCTCCGGCACGCCGATTTTGCCGATATCGTGGAGAATTCCACCCAGGCGAACTTCCTCAATCAACGAATCGGCCAAGCCCATCTGTTTGGCAATCTGGGCGGCAAGCCGGGACACAGTCTGCGAATGGCCCTGCGTGTAATGGTCCTTGGCATCGACGGCATTCGCCAACGCGGTCACAGCATCCAGCAATGAAGGAGCTTCACCGTTGCCTTTTATCATGACATCCTGTTGAAATTGTTTAAGGTAATGCTCGAGGGCTTCCGGCCCGGTGGAAAACATGCGCTTCATGTTGACGCCCAGGTAGGCCTCACGCACCTGGCGCTCCCAGTCGGCCTGCGCCGATGCAACGCTCAGGGATGCCACCCGCACGCGGTTGCCATCCTGATGTTTGGCGAGGTACATCCCGGAATCCGCCACGCGCAGGATTTCCTCCTGGGTCGGGCCATGGACGGGAAAGGTGGAAATTCCAAAGCTGGCGGTGACGCCGTGGGCGGCCAGGTAGCCATCGGCTTCAATGCTTGCACGCAAGCGCTCAGCCAGAATCTCCGCCTGCTCGGTGCGCGTCTCCGGCATCATGATGGCAAACTCATCGCCCCCATAACGCGCCACCACGTTCGATTGCCGCACCCGGTCGGTGAGGAGATTGGCCACCGCCGTCAGGACCTTATCACCTTCCAAGTGGCCGTGCCGGTCGTTGACCTGCTTGAACCCGTCCAAGTCCATCATGATCACGGAGAACATATGGCCCGAGCGCGTGGAACGCCGCCACTCACCGTCGAGCGCTTCCATGAAGTAACGATGAGTTTTCAAACCCGTCAGACCATCGGTGATGGCCTGCTCCAGTGCCACCTGGTAGGCGCGAGCGTTGTGCAGGGCAATGGCAAGCTGGTCCGCCATGGTTCGCAAGGTCAGTACGTCCTGCTGCGAGAAGGCGTGGGCCTGCCGGCTCTCCAGGCTCAAGACGCCCATCATTCCCTCGCGGTATTTCAGGGGAAGGCTAAGCGCCGACCGGACGCCCGGATGAAGCGCAACGTAGCGCGGTTCTTTCGCCAACGAGTTTGCCAGGACGGGTTCCCCCGAGTCGGCCGCCACGCCCGCCAGGCCTTCTCCCACGCGAATGCGCCGGCCAATCAACTCCGGCCCATAACCGGCCTCGGCCTCAACCACCAATTCCTCGCGACCCGGATCCAGCATCTCAATCCGTGCGAGGTCATAACCGAAAGCATTACGGATTTGCCGGCAAAGGCTGGGCAGCAACTCCTGCGGGTTCAAAACCGAACTGGCCTTGCGCCCCAATTCGTTGAGCAGGGCAAGATGGCTGGCGCGCCGCTGCTCCTTCTTGAAGAGCCGGGCGTTCTCCACCGCCCCGGCAGCCTCCTGTGCCAGTACTTGCACCAGTTCAAACTGGGTCTTGGTAACCGCGTGCTCGCGTTCCATATCAACCAGGCCCAGCACCCCCATGGACCCATCGGAGAAATGAAGGGGCACGCCGCACCACGTCTTGAAGCCGGGATTCACGGCTGATAATCCCAATCGCCGCACGGCTCCCTGCACATCGCTCGGTATCAACAGCGGCTGGCGAACCCGCTGTACGTAATGTGCCAAAGAGCTTGCCGGCCCACCTTCAACAGCGGCATGCGGCCCGTTGTCTTCAAAGGGCACCACCATCACCAGCGGGCCTTCCGGAGCGTCCTGCAAGGCCAGACCAAAGTTTGTTGCGCCCATCAATCCTGTCAATTGACGCCGGAGGATTTCAATTTGGGCGTTCATGTCGAAAGTGGCACGCAGAGCTTCACCAACCCGGTGAAGGATTCTCAACTCCTCATCGCGCCGCTCCGCCCCCCGGTTCAGCACCCAGTTCTCAACCGCCACACTCACCTGGTTGCCAATTGCCAGCGCCACGCGGAGTTCCTGCGGTTCAAAACTGCGGCAGGGACGGAAGCCCAGCACGAGAGTACCGTATGATTTTTCGCGAACCTGCAGCCCGACTACAATCAACGTCCGCAACCCCTCCCCTTTCACCACTTCGCGAAATTCATGGAAAGGAGGGTCGCGCTGCCAGGCCGTCACCACATCGGAACGGCGCACGTCGGGGAAAACCATCAGCGCGCCCCAGCGCTCGCCACTGGAAAGCAGGTAGCGCCGGATGGGGTCCTGGCTAAGCCGCTCCGCGGCCTTCGGAGAAACCCCGCGGACGCTGAAGTGGACTTTTCCCTCCTCGGCCACCTCGTTCAAAAGGATGAATCCCTCCTCCGCATTGAGCATATCCAAAGCGCCACGCAGAGACTGGTCCGCCATCTGTTGAGGATCGCGGCAATCGGAAAGTTCTCTATTGAAAAAGTGGAGGCTGGAAAACCAAAACACTTCGGTATTGCGGCGCAGTCGGTGATTCCGGCTGCGTAAATAGGGGGCTATGAACGCCACCAACACAAGCGCGATTCCCAGGGCCGGAAGAAAAAGAGCAAACCCCGGGCCGCTAAGGTAATTGCCCATCGCAGTCACTCCAGGCGAGGAAGCCTGAATCAGCTTGGCTTCCTGAATCTCTGCCTAAACGCATTTTTCCCATCGTCTGGTGCTAACCTGAGGGGCGCAGAGGGAATTTTAAGGGTGCTGAAATAGCCGAGATGTTCCCCCTACCAAATCGGCCTGGCGCTACTTCGTTTTCGGACTATACGCTACTCCATATCATTGCGTCAACCTATGATTGCTTGCAAAAGTCGAGGAGAGGCCACAGATGCTTTAAAGTTATTGAGCCACCAGCCGATTAGAGCAATAGCATCACAGAACCCGCCAGCGCTGCGATTGCCCCGCCCAAATGCAGAGCTGAGCCCTTGGCGGCAAGTTCGTAGACCCCTTCGCCCCGACGAACACCCTTGCCGCCAAGGCCCCCTCCTTTGAAACCATCCTCGAGCCTCGCAAGTCGTAATGCTCGCGCCATCGTTCCCCTCGTCCCAAAATATATGTTATATTAGCTTTTTGGGCTTCCAAAACAGAACACATGCGCACAGTCATTCGACTTTTGGCCATTTTGACCATTGCCGCGCTGCTCGCTCCCAGCGTGCAGTGGGCATCAATGCGTACGGAAGTTGAGGCCTGTTCGTGCGCCCCCGCGGTCTGCATGTGCCCCACCCATCACCACGCTCCCGGGCATACACCAATGTGCAGCATGGCCAATGGTGGTCAGTGCGGAGTGGGTTCTCACGACAGCTACATGGTCTCACTTCTCAGCAGTTTGATTTATGTCCCCACGGAACACAACTGGTCGAACCTGCTCCCCAGCAGGAGTTGCCGTCTCGACACTTCGGCCTCAAACCTATTGCCCGCACACGCACGGATTCCTGAGCAACCCCCTCGCGCCAATCTCTGATTCATCCTCGTTACGCTCGATGTTTGCGCGCCAGATGCTGTAAGCCAGCGTGTGGAACCGGGAAGTACTATTGAACCTCCCGCCAATTCCCATCCGCTCACAGCCGGCGCTGAAATCCTATTCACTCGCGAGGTTCAAATGAGGCAGAGACTTCTTTTTGCTGCATGGGTGGCCTTCCTGGTTTCTTCGGTAGCGCTGGCCACAGAGTTCGGAAAGGTTCGGGGCGTTGTGCACGATCCTCAACATCGTCCCATTGCGGGTGCGACGGTGACCCTTCGCGCTCAATCCTCCTCCTGGTCCCAATCGACCCAATCGGATACCGAAGGTGAATTCCACTTTGCCGATGTGCCGTCGGGGGACTACATCATAAACATCGCGGCGACGGGGTTCAATACGCAAGAACAGTCTATTTCCGTCGTCGTAGGCAAATCGCCGGTGCTCCATTTCCCATTGGAGATAGCCACCTCCCGGCAGTTGGTGCAAGTCTCCGCACAAGAAAGCAAGCTCAAAACCCAAGCGTCCACACTCCAGACGTTGGTCTCAACCCAGGAAATCGCCCACACCGCGGGTGCTGACCAGACCAACAGCATGGCCATGATTACGGACTTCACCCCCGGGGCGTACATGGTTCACGATATGCTCCACATGCGCGACGGGCACCAGGACGACTGGTTTATTGACGGCATTCCGGTGATCAACACTAACATAGCCGTCAACGTGGCGCCCTTGATCAATCCCAAGAACGTGGAATCGCTCGAGATCGAGCGCGGTGGCTACTCCAGTGAGTATGGCGACCGCACTTACGGCATCTTCAACGTAGTTACGCCATCGGGATTCGAGCGCAATAATCAGGCGGAGTTGGTAACCTCCTTCGGCAACTTCCACACCACCGACGACCAGTTGAGTTTCGGCAGCCATACGGAACGCTTCGCCTACTTTGGCAGCGTGGATGCCAACCGCACAGACCTGGGCCTGACCACGCCCACCTCTGCGGTGATCCACGATCAGGCCAGCGGGGTGGGCGGTTTTCTTTCTCTGCTCTTCAACGCGACACCGCAGGACCAGTTGCGCTGGCTCGTATCTCTGCGCAACGACCGTTACGCCATCCCCAACGACTCGGATGCCCAAGCAGCAGGTATCCGCGATCTCGACCTGGAAAGTGACTACCTGGTCGGTTTTCACTGGGTTCACACCGCACCCCGAGGGTTGATCCTGACCGTTGCCCCGTATTTTCACTTCAACGACACCCACTATGTCAGTGGACCCGGGGACACACCCACCATCCTTGACGAGGACAGCCGGTCTGACTACGTAGGCGTGCGGGCCATGCTCCAGGGAATCGAGAAGCACCACAACGTTCGCGTGGGCTTCGAGAGTTGGGGGCAGCGCAACAACACGCACTTTGACTTAACCGCCAACCCGGGCACGAATGTGCTCCAACAACAGGAGATGCACTGGGCAAGCACGGAATCAGTATTCGCGGAGGACCAATACCGGGCAGCCTCCTGGCTCACCCTCGATGCCGGGCTCCGGGTGGTCCACTACAGTGGGTTGCTGAGTGAAAACGCGGTTGACCCCCGCGTGGGTGGCGGCATTCACATCCCCCATCTCGGGTGGACGTTGCACGGCTATTACGCCTACTATTATCAGCCACCGCCGCTCGACAGCTTAAGTGGCCCGCTGCTGGACTTTGCCCTAATTGCGCAAGGCGCTACCTTCACTCCCTTGCCGGGCGAACGCGACATCCAACATGACATTGGCCTTACCGTGCCGCTGCGCGGATGGACGATGGACGTGGACAATTACCACACCAACGCCCGCAATTTCCTCGATCACGATGAGCTGGGCAATTCCAACATCTTCGTCCCGCTGACCGACGTCGCGGCGCTCATCAGCGGCACGGAGATCAGCTTGCGCTCGCCGGAGATCTGGAATCATGTGCAATGGCGGGTTGCCTATGCCAACGCCATCGGCAAGGGACTCGGCCCCATCACCGGAGGGCTGATCGAGTACGCGCCCGCGAGTTACTTCTATCTCGATCACGACCAGCGCAATGGCTTCAGCACGGTGCTTTCCCTGAAGCTGCCGCGCCGCTTCTGGGCCACGCCTGGCGTCAATTTCGGCTCCGGCTTCGTGAACGGCGACGGTCCCGCGCACCTGCCGCCCCACACCACTGCGGATTTAGCCCTCGGCAAAGACTACGGAGAACGGTGGTCTTTCTCCTTGAACGGGACCAACGTGCTGAACAACCGCTATCTGATAGACACCAGTAATACCTTTGGGGGAACCCACACCGTGAATCCGCGCCAGATTTATTTTGAGGTGCGGTACAGGTTCCACTTCTAGCGTCTTGCAGGGCACCCCTCGTGGGCCTAAGCGCCAGGATAAATGTCGTTTCCGGAAATATGCAAGCCCGCGTAACGGGCGAAAGATCGTAGCCCACGGCGCAAGCCGTGGGTAAAATGGCGCCCCACCGTGCCCGAGCCCCGGACGGGGCGAAAGAGATCGCGATTAGAAGTGGCGCCGTAGCCGCTTCTTTCAACGGCTGACGCATAGAGGGGGGAATGTAAAATCACCGCCACGATTGCTTCTTTCGCCCCTCTGGGGCTCGGGAAATTATTGAGCGACCTATATACCCACAGCTCACGCTATGGGCTACGATCTTTCGCCCGTTGCACGGGCTGGCTGCCAATGGTGTTTATCCCAGCGCCCGTACCCCTACGAGACGCGAAATTGTTTGTTTAGAAAATAAGAATCTACAGCATTACAATGCAGGGTCTTCAAGGAGAGGTTCGATATGTCCGCGCAAAAGTTGAGAAGGTTGCTGGTTGGCTTGGGCATAGTGTTCACCCTGGCAGCATGTCAAACACAAAAGCCCCTGCCAGAGCAGCGATTTGATTTGCAAGGAAAAGTGGTTTCCGTCGACAAGGATGGGGGCACGGTGACGCTGGCGCATGACGCGATTCCGGGCTACATGGCGGCAATGACCATGGCTTATCCCGTCAAAGACAAGTGGGCGTTTAATGTTCTCAATCCGGGCCAAACCGTGCACGCAACTTTAGTGGTCGCAAGCGATCGCGCCTGGCTGGAGGGCATCGTCATATCCGAAGCCCCCAAGCCTGAGGCCAATTCGCTCGCCCCTCCGGATTCTGTCCGCACTCCTTTGGGGCAGGAAGTGCCGGACTTCGCACTCATCAATCAGGATGGAAAGCGAATCCATCTGCATCAGTACCATGGGAAGGCCTTGCTGCTGACGTTCATTTACACGCGCTGCCCCCTTCCAAATTATTGCCCTTTGATGAGTAAGAACTTCGCCGAAATTCTGGCCGATGTGCGCAGTGACCCGAAGCTTGGCGCTACAACTCGCCTGCTGAGCATCAGCATCGACCCGGAATACGACAAGCCTGCCGTTCTGCGGGCCTATGGATTGGGCTGCGCTGGCAATTCCCATCCTTTCGATCAATGGGAATTCGCCTCAGGCACGCCGGAGCAGGTTCGCAAAGTCGCCGAGTTTTTTGGCTTGAAATATTGGACCGAGGGCGGCCAGATTGTGCACGCGCTCGTCACTGCGATTGTCGGCCCCAACGGGAAGGTTGTTCAACTCTACGGTGGGAATGATTGGAAACCGGACCAAGTGTTAAGCGAACTTCGGAATCTCCCCCACGGTTAATGCCGCCCCCCGGCGGGGAGCACAAAATAAAAGTGGGAAACTTACAGGTCGGCGGGGAGATATCGTAACGGGAGCGGGACGTAGGGGCAGGCTGCCCGCGCCACATCCACCAGCCCTCGAACTGTATGCGGCAAAGGCGGGCTTTGCTATAATGGCGGACGCGCCGTTCCAGCATCAGTGATCCTCATGCCAAGCACTTTTCCTCACATCACGGTCCGCGACGCTTTCGGCAATCAGCGCGAAATCGAGATTTCACGCACGCCCTTCAACCTGGGACGGCAAAGCGATAATGACCTCGTGCTGCTTGACAGCCGCATTTCCCGCCGACATGCCAGCATTGTGAAAGATAGCGATGGCTATCTGCTGGAAGATGCCGGCAGCCGCCACGGCACGTTTGTAAACGGCAATCGGATCGAAGCGCCGCACCGACTCAAGGCAGGCGACCAGATCAGCCTGGGCATCACGGATTCCTATGCTCTGGCTTTCGGCGTGGAGGAGGCTGTGCTTCCCGGCCTTCTGGAAAAATTTGAGAAGTCCTCAGAAATAAGTTCCGCTCCCCAACTTCATCACCTGGGCCTGCTTCTTCAAATGGCGCAGATGATGCTGCGAGCGCCAGCGCTGGAGGAAGTGCTCTCCACGCTGCTGGATTCCGCCATCCAACTCACCAACGCCGAACGGGGGCTGCTGTTCCTGAAAGAAGGAAAAGGCGAACTGGAGCTGCGTTTGGCGCGTGGCAAAGCTGGCGTGTCCCTGAGCCCGGAGACAGGGGATTTTTCCCGCGCCGTCGTGAACCGGGTGGCGGCATCCGGTCAGGAA
>CAYTMD010000305.1:0-7873 GCA_964438685.1 uncultured Acidobacteriota bacterium
CTCTGTGACCTCTGTGCGAAATTCTTTCCCTCCCTCAATGGCTCCAATAAACTCATGATAATCCGCACTAACCACTCGCCACTAAGCACTAACCACTCTTCTTGTCCGCGCGGCCTTTATGGTATTCGACATCAGCATGATGATGGTCAACAGCCCGACGCCGCCGGGCACGGGCGTAAAAGCCCCGGCAATGGCACGCGCGTCTTCCGGTTGCACATCGCCCACCAGCACCTCGCCCCGCCTTTGCAGCGTAGCCAGGGGCGCGGTGGGGTCGTGGAAGAGCTTGCGGACCTCTTCCTCCGATGACAGGCGATTCATCCCCACATCAATGACGGTGGCGCCGGGTTTGATGAAGTCGCCGGTGACGAAGGTCGGTTTACCAATGGCTGCCACAAGGATATCCGCCTCGCGAGCCACGGCCGGCAGGTCGCGCGTGCGGGAGTGGCATATCGTGACCGTGGCATGTTCATGCAGCAGAAGCATGGCAACCGGCTTGCCCACAATGTCGCTGCGGCCAATCACCACGGCCCGCTCTCCCTTGATGGGAATCTTCGAGCGCTTGAGGATTTCCATGATTCCCGCCGGCGTGCAGGGCACAAAACCTGCCCGCCCGGCCACGAGGTTGCCAACATTGACGGGATGGAACCCATCCACATCTTTCGCCGGGTCCACGGCCATCAAGATTCGCTTCGTATCAACTTGCGGAGGCAGGGGAAGCTGAACCAGAATGCCGTCGATCTTGTCGTTGTGGTTGAGGTCGTTGACCAACTCCAACAGTTCCTCGGTGGTCGAATCTTTCGAGCGCACGATCTTCTCGCTGAATAGCCCCAGCGCTTCGCAGGCTTTCACCTTGTTGCGGACGTAAATCTGCGACCCGGGATCTTCACCCACCAGCACGGCTGCCAGGCCGGGTGTAATACCCACTCTCTTTAGGTCCGCGACCTGCAGTAAGAGTTCTGATTGAATCTCATCTCGAAACTTGCTTCCGTTCAGTATGGTTGCCGTCAAGGTATATCTCCCAGGAGCATTGGTTAATGGTTGGTGGTTGGTAGTGAGCAGCCGGCGGGGTATCCCCTGGCCACTATCAACTTTCCACTGCCTTCTATAATTCGCAGAAAGTTTAGCACAATCAAGGCTTCTGGTGAGGCCGCGAAGCGCACACCACCCCCGAAGATTGGAACCGTGGGGGCTTTCGTTTATAATGGCTGCGGTCCCAGTGGATTCTCCTGCGACATACTGCGGCCCATGGACGCGCGGACCCCAATCTGCTCTACCGCGCTATGCCCGAGATGGATGGTGATGAATGGCTGACACAATACCCGGTCCTGCCCCGGAGACCCGCATCGTTTACAGTATTACGGAAATCATGAAGTTCCTTCCGCACCGCTACCCGTTCCTCCTAGTGGACCGGATAGTGGAAATGGACCCGCCCAACCGCATCGTGGGACTGAAAAACGTCACCATGAATGAAGAGTTTTTCCAGGGGCATTTTCCCGGCGCGCCCGTGATGCCGGGTGTACTTATTCTGGAAGCCATGGCGCAGGTGGGAGGCATCATGCTCTACCGTGAGATGCCCGACGAGGAAAAATGCAAGAAGCTGATCTACTTTTCCGGAGTCGAGAACGCCAAGTTCCGGCGCCCCGTGGTGCCCGGGGACCAGTTGCGCATCGAAGTGGAGCTGATTCATCGCCGCAGCAACTACGGAAAGATGTCGGGGCGTGCGCTGGTGGAAGGCAAGCTTGCCGCGGAAGCCGTGGAAATGTTCGCAATCTCCGATCGCCCAGGTCAATCACATCCATGAATGTTCATCCCACAGCAATTATTCATCCCCATGCGCAGATCGCCAGCAACGTCAGTGTCGGTCCGTATTCGCTGATCGGCGAAAACGTCGAACTGGGTGAGGGCACGGAAGTGATGTCCCACGCCGTCATTGACGGCCACACCCGGCTGGGCAAGAACAATCGGATATTCCCCTTTGCCTCCATCGGGCTCGCACCGCAAGATTTGAAGTACAACGGCGAACCCACCCGCGTGGAAATTGGCGACGGTAATGCCATCCGCGAATTTGTGACGATTCATCGCGGCACGGTGGATGGCGACGGGGTCACCCGCATCGGCAGCAACAACCTGCTGATGGCCTACGTCCACATCGCCCATGACTGTAAATTGGGAGACTACGTTATTATGGCCAACGGCGCATCCCTCGCCGGGCACGTGGAGATTCAGGACCACGCCACGGTGGGCGCCTTCACCATGATTCACCAGTTCTGCCGCATTGGGGCCTATAGCTTTCTGGGCAGCGCCACCTTGGTGAATCAGGATATTCTGCCCTACTCCAAAACCTCAGCACCACGCCCCGTGGAGGTGTACGGCGCAAACCGGCTCGGCTTGGAGCGCCGGGGACTTACTAAAGAAGACCAGAAAGATCTGGAAGCCGCATTTCGCTTGCTCACGCGCTCCAAGTTGAATACCACGCAGGCGCTGGAAGCCATTGAGGCCAAAGGATTCCAATCTCCTCACGTCAAGGCCCTGGTGGATTTCATCAAGTCTTCAGAAAGAGGCGTGACCAAGTGAAGCAATCGGGCCATCTGGCCATCGGCTCATCGGGTCATTGAAAAACTTCCCGTCGTCCGTGGTTAGTTGTCCAATTAAAGCGATACGCGGTGATCTAACGTCTGAAGCCACGGACAACGAACCACGCAGCCTTTAGATGACCCGATGGTCAGATGACCAGATGATCCGATAGCCCAATAACCCTATGACTCAATTCCCCAATTCTCCCGACCGCTACGCCATTATTGCGGGTAACGGACATTTCCCATTTCTGGTTCTCCAAGCGGCGCGCGATCAAGGCTTGGAACCGCTGATTATTGCCATCAAGGAAGAAACCTCGCCGGAACTGGCGGAGACAGCGAAGGATATCCACTGGCTGAGTCTGGGTGAAGTTGCCAAGGGCCTTGACCTGCTGGTGGCGGAAAAGGTCAGCAAAGTAGTGCTGGCAGGGCAAGTGAAGCACGCACAACTGTTCAGTGCCATCAAGCCCGACGGTATGATGAGCCGAATGTTGCAGGGTCTCTCGCGAAAGAACACCGACGTGTTGATTGGCGCTTTCGTGCGCATGATTGAAGGGCGCGGCATGCGCGTGGTGGATTCCACCCTCTTTCTGAAGCCATTGCTGCCGGAGGCCGGCACGCTTACGCAGCGATCTCCAGATGCAGACGAGGTGGCCGACATGGACTATGGCCGCGAAATCGCCAAGAAGATTGCGGGATTGGACCTTGGCCAAACCATTGTGGTGGCTGACCGCGCTTGTGTGGCCGTGGAAGCTATGGAAGGTACCGACGCCGCCATTCAACGAGCGGCCACCTTGAGTAACGGACGGCGGCTGGTGGTCGTCAAAGTAAGTAAGCCCAATCAGGACATGCGCTTTGATGTTCCTGTGGTGGGGAGAAAGACGATCAGGATCATGCACGAGTCGAATGCCTCTGTACTCGCGGTAGATGCGGGGAAAACGCTGCTATTCGACCGGCAGAATCTGATTGCGGACGCCAACGAGGCGGGAATCGCCATCGTGGGAATGTAGGGGGGGCGAAACTCGAAAGTCGAAACTCGTGACCGGTCCGGCGAACTTCGAGTTTTCAAATTTCGAGTTTCGAATCACATGAGCGAGAAAATTCCAATCGCGGTGCTGGGTGTAGGCGAACACGGCAAGAAGCACGCGCGTGAATTAAGACAGGTTTCAGGGGCGGAATTGGTCGGTGTTTACGACCTGCGTCCCGGGCGCGCGCAGGAGATTGCCTCTGAACTTGGTGTGCGTGCCTTTCAAAGCCTCGACGAAGCGCTGGGCGCAGTCCGAGCCGTGACCGTGGTAATCCCCACAACCGATCACGCGGCGGTGGCGCGCCAGGCGTTCGCCCGGGGAGTGGACGTACTGCTCGAAAAGCCCATCACCCGAACCTTGGATGAGGCAACTGAGCTGATCGAACTGGCAGAGCGCGGCGGGCGAATCCTCCAGGTCGGCCACCTGGAGCGATTCAACCCCGGCGTGGCGGCGGCCAGGGCAGCAACCACTCGTCCGATGTTCTTTGAAATTCATCGTATGGGCGTGTTCAGCCCTCGCAGCCTCGACGTGGACGTGGTTTTTGATCTGATGATCCATGATCTTGATCTTGTCCTCTGGATGGTGGATTCACCCTGGAAGGATGTTCGCGCCGTGGGTCTGCCCGTGCTTTCCAACAAAGTTGACATCGCCAATGCCCGCGTGGAATTCCAAAATGGCGCCGTGGCCAACCTGACTGCCAGCCGCGTGAGTACGGAGAAAATCCGCAAGTTCAGGTACTTCCAGCCCAATGAGTATTTTTCCATTGATTTCACCCGCCGGGATGCGACACTTATTCGGGTGGATCGAAATGGGCCGACCCCACAGATTGCGTTCCAGAAGCTGACCGGGCCGCCGCAAGAACCTCTGCGAGCGGAGTTGGAGGCTTTTGTGGAATCGGTTCGGACAAGAAGCCAGCCTCTGGTCGGCGGCAGGGAAGGAAAACAGGCCTTGGCGTTAGCCGAAGAGGTCATGAATTGCATCGAACAACATGCGGCCCTCGTTAACGTCCAACTAGGACGATCCGTCGGACAAAGTGGAGAGTCTTAGTACCTAATCAACATCCAGCGGAAAGATAAGTGTCTGGCGTGGAAAATATTTGATGACTCCGGAAACCCCAATCGATATCTGGCGTGCAACACATTCGGCACCTTCGACGATTGTGGAACCCCACATCCATTTGCTCCTTGAACTTGACGCCGAAGTGGCGCGTTGGCGCCGGCGAACGATGTTCCTGACCTCGGTGTTCCTGCACATAATTTTAGCCTTGCTCGTCATCTTCTCTCCCGACATCCTCCGCCGCGGCCGGATTATGATGGGCATTCCTGTATCCCCCAAGCCCAGCCAGGAAGTTACGACCCTATTCTTGCCCCCGGACTTACTAAAGCAACTGCGAATGCCACCACCGCAGGCCCGTCCTTCTGACAAGAACCGCGAGGCCCAGGGGCACTCGCCCATTATTGATCCGAATGGCGTGCACATGCCTTATTCGCGCGGCAACACGCCCGAGCCGGAAGTCTCTCGGGGAGGACAGCCGCCACCGCCTCCAGCAGCCGGAGCAAGTCCTCCGGCGGGCGGGCCTCCGAACCCTGGCCAGGCGCAGCCCGCGCCCAAGCCCGAGCCTCCGATGGAAGCTGGCTTGCGCCTGGAAGACGTCACTCCGCCCAGTGGGGGTGGAGGCAAATTCCGCGTGCCTTCAATGTCGCCCGGGCAGGCCATCCATGAGTCAATGCAGAATGCTGCCAGAGGTGGGTATCATCCCGGAAGCGGGGGCGGAGGCGGGGGCGATTCGAATATGGAGTTCAACAACCTCCACCCGAACTTCTCCACCGAAGCGCCCACCATCCTGTCGGACACGCAAGGGGTGGACTTCGGGCCCTACCTGGCACGCGTCGTCATGCTGGTCCGGCGCAACTGGATTTCGATCATTCCGGAATCCGCGCGCCTGGGCGAAAAGGGACGAGTGGGTGTGGTCTTTGAAATCCTCAAGGATGGCTCGATGCCGCAAGAACGCATGGTGGCCTCATCCGGTTCTGATCCGCTGGATCGCGCCGCGGTGAATTCCATCCACGCCTCAGTTCCTTTTCCTCCGCTGCCCCAGGAATTTCAGGGCAATCACCTGGTCCTCCAGTTCATTTTCCTATACAACTTAGCGCCTCCTCAGTAAGCGCGCTGGGCAGATTTTCATTTACAACGCCTCCTATAAAGGCATGATGTGGGATAAACAGCCATGCCCCGCTACAGCCTGCCAATCCTCAGCAAGTCAAAAATGATAAAAGTCAATCGCTTGTTGATTTACAGACTTCTTGTCTGAAGGCGGGCAATTTCAGGCGGCGATGGGTAGTGTGAGTGTAAAGGTGGAACCTTTACCCAATTGGCTGTCGACGCTGACGGTGCCGTTGGCTCGTTCGACAATGTGTTTCACGATGGAGAGCCCCAGGCCGGTGCCCCCCACTTCGCGCGAGCGGGCTTTATCGACGCGGTAAAATCGCTCGAAAATTCTTGGCAGGTCTTCGTGGGGAATCCCGATCCCGGTATCCCTCAGTGTGATCTTCACGCGGCCGTCACTGGTGCGCGTAACTTCCATCAGTACCTCACCTGAGGGCCGGTTGAACTTGACGGCGTTGTCGAGCAGATTGACCAGCGCCTGCTCAATCTGAACGCGATCGCCCAGCACCTTCGCATCTTCCATCTGCCCGCAAATCAGGGAGACTCCGCGCACCTTCGCTTCTGCTTCCAGGGTGCGCATCGCTGATTCCACGGCCCCCCGTGCGGAGATGGGTTCCGGTCCGGGACGCGCCTTGCCCGATTCCAGCTCGGAAAGCGTCAGCAGGTCTGAGGAAATGTTGTTCAGCCGGATGGCGTGCGCCTTGATGATTTCGAGGAAGCGGCGATTGTTCTCCTGGTCTTCCAGCGCTCCTTCCAGCAATGTCTCGGCGTAGCCGCGGATGGCGGTGAGCGGCGTGCGCAGCTCATGGGAAACGTTGGCGACAAAGTCCTTGCGAATGCGCTCCAGACGTTCAAGGTCAGTGATGTCATGCAGAATGGCGATGGCGCCGCGCATGGTCCCGGAACTGAGTGGAGCGGCTTGCACCTCAAAAATGCGGTCGGCGGCGGGAACCTGCATCCGCCGCTTCACCGAATCACCGGTAGCCAGCACACGGGTCAGAATCTCGCGCAACTCCGGATGGCGCACCAGTTCCACCAGCGGCGTTTTGGCGGGGATTGGATTGGGCGCCCCCATCACGCGCGCAAATGACGCGTTGGCGAAAGTGATGCGCAAGCCGCTGTCCACGGCGAGCACGCCTTCCACCATGCTGGAGAGAATTGCTTCCCGTTGCGCCGACTCCACGCTCAACCGGTCCACCAAGTCGCGCAACTGCACGGCGGTGGTGCTCAGGGAGCGTCCCAGCACCCCCAGTTCGTCGTCCGCCTCGGGCAGCGGTGCTTGCGAAAAGTGCGCGCTCACCAGTCCTTCCGCAAAGACGCGCAGCCGCCCAATGCGATGGGTAAATGACTGGGAAAAAAAGTAGGCGAATATCAGGGCCACCATGGCGGCGATAAACGAAGCCCACAGTATTCGCCAGCGCACCGCGACAATCGAGGAATCCACATCCTCCAGCGGCACTGCCAGGCGCAGAATGTATCCAGGCTGATTGTTATAAGTCAGGCGCAACGCCGTATAGCATAGGTCATGATCGATGGTGGCGCTGTGGCGGGTGGAACTGCCCACGCCGTTCTGGTTCTCACGTGCGGCAATGATCTCCGGCCGCGTAGCGTGGTTTTCCATGGTCTCGGGATCATGGGCGGAATCGGCCAGGGCCACACCCTTGGGATCGACGATCGTCACCCGCGCGCCGGACCGCTGGGAAGCCTGCTGCGCCCAGCTTTCCAGGGCCGGGCCCGGAGTGCTGGCAGCTTCTGATTGCAGAATTCGTGCTTCCGCTTCCAAGCGCAGTTCCACGCTCTGCACTTCCCGCCTCGCCGTGTAGCGCGTGACGTAGAAATCCAGGACCGCCAAGGTTACGGCAATCAGCAGAAAAGCGCTGGCCAGCAGCTTGCGAAATGTGGGGCTGCGGAAAATCATCGGTAAGTGCAGTGGATAATGGTTTGTAGCCTAGTGCGGCGGAGCCGCAACCAAATCATCGTGGGCGGACGAAGAGACCCCTCACCCGTCCCGATGCATCGGGACGCCCTTTCCCCTCGGAGAGGGCAGTTTGACAACCAACCTTCTCCCAGGGGAGAAGGTGCTGAGGTACGAAGCGGATGAGGGGT
>CAYTMD010000306.1:0-7869 GCA_964438685.1 uncultured Acidobacteriota bacterium
CGACAAAAAGACAATGCTTATTTTAACGCCTATGGGGGCCGGGGGTGAGGGGGTCACAAGGTCTGCCCACTTACGTGAGGCTTGCTCCAAGTCACAGTCTATTCAATCCGGCCCCCGCCGGTGGCTGGGCTGCCTTCTGCCGACTACGCCTTGCTGCTCGCCTCGGGTTTTGCCGAACCTGCCTTGGGCGCGGCAGCGGCCCCGGCAGTCACAGGTCCGCCAGCGCCGTGACACTTCTTATACTTCTTGCCGCTCCCGCAAGGGCACGGATCGTTGCGCCCCACCTTTTCCCGGCGGATGACCTGTTGGGGTTTTTCCACTGCCGCCCCCGAGCCGATCATTTGCATTTCGCGCTGTTCGCGCCGCTTGCGCTGCTGATATTGCCGGATCATCTCCTCCTCTTCCTCGGGCGTGCGCATCAGGAAGAGGTAGCGCAGAGTTTCGTCCTCCACGCGATCCATCATGGCTTCAAACATCTCAAAGGATTCGCGCTTGTACTCCACCAGGGGATCGCGCTGGCTGTAACCGCGCAGGCCGATGCCTTCCTTCAAGTGATCCATGGCCAGCAGGTGATCCTTCCACTGGCTGTCCACCACCTGCAACATCACCATGCGTTCGTGCAGCCGCATGCGCTCTGGCGTCCACACTTCCTCGCGTTCATCAAAGTGTTTATGCACCAGGTCTTCGAGGAACGCGGTGAGTTCCTGGATGCGCTTGGGATTGAGGGGAAGATCGTGCTTCTTCAGGTCAATTCCGAACCTTCCCCATACTTCCGTGCGCAGGCCGGTGACGTTCCACGTATCGGCGTGCTGGTCCTTGGGGCAGAAGCTTTCCACCAGCCAACCCGCCACCCGGTCGGCGGCGTCCATGATGAATTCTTTCTGGTCGCCACCTTCCAGCAATTGGCGCCGCAAGCCGTAAACGGTCTCGCGCTGCTTGTTCATGACATCGTCATATTCCAGCAGATGTTTGCGCGATTCGAAGTTCTGCGCTTCCACCGCCTTCTGTGCGGCCTCAATCCGTTTCGAAATCAGGCGCGATTCAATGGGCACGCCTTCTTCCATGCCCAGCTTGTGCATGATGTTGGAAATGCGCTCGCCGGCGAAAATCCGCAGCAGGTCGTCTTCAAGCGAAAGGTAGAAACGTGAGGAGCCGGGATCGCCCTGCCGGCCGGCACGCCCGCGCAACTGGTTGTCAATGCGCCGCGCTTCATGCCGTTCAGTGCAGAGGATGTGCAATCCCCCCAGCGCCACCACCTTGGCGTGTTCGGTATCGGTGACGGATTTGAAACGGTCAATGAATTCTCCCCACTGTTTTCTCCAGGCGGCATAGGCTTCCACGTAGGCGCCAAAGATGTCCGTGTCGGAACCTTCCGGCGGACGGTCAGGGGGCTCGGGGCTGATGCCCTGTTCGCGATATTTATCGGGCGACTTGCGGAATTCCTCGCGCGCCATGGTTTCCGGATTGCCGCCCAATAGAATGTCAGTACCGCGGCCTGCCATGTTGGTGGAAACCGTAACCGCGCCGACGCGTCCAGCTTGCGCCACGATCAGCGCTTCACGTTCGTGCTGCTTGGCGTTCAGCACGTTGTGGCGCACTTCCTTCATGCCCAGAACTTCGGCCACACGCGCCAACGGGCACCGCAGCTCAATCAGGGTATCTAGCACCGGCAGCGCTTTCTCATCGGTGTCATTGGCAAGGGCAACAAGCGCGGGAAGAATGGATTCATCCGTGGAGGGCAACCCGCTGTAAGGGTATCCGCGGGGTGCGCGCTTAAGCACGGCCTCCATAAATTCCTGGCGCGTGCCGTTGGCATCGGTCAGCAGGGTCTTGTAACGGCCTTGCTTCAGCGTTTCCTTTATGGTGGAAAGTCCCACGCCGGCGTGAGTCAGCCATTCCAATGCCGGATTGGGGGCCTGTGCCAGCCACTCAACCCAGATCTTCAGTTTCGGACCTTCCATGCCCGCAGCCTTGGCAGCCTCCTGCAGGCGAGCAGGCACCACGCCGGCTTTCTTCAGGGCCGAGCTTAGTTTCTCCGACTTTTCGATGGCGATGCTGCCCACCAGCACCGGCTGGCCGCGCATGTGGTACTCTTTGATTTCCTCAATCACTGCGTTGAATTTCTCGCGCTCCGTGCGGTAAACCACGTCGGCGTATTCGTGCCGGATCAGGGAGCGATTGGTGGGAACGATGATGATTTCCAGGTTGTAAATCTTCTCGAATTCCGCCGCTTCCGTTTCCGCCGTGCCGGTCATGCCCGCCAGTTTCTTATACATGCGGAAATAGTTCTGGAAGGTGACGGTGGCCAGCGTCTGGTTCTCGCTTTCGATCTTGACGCCTTCCTTCGCCTCCACGGCCTGGTGCAGGCCATCACTCCAGCGGCGGCCGGGCATCAGGCGGCCGGTGAACTCGTCCACAATGATGACTTCGCCGTCTTTCACCACGTAATCGCGGTCAAGCTTGAAGAGCGTGTGCGCTTTCAGGGCCTGTTGGAAGTGGTGGTTGTATTCAATGTTGGCGGGGTCGTAAAGGTTGTCAATTCCCAGCAACTTCTCGGCCTTGGCGATTCCGGAATCCGTGGGGGTTGCCTGGCGATGCTTCTCATCGACTTCGTAATCATCCTTCTCAACCAGGTGCGGAATGACTTTGTCCACGCGGAAGTACTTGTCGGTGGCTTCGTCCGACGAACCCGAGATAATCAGCGGGGTGCGCGCTTCGTCAATCAGGATGGAGTCCACCTCGTCCACGATGGCGTAATGGTGCGGCCGCTGGACGTAGTCATTCAGGTCGAACTTCATGTTGTCGCGCAGGTAGTCAAATCCGAACTCGTTGTTGGTGCCGTAGGTCAGGTCGCAGCCGTAGGCGGACCGCCGCTCATCGTCGCTCAGGTCGTGGACGATAACGCCCACGCTCAGACCCAGCAGGCGGTAGATCGGCCCCATCCAGGCGGCGTCGCGCTTGGCCAGGTAGTCGTTCACGGTGACCAGGTGTACACCTTTGCCTTCGAGCGAATTGAGGTAACAAGGCAGGGTAGCAACCAGCGTCTTTCCTTCACCGGTCTTCATTTCGGCGATCTTGCCTTCGTGCAGCACCATGCCGCCGATCAGTTGCACATCGAAGTGCCGCATGTTCAACGTGCGGCGCCCAGCTTCGCGGCAAAGGGCAAAAGCTTCCGGAAGAATATCGTCGAGCGTGGCCCCTTGGGCAAGGCGCTCCTTCAGCCGAATGGTGCGCAGTGGAAACTCGGAGTCGGGAAGCTTCTCCATCTCCGGTTCCAGGGAATTGATCTCGGCTAACCGCGCGCTCAAGCGCTTCAACTCGCGCTCGTTTTTCGTGCCAAATAGCTTGCCTAATCCGTATTGAAGAAAGGTTCCCATAGCGTATAGTTTACTTTCGACCTAACAGTATATTCTTCCTATTGTAAGGCCCTGTGCCCTGGATGACAAGAAAGGGGCGGAGGTGCAGGTTGATGTAGAGGCGGCTTTACGCCGCCATTTGGCGAGGTAAACTCGCCGCTACGATTTCATCAAGCCCGCTGGTTCCTGGCCATAAGCCTTCCTGCTGGTATCCTCGTCGGAATCATCCTGCGTTTGACCTGGCGGACTGACCCTTCTGCCTGCAAGCCTTGCCTGTTTTTGCTGCTAGTCCATCCCTGCGGGCCAAGCCTCAATTTACCCTAACTATATTTATTTTCATTAACATCGCGAGAGAAAACCCATAGGTTGTTTGTTTTCATCAACATCGCGAGAAGGTTAAAACCTGACATCTTTTCTCCATGTGTTTTCAACAATATCGCGAGACTAACCTTCAATTTTATATCCCCCTTTTTTCTCGTACCGCAACCTCGATAACGCGATAACCCATTTAGTTTCAGCAGCATACGTTTTGCGAAGATTTCCGCTATGCACTTATAACCCTTTTCGTTTCTGACACATCGCGAGAGACTGGGTACGCAGGGGGTCGCCGTAAGATCGAATCTTGATCAGCCATGTGCCAACCCCTGGATGGGTCCAAGGTGAGCCGCCTTGCGCCGGCCCCAGCCTCCAGTATATCCCACAGGCTAGCTTTGTCAATCGTAAACAGAGGCTACAGATGAAAATGGAGATTCAGACAAGGCGCCGGGCAAGACGTGTCGACAGATGATCTGGACAATTTCATTCGCCAAATTATCCATACGTACCATAGGCGCTGGAACAAGCACCATGGGGCAGCGAGCCCGCGTAGCGGGCTTGTACATACCCGGAGACGACAGTTATTCTAGCGACTATACCCCTAAGGTGGGTAGCCACGCAGGATCACCTATCCAATTGAAATCATCGGTACCACGAGACTTGAATTATCTGTTTTCGCGACTAACCGTGTGAGAGAATGTCGAAGGGGTTTTGAGCGCCAAGGCGCTTCCAGAACCCCAAAAAGGAGCCCGCCATGATGAGGCCGAGACATGGCCACCGACTTGCACTTTTGTGCGGCATCTTCATCCTTGCGGTGTGGAACCCTCTCTTCGGGGATACCCAACATGGGGGAAGCGCCAGGCAACCGGGAGTTCCCGCAGCAGCAACTCCGGCAAATATCATTCAATATGTCCGCGCTCGTTTTGAGGTGCCCGCGACCATCAGGGTCGATGCTCAACCCGTCCATCAGTCACCGTACCCGCATTTCTACCAGACCGCTGTAACGGTGGATGACGGCAAACAAAAGCGCGTCAGTGATGTATTCATCACCACCGATGCCCGCTGCTTTGTTATGGGGAACATTTTTGCGCTAAACGGCGCCAGCACCGCTGAGATCGTTCGATGCGTGCGCGAGGCGGCCAAGCTCCCATCCACAGCCGAGGTTACGGTCGGTCCCTTTGCACGTTCTGCATTCCCGGATTTTCTCAAATCAACGGTAACGGTCCGTGACGGAACCAGAACGCAAAACGGCGACTTGTTCGTGACCCGAAATCACCGGGCAGGTATCCTTGGTTTGGTGCTGCCTTTCCGGCGGGATTTTGTCGAGCAGCTCATCGACACCAGGGATCAGCCAAGCGTCGGCCCCGCCAGCGCTCGCGTGACGATCGTGGAGTATGCCGACTTGGAGTGCCCAACCTGTGCTTACTTTCAGAAGTTCCTGGAAAGTGAGTTCCTGCCCCGTTACGGCAGCAAGGTCAGGATCGTTTTCAAGGAGTTCCCCCTCTCAATTCACACCTGGTCAACAACCGCAGCCGTTGCGAATGAGTGTGCGTATCAAATCGACCCCTCGAAATTCGTCAATTATCGAACGCTGATTTTTGGAAATCAGGAAATAATAAACGCTATGAATGTCCGGGAGCAGTTGCTGAGCCTTGGCGAGCAGGCAGGGCTAAATCATGTCAATCTCAGCTCCTGCCTTGACGCCAAAGCGTCTCAAGCCCGCATCGAAGTCTGCCGCAGAGAAGCCCAAGCTCTGGGGGTAGACAAAACACCGACCTTTTTTGTGAATGGCAGAATTGTGATTGGAGTCCCTCCGGCGCCAGCCTTCTATGCAATTGTTGACGAAGCAATGGCCTCGGCGGACGCGAGAAACTGACGTCTTTCTGACGTTGTGTATTACCAAGCGCTTAGCGTATGTCGCTGCCTTGTCCTCTTTCCTCTGCGTCTCAGCGCCTCGGCGGCAAAGTCCGCGCCTTGGCCGAATCACCACGTTTTGGGGAAAACTGACGGGTTGCTCAGCACTGTGCGCATAAGGATGGCGGGGTACTCGCAATAGCCGTAGACTCCGCCCGGCTTCACGGTATCACCCTCGCCGGGGTGGTAGCGTTCATGCCAGTGGTCGCCATCTTTCTGGCCCATCTGGCAGACCTTCACCACGGATTCGCGCAGCCGCTCGAAATCCTTCATGCGCACGCAGGCCAGCGTTTCCAGGTACCACACTCTTCCCATCGCCGCGACGTCATTGGTGTAATCCGTGAATTTGAAGGGAATGGGCTCCGTGAATTCCCACGGTTGGTACGTGAACGGCTTGGTCACCAACTGGGTTGGCAAACCTCCCCGCCAGAACATGGGTTCGCCCTGTAATTTTTGCCAGAGCGGCTCCACTTGTTCCTCGCGGGCAACATCCAGCGCAATTGCCGCCCAGTTCACGTCAGACAGTCCATGGGAGTCAACCAGCCCATGTTCCGGGTGAAGGTATTCGGCAAAGTGGTCGCGCTGCCAGAAGACTTCCAGGAAGCGGTTGCGCAGTGTATGGGCGTGGCGATCCCACGTTGCCGCCGCGTCGCGTTTGCCCAGAATCTTGTGGAGCGCGGAAAGCTGGCGAAACGCCTGGACGGCATAGCATTGGGTAACGCCGTCCCACTGGTTGCGGGGCGGAGATTCGACATAAAACCCTGCGCCGCTCATCAATCCATTGGGGCTGATGCGCGTCAGGAGGTAACGTCCCGTTGCCTCCAGCGTTGGCATTTTTTCCGCCAGCCAGGATGCGGATTGGGTGGCGGCGTAAATTTCCTGGCCCGTCAAAATGAAACAGATGGGCCCAAGCACACTTAGAGGGTTGACCTTGATCTGCCAATGCGTGAACAGGCCAATCCACTTGCGTGGAAGCATGTTGCTCGATTCGGGCTGGCCCGCCCGAACGACCGGCTTGTAGGTATAGACGTCCTGGGGATACCGGAGACCGCGCAAAAAGTTGTCCATCCCCCTGGGCGGAGTATCGGCGGGAAAGATGGCGAAGGGAATATTGCCGTCAGGGCGCTGGGAAGCCTGCACGAAATCAAAGTAATCCAGGATCTCCCGATGCTTGCCCATCAGAAGATAAGCGCCCGCCATTTGCCAGGAGTCGAGGCCGGGCCAGGTATTCTCCGCCCCATAGCCTTTTCCATCGGCCACAATGGCAAAGTGCCCCGGGTAAACGCGCTGACGCAAGGCAGGGTAAAGGTTCTTGTCAAGCGCGGCCCGCACCCCCGCGGCAATGATTTGTTGTTCCGAGTCGGCAGGCCCGGCGCTGAAGTTCCCTGCATGGCAGATCGGCGCGAGGATTGTAGGCGCGGCCACGGCAAGCGAAGTTTGTATGAATTTTCTTCTGTTCATTTTGTTCACCCATGAATTCCTAATTTTGATTTATACCCGAAGGGGGTCTGATGACTTGGCAGGCATCGAAAAGGGCGGGTGGGAATCTTGAGTTAGATGCAGATCGCTCTGCGCCAACCGTCCAACCCAAGTAAAGTCTCTTTTCTAGAGCTTCTCCATAAACTCCTCGGCCGGGACCTTTGCCTGTTGAAGAATTCCACGCAGGGTACCGATGGCCAGTTCGCGGTGGAGCGGCACGACGCACCCAATAGATCCTTGGGGCGACTCCTTCCTGAGAACCACGTGACTACCACGCTGCCGAACCTGACGGAACCCTAATCGCTCCAAGGCTCGGATCGCCTCCTCCCCCGATACACGGCGGAGCTTAGGCATAATTTGCCTCGAACGTGGTCAGCAACGGGCGACCAACATCGGGGAGGGGAAACTCTTCCAGATAGAGTTCCGTAGCTTCTTTAAGATTGGCGAGAGCATTTTCAATCGTCGCTCCTTGACTCACCGTTCCCAACTCAGGACAGGTGGCGACATACAAGTCATCTTCCCGATGAATAACCGCCGTGAAGGTCTGCACTTTCATGGGCGTATCCTCCTGGCTCCGCAGTGTCTACTTCCACCCTAACCTTCTGACGCACGTAGTAGCGCCGCTTTCAACACAAATTGCGTAGTTTCCACACTCGAAGAGTGTACCCCACACCAGATTCGACAGCAAACGACACGCGGCAGACGCCTTCCCGTGATCCTGGTGGGGGTGCCCGCCGCCTGTCACTACTGCATGGGTGTGCGACATAGAAGTTGGGGTTAAGCGGCGATAGCCGCGCGGCGGTCC
>CAYTMD010000307.1:0-7800 GCA_964438685.1 uncultured Acidobacteriota bacterium
TAATAGCACAAAAAAGGAAAATTCACCGCTCCTAACTTCTATGTCGCACACCCATCGCCCGATGGCGCGATGACCCGATGGTCTGGCGGTGTTATACTGAAAGGTCAGGGTAGAATTCCACGAGCACGATTTGCGGAGCGCCGGCATGGCTGCGCCCGCTGTGGCGTCTTCCCGTCGGAGCGGTAAACTCAACATCTCATCGAAGGAGCAAAACAATATGGCAGCACGGATTTCAGAAGCGGAATGGCAGGGCGATCTTATCCATGGCAAAGGGACGATGAAGTTGGGCAGCGGCGCCTACGAAGGGCAGTATTCTTTTTCCTCCCGGTTTGAGAGCGGTACGGGCACCAATCCCGAGGAATTGATCGCGGCAGCACACGCCGGATGCTTTTCCATGGCCCTCTCTGCCACCTTGGGCAAGGCAGGATTTACTCCGACACGCATCCACACCGCGGCCACAGTGCACCTGGAGAAAGTGGGCGAGGGATTCGGGATCACCCGGATTGAACTCAATACCGAAGCCCAGATTCCCGGCATCGACGCCGAGACCTTTGCAAGGATTGCCAACGACGCCAAGGTGGGCTGCCCGGTATCCAAAGTGCTGGCGGGCGCGCAAATCAGTCTTACGGCCAAGTTGGTCTGACGGCAATGATTCAGAATGCGGGAAAGGGCTGGGCCATTCGCCACGCCCTTTTCCCCCGTTCCATGACGATCTAAAAAGGTACAGATAGCATCGTGCATTCACATCACCACCATCATCATCACCAGGGATTAAGAGCAACCTGGGTGGTAAAAGTTGCCCTGGTGGCCACGCTTGCATTGGTGGCCACAGAGTTCGTCGCCGGTTCGATGTCGCACAGCCTTGCGCTGGTGAGTGATGGGTGGCATAACCTTACCGACGTTCCATCGCTGATTCTTTCCTGGATTGCCCTCTACTTTGAGCGCCTGCCCCCCGACCACCAAAAGACTTTCGGGTATCAACGGGCGGGGGTGCTGGTTGCCTTTGTAAACGCGCTGATGCTGATGGCGGTGGCGCTTTACCTCTGCTATGAAGGCTACCAGCGAATCATGCATCCGGAACCCGTCGCTTCCGGCGCCATGCTGGTGGTTGGCTGCATCGCGCTGGTGGTGAATGGTGGAATCTCCTGGGGATTGCTGGGCGAGCGGGGCGACCTGAACCTGCGTGCGGTGTTTATCCACAACCTGGGTGACGCCCTATCCAATGTGGCCATCATTGCCGGCGCCTGGATTATCCGGCTGACCGGGCGCTCGATCATCGACCCGGCGCTGGGATTCCTGATTGCGGCATTGATCCTGTGGTCGGCGGTGGGAATCATCACTGACTCGGTCAACATTCTGATGGAAAGCCTGCCCAAAGGCATGACCCTGGAGAGCGTAGCGGCGGCAATGCTGAGGGTTGAAGGTGTCAGAGAAGTTCACGACGTGCATATCTGGAGTCTGGGATCCAATTCCCAGGCCCTCTCCTGCCACATCCATGTTCTGGATATGCCGACCTCGGAGTGTGAGCACATTGCCCACGAGGTCCGCGAGGTGCTGGCCCACGAATTCGGAATACATCACACTACGATACAATTTGAGCACACGCACCCGCCGGGGGAATTTCACGTGTATATGCCGGAGCCAATGCCGACGAGCAAGGGAAAGTAGGCGGAAAGCGGTAGGCAGTAGGCACTAAGCAGTAGGCAGAAGGCAGAAGGCAGATATGGCACATACAGTACTGCCCTTTGAGCCGGAGGCTATAGTCTTTAGTGGCTATGGTTCCCAGTATGATCACAAACCGCTGGGAACTCTGCCCACTGCCTTCCACCGCTGTCTCGCGTAACTCGCTTGACACCTCGATTGGGCAAGCATAGGATTCACCCATGCAAACGCCCGCAGTCCGAAAACCGGCTGTAGCGGGGCGCTTCTATTCGGCCAAGCCCGACGCTCTCACGCGGCAGCTCGACCAATATCTAAACGCAGACGTGCCTGCGCCGGAAAAAGTAGACGCGGCACTCGGCTGCATGGTTCCTCACGCTGGTTACATGTATTCCGGACCCGTAGCGGGAGCAGTGTTTCAGCGGCTGCCGGCCCGTGCGACGTACATCATACTTTGTCCCAATCACACCGGACGTGGTGTGCCGCTGGCGATCATGCCAAAGGGCGAGTGGCTTACTCCCTTGGGCGCCGCACCCATTGACGCCGCATTGGCCGCAAGTCTTCAGCACAACTGCCGCCTGCTGATGGAAGACACCAAGGCGCACGAAGGCGAGCACGCCATCGAAGTCCGGCTTCCATTCCTGCAGCGGCACGTGGGTGCATTCACCTTTGTCCCCATCGCCATCGGTGTGAGCCGTTATGCCGCCTTGGAAGCTCTGGGGCATGGCATGGCGCAAGTATTGAAGAGCTCCGCAGTCCCGGTGATGATCGTCGCTTCCAGCGATATGAACCACTACGAGCCTGACGACGTTACTCGAATCAAGGACCACAAAGCAATTGACCAGATTCTGGCTCTGGATGCCCTCGGCTTGTATAACGTTGTTCGCAATGAAGACATCTCCATGTGTGGTTATGGCCCTGTCGTCGCCATGCTGACGGCGCTCAAAGAAATTGGCGCCACTCGCGCGGAGCTGGTCCGCTACGCCACCTCGGGTGATACGGGTGGTGACCGCAGCGCCGTGGTGGGTTACGCGGGCATGATCATTTCCTGACTGGAATTATCATTGCTCAGGGGCAGGACCGTCGCAAATAACTCGCAAACTCATAGGAGCAAGCATAGGCCAGAAACGCGAAGGCGCGCTCACCCTTTGTGTGGGGATGAGCGCACCTTCGATCAGCAAAGTTATCATCAGGCTGCCTCCCCTATTATCTACGGGTTGGAGCCTGGCGAACTCAGTGGTGCCCGCCGCCAGCCGAAGCGGCTCCAGCATGTCCGCCACCACTTGCAGAGCCGGAATGGCCTCCCGCGGGTGACCCGCCGCCCCCGCCTTGACGACCTCCACCGGGATTACCGCTTGTCCCCGAAGGCGTTGGTCTGCCTGAAGGGTTCCCATGATTTGGCGGATTGGCGAAAACAGTGTTGTTACTTCCAGGAGCGGAACCTGTATGTGACCCCGTCGGCGCTGGCCTTATTGGGTTCGCGCCCATGGACGGACTCGGCTCATTGAGTTCCTGGTTTGCCGGAGTCGCATAAGTGTTCGTGTTACCACGTGGCGCGGCGCCTGTCCTGCCTCCCACCGACCTGGGTTGCATCGGCCCGGGACCTATCATGGGATCGGGTTGACCGCGCCCCTGGTTATCCGCCGGCCGCTCGCCCGCTTCCCGGTTCTCGACGGGCACCGGTTGCATCAGTCCGGTGTTCGTACCAGGCGACCTGGGAGTGTTCGCTTCGCCCGCTGCATCGGCTCGAACCTGCTGTGGCGCAGCCCGATGGCTATTTACGTAACTATTGTGCTGAGGGTCATACTCTATCGATGAATTGGGATGTCTGGCGCCCACGTGTTGCCATCCCGGCGAGGCTGCCGTCGTTGCTGGAAGGCCTCCTCCCATTGGCGCCGCGTGGGCCGTCGCCCCAAGGGAGCCCTGCCTCGGCGCGGAGGGTGTTGAAACCGCGGGCCCCGTCAACTTGGCCGTCGCGGAAGGGGTAATTCCCGGTTCCTTGACCTGCTCTCCCAAAGTGGGATTGATCCGCAACATGAGGTTAGCCGTCAGCGCTCCCCCATGACGGAAGGTGGACGTACTGACAACTGCACCGCCGCAGTGTTTGCCACAGCCGTTGGAGTCACCATGCCGGTGCGAGCGGGGAACCCATCCGACCCAATTGGGGCCGTGATACCAAGTGACTTGGCTTGGAGACCATCCATGGAGTCTGCCCGGGAACCACACCCAACCGGTTCCCGTAATGAATTCCCACCCGCCATAGTGATAGGGCAACCATCCCCAGGGCTCAGCGCCAATCCACGTGTAACCCCATCCTGGGTACCAGCACCATTGGCCCGTTGAGTAAGGCGCCCATCGGTCGGTAACCATGGAGGGAGTCCAACCGTAGCCTGCCCCCGGCACGTTGGACCAGGTTCCGTATCGAAGCAGGTCGCTCCATCCGTAAGTATCCTCCCCCTCGTCACTGGAGTATGTATTGGGAGAGGGCCCGGTTGGCGGCATTTCCATTTGAGCTTCGCGATCGTCAACCCATTTATCCCAATCATCCTCGGTGATACCCTGGAAAATATCAGTTGGCTCAGATGTGCCGGGCTGCATGACCAGGGTGAAGTTCTCCTCCAGGGTCATAGCGCCCATGTTGCTGCGCTCTTCGACAGCGCCAGTAAAAACTTCCACGCGCTCTACGCCCTGGTCCAAATCCACCCGGAATTGCGTGCCACCCTCGGCGGTGAGCGTTCCGTAGGGCGTGCCTACCTGGAAGCTTTCCCCAAGGCGTGAGGGAAGAGGGTGAAATGTGGCGTATCCCTGGTGGAGTTCCACGTGATTGATTTCGGCGCCGTTGGGTTCGAGTCCCAACGCCGTGAACTCGAGCGTGGAAAGTTGCCCTAAACGAATAGTCCCGCCATTTTCAAACTGTATTTCCGCAAAACTGTTCTCCGCCGTGGATAGCTTGGAGCCTTCCTGGATGGGCGTGTTGACCGGCGCTTCAGCCCACGTTTGCACGTCAGGCCGCTGCACTGTCACCTCGCCTTCCACAAAACTTAGGCGGAGGATTCTGGTATGTGAGTTGTCTTGTGCCCAAATCAGACTTGCCGAAAGCAGTGCGATAAACCCTGCGGTGAGTATTCCCAGCGAGAAACGGATGCGGGGTTTCATTGGCCACCTCCTTACCAGTACAGGTTGGCTACTTCCCCTATCCTACACTTGCTTAGACGACGCAAACAGCCCCGAGGTTTCTCAGGGCGCCAGCGGCAACCATTACCTACCAGGTAACTTGTGGAATTCGATATCCTATGTATGGGTGACATTACTTATTTCCCTGAATGCGCTGCATGATATCGCGCGCCCGCGACTGGGCCAGGTGCATCAGACGGGAGTCATCTGAGATCTTCTCGAGAGTCGGAACCATCAATATAGCCTCTACAAAAGCGTGGTCGTCCAGGCCTTGCTGGATTTCGCCCAAGATTTGAGGCAGGCCCAGGTGGTCATATTTCATGGCAAATTGAAGCCGTGCGATTCGTTCCTCAACGTCGGCAATCTTTTCAAGAGTTGCCGTGAGTTCCTGGGCCGTGCGATTCTCCGTGTAGTTATACTCAACTTTGTTGACTTCCTTGCCGGCCTCGTAAATGAGGGTTTTCAGCCCCATGTTCGCCACTTTGTGGCGGCTTTCGAGGTTGAGAGAGCGGAAGTAATTCAGGGACTCTGCCAGGGAAAATATCTGCTTCGTGGTGCCCGGCGAAATTTGAATGGGGCGGGGAGATGGCGACCCTCCGGGATTCCATGAGTCGTAAGTGCCCTTGCCATTGGCGTCAATGCTCAACGATACGTATTCAGGGGTGCTGCCCTTGAGAAGTTTGGTAAAGCTCAGCCGGGGGATCGTGGCGGCTTGTTGGGCGCGCAGACTGTGTGCTCCTGGAACGAGTGCCAGTGCTGCCATCACAATACCAAGAGAGCAAAATCGACGGACTTTGGAGTTGAGCGTTATGGCGAAAATCCTCGGGTGATACCGCCAAGTGTCCACAAAACGGCCGCGCCGTTTGGCGCAGCCGGGGTTTTGATGCGTGTGCAGCATTTGCTTGCGGATGGGGAATATCTCCCAAAAGCAGAGCATCCCGGGTCGCGCCGGATCTGCCAGCAGTGCCGCGCCCGGGGGAGACGCACGGCGGCCGCTACTTGTCCTGCGTGAGGGCCTGCAACTCCGATTCTTCGATGTCGAAGTTGGAGTAGACGTGCGAAACGTCTTCGTGGTCTTCCAGTTCATCCATCAGCCGCAGCATCTGGTCGGCTTGCTTGCCGGAAAGCTTGACGTAATTCTGCGGCACCATGGAAACTTCCGCCGCTGCCGGAGTGATCTGCGCAGCCTTAAGGTGTTCCACCACATTCTGGAAGTTTTCCGGCGCCGAAAGAATTTCCCAATTGCTGCCGTCATCCACCATATCGTCAGCGCCGGCATCCGTGATAAGTTCCAGCAACTTATCCTCGGAGACCTTATCTTTCTCCACGACCACGTACCCCTTCTTGTGGAACATCCAGGCCACTGAAGCGCCGAAGGCCCCGCCATGTTTGGAAAACATGTGGCGAATTTCCGAGGTGGTGCGGTTCTTGTTGTCGGTGGTGACTTCCACAATCATGGCCGCCCCGCCGGGTCCGTAAGCCTCGTAAATTGCTTCCTCAATGATGGTGCCGGGCAGTTCCCCCGTGCCCTTCTGGATGGCGCGCTTGATGTTGTCCGCCGGCATGTTCTCGGCTTTGGCCGCTAAGATCGCCGTGCGCAGGCGCGGATTGGAATCCGGGTCGCCACCGCTGATCCGGGCAGCGACGGAGATTTCCTTGATGATTTTGGTGAAGATCTTTCCGCGGCGCGCGTCGGCAGCGCCCTTCTTGTGCTTAATCGTTGCCCACTTAGAATGGCCAGACATAAAAAATTCTTCCTTTCAATTTCGTTGTTGTTTCTCCCCCCATGACAACCCGTTCCGTGCGGAAGCGTGAAGTTACGCGAGAATGACCGTAACGCAGCGGAAATGTTAACACAAGCCCCCGCCAGAAAGCTATTGAGACTCGCACCCGGGGTGCGCGGCATAAAAGTGAAGGGCTATCTGGTGACTGGCGGGCTCCTGTAGCGTGGGAAGCCTGCCTCGATCCATCCGAGCCCTGCCCACTTTGAAGATGTGAAAGAATCGATTGCACTCACACCAGAGACACGGCGGCTCAGCGTGGCGGATCCGCAACCAAACATGTCTTGTAGGGACTGGCTTGGCCTGCCCGGGCCGGGGGGCGGAACCAGCCCAGCCTTGGGCGCATGTGCCATCTCCATTTACGACCTGCAGTTCGAGCCAAGTCCCTTTCTTTTCATAGGCCTTCTGGCATACATGGGTATCTTGCTGCTTTCTGCCTGCCGTCCACTTCCTAGTCCTTCTCGCGCACGCGCAAGGCTCCCCTCCTGATTCAGGAGGGGAGGCGCGTTAGCGCCGGGGGTGGTTAACCGCCGCCAGCCGGCAGCGCGCTCCTTCTCCCTGATTAGCCTAGCACGCGGGCAAGATATGTTGTCAATAGGAAAATCGGCCAATTTCCTGCCGGTAGGAAAAGATTTCACAATTCCAGCCCGCCATTTCCTGCCCGTCGGAAATGGACTCTGAACCTCGCCGGCAAAGGTGACAAGACGTCACAATGGCCGGGGACTGAGGAAACAATCGTGGTTAGGCCGTTTGAACGGCCAAGTGGGTTGTTTCCGCGTGCCCCGTCCTCAGGACATAATGCGTGGAGATTTCTAACTTCACCGACGAAACCGGGGTGAGCTACTCTTGCTTTAACATCTCTTCGATGGTCACGATATCAGCCAGCCCAGAACAGCCATAGATTGCCGGCAGAATGCGATTCGCCGGGTGAATGCGCCGCCACTCGGCGACTCTCTCCGTTCCCGCCCGATAGGCCGGAAGGTACATGCGGCCCAGCAACGGATGTTGACCCCATGCGCCGGAGAGCTTGTCCGCGCGCTCTTCCGTGACCAGGAAATCGCTGCGCAGAGTGGCAGCCACTTTCTCGCGCGGCACTCCTTCTCCCCACGTCAGGTAGGAAGATTGATTCTTGGCATCGTCCTGCAATAAAGCCAGCAACACGCCAATCTGCAAATCCTCGTCGGGT
>CAYTMD010000308.1:0-7762 GCA_964438685.1 uncultured Acidobacteriota bacterium
CATCTTAGCGGGCTGGTTCTTGTAATTGTTGAGCCACCACATGGTGGTGAAGAAGATCTGCGCCATGACGTAAAGACGCTGGCCCTCCTTGCACTTGGGGTAAAGGTCCACCTGCTTATCGATCCAGACAAGCGCCAGGTCGTCCTTCCGTATGGGTTTTAGAAGATTCCCAACGAAGCTGTCCTTTTTCCATGCCGCAAGTGAGGGGAATTTTTTGTACGCGTGCAATTCGGCATTATTGGGATCAGCGTGCCGGTGCTGAAGAATCTGTTGGTTCGTCTGGTTCGCATTGAACGCCATAAGTTTGTCCCTTCTGCCAAATTATTATTGCTGAGCGATAAATGTCTCTATGTTCATTTGCCCCGTTACGTTGGCTTCCGTAATACTCTTTGGCCTTGCGTTCGCCCCCCCTCTCCAGGGGGATGAAATCGGTCATGGCCAACTGCAGGTGGTAAATCCTTTTTCAAGCCAACGGCGCACCGATCGAGTCTACGCGACCTTCGGCAGTTGAAACCGTTTAGGTTGGGCGAGCCCCCAGTTACCATTGACGCGGAGGAACCAGTCGCCGGAGTAAGCTGTGGGTGTGATATAGCGGTCCTCTTCTCCCTGTTTCCATTCCTCCCGATGAACTTCGATCTTGGTGAGGTCCACGCCGCTAAACTGCAGCTTGCGGAGAACATGCGCCAGGGACTGGTCCACCGGCTGGTAGTGTCCGCTGTCATTCTTGATTCGGATGATCCGGCCACGTACGACGGAGGCGGTGCCAGCACAGAGGATAGGTTCGCCCCCCCGGAAGCACGAGTGGAACCTCACATTATTCCCGCCAGTAAACTCCGCCATCGCCCCCAAGTCAGCCAGGTAGAATGCCCCCGAGAGGGTCATGACGAAACCCATGCCTTTTCTGTCTCCACCAATGTCGGAGTGCTTGGTGTCCACACGCTTCACCTCAGGTTCTTTGCCCCACTCCTGCTGCAGGCGATATGCCAAGCCGTTTCGGAAGATGACCCGATATTTCTCCCTTTCCAGAACCGACAGGTAATACGGTGTTTGCTTGCGGTCCAATTTTTTGCCGTATTTGGACATCCCGGTCCCATACATCGCCTTCAACTTTGAGGCGACCTCCCCGACCGAGCATGGTGCAAGTAGCGCTGCCACCTGATTTGCGGCGCAAAGGTTCAACCGGAGGATCGCGGGGCGGCGCCGCTCATCCATCTTAGCGCCCTGCGTTTTGAAGTTGTTGACCCACCACATCGTCGTAAAGAAGATCTCCGCCGTGATGTAAAGAACCTGGCCTCCCTGGCCCCGTTCGTAAAGGTCCACAAGCTCATCGATTCGCACCAGGCAAAGGTCGTCCGCCCGCCGGGGAAACAGGCCCGTGCCAACGAAGCTGTCCTTTTTCCATACCGCAAGTGAGGGCATTTCCTTGTAACCGTGCAGGCCGGTATTGTTTAGGTCAGCGTGCCGGTGTTGAAGAATTTGCTCGTTCGTCTGGTGCGCTTCAAACGCCATAGACTTGTCCCTTCTGCCAAACTTTTATCGCTGAGCTAAAGATGTCAACAAGGTTTCTTGACTGGCCAAATTTCGATGAGGGATATCTTTTGCCTTGCCGCCAACCAAAAGCGAGCATGGGGCACCAGCCAAACTTCCTATGTGGATTTCTCCATGACCGCGAACATACGCCTGAACCCCTCCGAATACAATGGTCAAGTGGCCCTTCTGTGGAAAGCGGACAAATTGCACCACTCAAGAAATGTGTTTCTTTGGAGGGAGATGACAAATTGAGGAATATCTGGATGGTGAAGGCCCGCGTTAATTCGCTGGACTCGCGCTCTTGCCGGAAGGTTACGGCGATCGGTGCGCCTTACTTGCCGGGCGGCGGACCTTTCGCGAATGCCACGCCTTTGGCTTCCGGTCCCAAACCGATGACCGGCACCCCGATTAAGAGGACGATACCGGCGAGCAAGCCCAGTGACTGGGCATAGGTCAGGTGTTTGGCCAGAACCGCTTCAATCAACGTGATGCTGGACGCGCATAACACTCCCAATTGGTAGGCGAACCCCGGAAAGAACCCTCGCAATTCGCCCGGTGACAGTTCATTCAAATGGACGGGAATAACTCCCCACGCTCCCTGCACCATAAATTGCATCAGGAATGCCGCAGGAATAATCAGCAGCACGGTGGATGACAGCACCCACGCAGGTATCAGGCAAAGGGCGAAGATCACCGCCGTAACCATGGCGCGACGGCGTCCGCGGCGGTCGGAATAGAGGCCAAAAAGCAGTCCGCCGGCAATGGCTCCCACCATGGAGATCATCGTGATCATCGCCGTCGTCTGCGGGCTGAAGTGCCGTTGCCGCTGCAGCAGAGTGGGGTACAGGTCCTGGGTGCCGTGGGAAATGCTGTTCATGGTCGTCATCAGCAGGACCATGTAGAGGAACAGTTTCCAGTTACGCGCGATGGCTTTTCCATAAGCGCCCCAGTCCGTGCGCGACTCATGCCACGCCGCGCTCTCCTTCACCTTGGCGCGAATAAACAACGACAGCAGGGCCGGTAATCCCCCCACAAAGAACATGGCGCGCCAACCATAATGCGGGAATACCAGGGCAAAGACCAATGCGGCAAGGAGGTTTCCAAACGCATAACCTTCCTGTAACACTCCCGAAAGGATGCCGCGCCACTTGGGCGAGACCGATTCCATCGCGAGTGACGCCCCCACGCCCCATTCGCCTCCCATTCCGATTCCGTAGAGCAGGCGCAAAACGAAAAATACTTTATAGCTGGGGGCAAGACCGGAGAGAACCTCGACGACCGAGTAGAAGATAACGTCAAGCATCAGGGGTAAACGGCGCCCATAGCGGTCCGCCATCAGTCCAAAGATCGCCGCGCCTACCGGACGCATGGCCAGGCTGGCCGTGATGGTGGCCGCCATCTGCACCAACGAAACATGGAATTCGTGAGCAATGGGAACCAGCACAAAAGTGAGGACAAAAAAGTCGAAGGCATCCAGCGTCCAGCCGAGAAAGCCCGCCGCCAGAGCATTGCGCTGGTTGGCGCGGTCATAGACCATCGCGTTCGTTGTTGCAGGTTTGTCGCCCATCTTGCGGGATAACTCCTAGCGCCAAGATTGTTCGCTTAAGCTGACTTGCCCCAACTCGACCCCCTCACCCCCCGGCCCCTCTCCCCCAAAGGGGCGAGGGGAGAGGTGATTTAAATCCACTTCCCTCGCCCCCTTGGGTGAAAGGGTGGACTGCAACCGGCGCTTTCACCAGTCCGTCAGCCGACGGAGACGGGCCTTCGCCCGCCGAAGGGATACAGGAGAACGAGAAAGGTCTTGGGCTTCGGCCCGCAGGCGGGTGAGGGGGTCGCCCAAATACGAACAGAGAAAAACTCTCCCGAAACCGCGCCGGTGAATATAACGGAGGCCTTCTTTACCTGTCCGGCGGCTCCTCTTTCACGACCACCCCGCCCTTCATCACCACTCTTACATTCTGAAGAACCGTAACGTCCTGAAGCGGGTCGCCGTCCACCGCGATCAGGTCGGCAAAGTGGCCCGGTTCAAGGGAGCCCACGCGGTCGGACCATCCCAGCAAGTCCGCGCCGTTGATTGTGGCTGCTTGAATGGCGGTCAGGGGTGTCATACCCAACTTCACCATCACTGCGAACTCGTGCGCGTTTAGGCCGTGCGGGTAAACGGCGGCATCCGTCCCAAAGGCCACCTTCACACCCTCGCGGAAGGCGCGCCCCACGTGCTGGCGAGCTTCCGGCAGGACGTACTTGGCCTTGTCCACCATGTTATCCGTCAGCCCAAGCTTCTGATAATTCTGCAAAAGCCAGTCGCCCAGGTACAGGGTCGGAACCAGATATGTTCCCCGCTCCTTCATTAGTTGGATATCTTCTTCGTTGATAAAACTTCCATGCTCAATGGAATCGACTCCGGCCAGGACGGCGTCCCTGATTCCCAATGATCCGTGTGCATGGGCAGCGACCTTGCGGCCCAGGCGATGCGCCTCCTGGACGAGGGCACGCATCTCCTCGGGGCTGTACTGTTCCAACTCGGGATTGTCACCCTGCGAGAGCACGCCACCGGTGGCGCAGAACTTGATGACGTCGGAGCCGTACTTGATATTCTCGCGGACTTTCGCCATAACGGCGGGCACGCCATCCGCAACACCGGGTTCAAAAGCATGAAACTGCGGCGCCAGCAGGTCATTGTCACAATGACCTCCGGTAATGCCCAGCGGGGGGCCGGAAACCACCAACCGAGGGCCGGGAACGTCGCCGGCATTAATGGCGTCGCGCAAAGCGATGTCAGAGTAGCCACCCGCGCCGAGGTTGCGCACCGTGGTGAAACCCGCCTGCAAAGTCACACGGGCGTTGCGCGCGCCGGTCAACGCCTCGCGGGGGATGGAAATTCCCAGACTCCGGTACCCTGACTGGTCCGGATCACCCGTCAGGTGCGTGTGCGCGTCGATCAGTCCCGGAAGAACGGCATAATGCGAAAGGTCGATGATCCTGGCGCTGGCAGGAACATGGGGCTGCACATCGCGGGTCTTGCCAACCTCACGCACTTTGCCGGACTCGATCAAAATGAGTTGGTCGCTCAGATAGTTCCCTGATCGCACATCCAGAAGACGCCCGGCCTTTACCGCCACGACGCCCGTGTTGGCCGGCTCCTGTGCCCTCACTGGAAGTGCAGCGGAAGCAAAAAGCGTGGAAATGACAAAGACTAAGCTCTTGAGCGCTTTCACCAAGGTTCTCCTTCCGACACTTGGCCGCCTCGGGAATATGCGGCACGCTGCTTCGAATTCGCAACCCTCGCCCCTTTGGGGGAGTCCGATTGCTGGACCCCGATGGGGTCCATCGGACCCCAGAAATCGGGGAGGGTGGCTCGCAACCGGCGCTTTCATCAGCCGGGGCGAGTCGGGTGAGGGGGTCAAAACCGCAAAGTGCCACATCAGGTCAACTTAGAGACTGCCCTTGGAAATCATCCCTCTATCCCCAGGGGAGACAAAGTGTGGAAAGTCGACGTGGACGCCAAAGGGTACCCTGCCCATACAGCGCCGGCCCCTCACTTCGACAGGGCGAGCTTGTGAGCCAGCAACCAGGAGGGCAATTCCGGTTCGCTGTATGCCTTATCCCAGGAATTGTGCTTCACTCCGGGGTACTCCGTGTAGCGGACATCTCCGTTTGCAGCCTTCAGGGCGTCCACCATTTGGCGGGATTCGGTGACGGGAACCGTATCATCCGCGCCACCGTGAAAAACCCACACCGGAGTCTTCCCAATCTTCTGGGCGATGGCTGTGTAAGGGTCGGCCGACTCATCCGTGTCGCGAGCGTTGACGATATGGTGGCCGGGAGGCAGGCGAATCCCTCCGCAGACCGGCACGAGCGCGGCGAATCTGCCGGGGTTCTGCGAGCCCAGTGCCCACGTTCCATAGCCCCCCATGGAGAGTCCCGTCAGGTAAACCCTTTGCGGATCGCCTTTAAACTCCTGCATGGTCTGATCCAACGCCTTTAAGGCCTGAGCTTCCATGGCGGGATTTGTCCACCAATCCTGTTTGTGGCACTGGGGCATCGCCACCACAAAGGGAAAACGGTCCACATGGTTGCGAATCGCCGTTGGTAGACCCTCCTCCGTTTGCAGCAGACCGTCCGCACCTTCCTCACCGTAGCCGTGCAGGAAGAGGATCACCGGCCATTTCACTTTCTTACTCCAGTTAGCGGGAACGAAAACCTGGTATTTATACGTCACGCCATCAACCACCACTGTCCGGTTCAAAAATCCCGTGTCGGGCTGGCGCGCCCATAGGGACGAAACCGAGGCAAGCACCCAAACTGCCAGTACCAGGAACATTCGCCGATGAATCGGACTCATTGCAACCTCCCATTGAATATCGCGTACAGTAACCTCGACAAGATCATCACCTTCTCCCCTGGGGAGAAGGTGGCTGAGGTACGAAGCCGGATGAGGGGTCTCTTCGCGGCAACATTGGTCCACCCCACGAATGGGCCGACCGTTCGACCCCTTCAGGGTCGGTGATCTTTTTGGGAATGCAATCCGTGGGCGGCGGGCACAAAAACCGCGCCCTTGCCCACGGCGATTCAATTCCACTGCTGTCCAAATTAGCAGACGCTCCCAGTGGACCACGAGGGACCGCTCTCAGCCATCGTGAATTCGACATCGAAACTAAGAATACATTCCCCCTCGCCCCCTTGGGGGAGAGGGGGGACCGCAAGGCGAGGGGTGAGGGGGTCCCTAGCAAGATAGACGAATGCACGAGGTCAGATTCGGACTCGGCCCTACGGTTCTAACCCCCTCACCCGTCCCGCCCCGGCTGATGAAAGCGCCGGTTGCGGGCCACCCTCCCCGATTTCTGGGGTCCGATGGGCCCCATCGGGGTCCGGAAATCGGACTCCCCCAAAGGGGCGAGGGAAGTAACGGCTCTACGCACGATAGCCTTGTTCCAAGAAGCTTGCCCAATGCCCCGTCTCACTTCTGCAATCTCCTCCGCGCCAGGACTACCGCGCCCAGCGAGCCGGCGTTGTCACCCAGCGTGCCGGAAACGATTTTTACCCGTTCGGCGTCGTGCCGGCGCAGGAAATTCTCATAGGCGGTCTTGCGGATGGGCGCCACAAAATATTCACCGAGGCGCTCGGCAATCCCCCCGCCAATCACCACGCACTCCGGATCAAGCAGGTTCACCACGCTGGCCACGGCCATGCCCAGGAAATACTGGGCGCGCTTCATCACTTTGCGCATGACCGGATCATTCCGCTTAAGGGTGCGCTGGATGATGCTGCTGGTCATGCGGTCCTTGCCGCGCTCTTTCATAAGCGCCAGCACACAGCTTTTTTCCCCGGCGCGAATGGCCGCCCGCACGTCGCGCTCCATGGCGGTACGGCTGGCCAGAGCCTCAATGCATCCATGGTTCCCGCACCCGCATAGAGGGCCGTCCACCTGCACAATCATGTGGCCCACCTCCGCCGCCGCGCCCCGTGAGCCCAAATAGAGTTCGCCGCGGGAGATGATGCCGCCGCCGATTCCCGTTCCCACAAAGATGCCGACAAGTTCCTGCGCTCCCAGGCCCGCTCCCAGGGCATGTTCGCCGGCCACCCCCACATTGACGTCGTTCTCCACAAAGACGGGGACGTTCAACAACTTCTTCAACTTCGCGCCCAGGGGAACTGCGTCCCAACCCAGGTTGGGCGCGTGATAAACCACCCCACGCTCAGGATCCACCGCGCCCGGCGCCCCGATGCTGACGGCCCGCAGTTGTGATTTACGCAGGCCCGCTGAACTCACGACATCCTCCACCATCGCCGCCAGGTCGCGAATCAACCCATCGGGCTTCTGCGCGACATTGGTAGGGGCCTTTTCAATTGCCAGAATTTCGTTCTGGGCATTAACCACGAGAGCGCGCAGGCTCGTGCCGCCCATGTCGATACCCACCATTATTTCTTTCGCTGAAACCATTGGGACCCCTCCGCCCTCCGTAGAATGCTGGGTTCGTGAGTCTACCGCAATCTTCGCCTGGAGAAAATGGCTGTTTAATCCGGAGTCCTGTAAATATCCCCGGGCAAAGGCGGGGGCTTTGCGATGTGGCCCCTCAAAGTGGCTGGGACAAGCAGAGCCCCCTCACCCGACCTCGTACCTCGTCCACCCTCTCCCCTCGGAGAGGGAAGACCCGGTTTTCAGCGCGCCCGTGCGCGCGATGATTTTTTTCCCTCTCCGAGGGGAGAGGGTGGACCGCGCCGCGCGCTT
>CAYTMD010000309.1:0-7693 GCA_964438685.1 uncultured Acidobacteriota bacterium
ATAATAGCACAAAAAAGGAAAATTCACCGCTCCTAACTTCTATGTCGCACACCCCTACTGCATGTGCCTGTTGCATCTGCGCGCACATCGGGTCAGAATAGGGGGCCATTGCCCCTGGAGGTTATTTCATCTCCGTCCGCGAGCAGCGGTGGCCGGGGCAGTGCTTGGTCGGTGCGGGCCGGAAGTTGCGAACCCGGCACCAATCTGCCGGTGATGGAGGGGACTATGAGAGCCGCGGGAGGCCTTCTGGGATTGGTGATCGTGATGGCGATCATCTGGTTCGTGGTGAAGTCACAGCTCTCTCAGGGACCCGCAGGCGCGCAACCGCCTGCCGAGACCATAGACGTGGTGGGCGTAAAGAGCGACCTGCTATCCATCGCTCAGGCCGAAAGGATATACATGGCCAGCCATGGGTCTTACGCCTCGGTGGATGAGCTTCAGCAGGACGGATCCATAACCTTTTCCGGCGCGAACCGGCGCGGTTACAATTACACTGCGGAGGTGGAAGGCGGCCAGCATTTCACCATAACCGCCAGGCCCTCGGATCCCGCCAAAGCCACTTGGCCAACCATGTCCATTGATGAAACAATGCAGATTGCACAGCAATAGACACTCAGCGATCAGCAGTCAGCACTCAGCGAATTTGAGTGTAGTAAATCCCCACGACGTTTAGATTTGTTCAAGCCGGCTCGGGGACACGAATTGTTTGGCGAGCGCCTGAGCTGAGCGCTGAGAGCTGAAAGCTGACCGCTTAGAGGTTTGTTCCTAATATCCTTCTCACGAGGTTATCATGCGCATTGAAGCACACGCGCCCGCACGAGTTGACTTAGCGGGCTCAACGGTGGACATCTGGCCACTTTACCTTTTTCATCCCGGAGCACAAACGGTTAATGTCGCAATAAGATGCTATGCCTCATGTGTTATCGATACACGCGCAGACCGGCGCATCGTACTTACCTCACAGGATCAGGGATTGCGGGAGAGCTGGGACAACCTCAGCGCCCTTTCGCTCGGCACCTCCCAATTGCCCTTGTTGCGGGAGTTGGTGATGTTCTTTGCGCCAGGGCGCGGCTTGAACATCAAGACGAGTTCGCAGGTGCCGGCAGGGGCCGGGTTGGGAGGTTCCTCCGCTCTGAATATCGCCCTCTGTGGGGGCCTGGCTCGCGTCACCGGCAAACGCTGCACGCGCGCCACGATTCTGGAGATTGCCAAAAACGTGGAGGCCATTGTCATCCGGGTTCCCACGGGCTGGCAGGATTACTTTCCGGCGCTTTACGGCGGCGCCAATTCCGTCCATCTGGAGCGCGATGGCGTAAAGGTGGAGCGCCTGCCCGTGCCCTTCGCCGACATGGAGAAACGGTTCGTGCTCTGCTACACAGGCCAACCGCGCAATTCCGCCATCAACAACTGGGAGGTCATGAAAGCCCACATCGACAACGATGAGCGCGTGCTCAAGAATTTCGACCAGATCACCACCATCGCCAGCCAGATGCGTGAAGCGCTGCTGGCGCGGGATTGGAACGATGTGGCGAAGTTGCTGGCGCTCGAGTGGGAAAGTCGAAAGCGCAATTTCAAAGGGATCTCCACGCCGAAGATCGACCGCATGATCGAAGATACCCGGAAGCACGGAACCATGGCTGCCAAGGTTTGCGGGGCCGGGGGCGGCGGATGTGTGGTTTTCATGGTTCGACCGGGCACCAAGCCGGCGGTGGAGAACATCCTGACCCAATTGGGCGGACAGGTCATTAACTTCGCCATTTCCAGCGCCGGGCTGGATGTGCGCGCCGATTCACCCGAGCGAACCCTGGAAGCGTGATGCATCAAGACGCGATATTTATTGAGAATGACCGCCTGCGTCCGATTTGGAGGTGCTTTCTCGCCGTTGTCCTTTTGTTCGCTGTTTCTGTCTTTACCCTGGAAGTTCTCGAAACCGTTTTTGCCATTCAAGATGTTCATTCCAGTGTCATGGTGGTGGCCTTTTGGCAATCCCTCATAGGCCTCGTAGCCACCCTTGCGTCTTACAAGCTGATGACAGCGATTTTCGACCGGCGACCTCTGGGTTCCGTGGGCCTGGCCTTTCATCCCCGTTGGTGGAGGGAACTGGTTCGCGGCCTGGGCGTGGGCGCCGCAATGCTTTCCCTTGTCGTGGCACTGGAGGGGATGGGCGGCCTCGCCCACTTTACGTTTTCACCGCATCCGATGCTGAAGGTGGGAGCTACGAGCTTTGTGATGTTTGCCGTGGCCGCCGCCCATGAGGAAGCTGTCTTTCGCGGTTATCCCTTCCAGCGTCTGGTGGAATCCCTTACTCCCGTGGGAGCCATTGCCGTCACATCCATGCTGTTTGGCCTGGCCCACCTGGGCAATCCGCACCGGACGTGGATATCCACTCTCAACACCGCACTGGTGGGAATCCCCTTTGCCATTGCCTATTTACGGACACGCTCCTTGTGGATGCCCATCGGGATGCACTTTATTTGGAATTACCTTATGGATTTTCTGCTGGGGTTGCCGGTGAGCGGGCTCAATATGGCGCCCAGCATCCTAACCGCGCACGTGCGGGGGCCCGCCTGGCTGACCGGAGGTGCCTACGGGCCGGAAGGCGGTTTGCTGGCAATGGGAGCAATTTTAGTTGTGACGGCGTACCTGTCGCTCACCAAGAGCATCTATATCAGTGAAGAAATGAGAGCCCTGGTTTTTACTCCGGTGACATCCGACTGGCCTGAAACGCCGATCACGATTTTTTCGGCTCCTCCGGACGAAGGGGCGAAGAGGGATTGATTCCCATGTTTGCCCGTAGCTTCGAAACTTCGGCGTGCCGCGAAAGAGCCACTCGGAAATGGCGGAAGCAGACGTTATGCATGGCCGTCGCCTTCCTGGTGGTCCCCATTGCTTTTCCGAAAGAGGGCATGGACCGCGATACCCGCATCGACATCATCCGTGGCCTGCTGAAGGAAGTGGCAGTGACCAAGATTCCCATGCCCCGTGGGAAAAGGGGCGTGCGGGTGAATGCGAAGGGAAAGCTGGACCAGGACGATGCCATAAAGGAATTGCGCTCCAACGGTGTGGCCATGCAGCCCGGCGTGCCCGCCGAGATAACCAAAATCGAATTCAAGGCAAATCAGATCATTTTTGAGCTTAATAACGGCGGAAGATCCGGGAAGAAATGGTACCAGCACATTGAGATCGGCATGGGGGGAACCACAAGCCCGATGGGTCCGCAACAGCAGGCCGTCACCGTGTACGGGTCATCGGTCACTCTGGACTATGGCAAGGCCCTTCCGGATCTAACCATCCCCCAGGTAAAGAAGATTCTCTCCGGCGTCCTTGATTTCGAACGGCACTCCCCCACAGTTTTGTATTCACCGAATGTGACGCCCGCGGTCAGAGAAGCCATCAAGAACCACAACGTCATCGTGGGCATGGACCGTGATGCAGTGCTTTCCGCCAGGGGCACTCCGGACCGGCGCGTGCGGGAGGTTCGAAACGGCGATGAGCAGGAAGACTGGATCTACGGAACCCCTCCACACGTTCTATTTATCACGTTTGATGGTGAACTTGTGGTGTCGGTGAGGCAGTATTAGAAGCTCCAAATGCCCTGTTTGGGGCTATTTTGGCAGACTGCCCTCCATAGATGTCTCTACGAACACAACTCAGGACACTAAGCTTACAGGGTTGTAACGAGCTTTGGAATCTTGGGTGCGGCGTCTTCCAATCTTGGCCAATTATTGAGCTTTTTCGCGCATAGGATTATGGGATAAATTGTCCTAGCGGGTCATTAGGCTTTGACTTAGTTTGCAAGGCCGAATAGAATTTTTGATTCAAGTCAACTCTGTTGAACTTCACTGGAGGAAGCAATTATGTCTGTCAAGGTTGGAATTAATGGTTTCGGGCGCATTGGCCGAAATCTCTTTCGCGCATCCCTGAACGATCCCGGGGTCGAAATCGTGGCCGTAAACGATATTACCGATCCCAAGACTCTGGCCCATTTGCTGAAGTACGATTCGGTTTTCGGCATCTTCGATGCCACCATCGGGTTCAGCGATAACGCTATCATCGTTAACGGCAAGTCAATCCGCGTTTTCAAAGTGAAGGACCCGGCTGAAATCGACTGGTCCTCGCTCGGCATTCAAGTGGTTGTCGAATCCACTGGCTTGTTCACCAAAGCCGAAGACGCCAAGAAGCATTTGAAAGGCACGGTAAAGAAAGTCATCATCTCCGCCCCGGCGAAGGGTGAAGACATCACCATCGTGTTGGGCGTCAACGAGAAGAGTTACGATCCCGCCAAACACAACATTATTTCCAACGCTTCCTGCACCACGAACTGTCTGGCGCCGGCAGCCAAGGTGATCCACGACACCTTCAAGATCCTCAAAGGGTCGATGACCACGATTCACGCCTACACGAACGACCAGCGCATCCTGGATCTTCCTCACAAAGACATGCGGCGGGCGCGTGCTGCGGCTCTTAGCATGATTCCCACCACCACCGGCGCAGCCAAGGCTATTGGCCTGGTCATGCCCGAACTGAAGGGAAAGCTGGATGGTTTTTCCATGCGCGTCCCCACACCCGACGTTTCTGTGGTTGACCTTGTGGCGATCGTCGAGAAGCCCACGACCAGCGAGGAAGTGAACGCCGCCCTCAAGAAGGCTGCGGAAGGCCCCATGAAGGGCGTCCTGCAGTACACTGAAGAGGAACTGGTTTCCAAGGACTTTACCGCCAACCCGCATTCGTCCATTGTTGACTCTGGCTTCACCAAGGTCATCGACGGCACGCTGGTGAAAGTCATCGCTTGGTACGATAACGAGTGGGGATATTCCTGCCGCGTCCGCGATCTGATCAATCTGGTGGCGGCAAAAGGACTGTAGAAATACAGTAGGCAGTAGGCACTAAGCAGTAGGCAGCGGGCGGCTGTCCGCAATCCGTGGTCAGTCGTCCGTTGTCGTCTGCACGCGTAATTGAGCTGGTGGGATTAAGCAGACCGCAAGGCGTGAGCTTAATTGCACAGGCCGTGCCGGACGGCACCGATTTGATTTGCGACCCTCGCCCCTTTGGGGGAGAGGGTGGACCGCAACCGGCGTTTTAATCAGCCGGGGCGGGACGGGTGAGGGTGTCAAAACCGTCGAGTCTGCTTCAAACAGAAACAATCGCCCCCAACGGACCACGTACTACTGACAACGGACCTTTCCCGACCCGGTTCATATCCTGCAACGAGGAATCATACCTATGCCCAAACTTTCCGTTCGTGACCTTGACCCCAAAGGCAAGCGCATCTTCATGCGCGTCGATTTCAATGTGCCCTTAAACGACGCGGGCGAGATAACGGATGACACGCGCATCCAGGCCTCGCTACCCACCATTCAGTACCTGCTGGACCGCGGCGGCCGGCTGATTCTGGCCTCGCACCTGGGCCGTCCCAAGGGCAAACCCAACCCGAAAATGAGCCTGAAGCCCGCGGCTGTACGCCTGGCGCAAGTGCTTGGCAAGCCCGTGGCCTTCGCAGCCGATTGCATCGGTCCGGACGCAGAAGCCGCCGCCAAGGCCCTCAAAGACGGCGAAGTCCTGTTGCTGGAAAACCTGCGCTTTCACCCGGAAGAAGAAAAGAATGTGCCGGAATTTGCGCAGAAGCTTGCCGGGCTGGCTGAGGTCTATGTGGACGACGCCTTCGGTTCCGCGCATCGTGCCCATGCCTCCACGGAGGGCATTACCCATGACCTTTCCCCTTGCGTGGCGGGGTTATTGATGGAGAAAGAACTCGAATACCTGGGCAAAGCGGTGGGACATCCTGAGCGGCCTTACGTAGCGATCGTGGGCGGATCCAAGGTATCCGACAAGATTGAGTTGCTGCAAAATATGATGAAGTTTGCGGATTGTGTCCTGATCGGCGGCGCCATGGCTTATACGTTCCTGAAGGCGCAGGGCGTGGAAGTGGGACTTTCCAGGGTTGAGGGAGACAAGCTTGACCTGGCTCGCGACCTGCTGCAATTCGCCGAGCGCCGCAGCATCGAATTCCGTCTGCCTGTGGACCATATCGTGGCAGCGAAGCTTGACCCGAGCGCGGCGGCAGAAGTGGCGCCCACGCGCAGTATTCCCGTCGACCGCCTGGGTGTGGATATCGGACCGGCCACGCGCGCCGATTACGCTGCCCACATCGCCAAGGCCAAAACCATTGTCTGGAATGGCCCCATGGGGGTTTTTGAAATCCCTCAATTCGCAGAAGGAACCGTGGCCATCGCCCACGCCGTCGCGGATTCATCCGCGGTTTCGGTTGTTGGCGGCGGAGATTCGGTCTCTGCGGTGAAAAAGGCCGGCGTGGAAGCAAAAATCACGCATATCTCGACCGGCGGCGGGGCTTCGCTGGAATTTCTGTCCGGGCTCACGTTGCCCGGCGTCGCGGCACTTACCGAAAAGTAGGCAGTAGGCACTAAGCAGTAGGCAGGCAGCAAGTATCGTTTCGTTACCCGGCAGGGAATTTGGTAAGATAAGTGTGGTCGAGGAGGATCAGCATGAGCTTCGCGGAGGAAAGCCGGCTGCGGAACTGGGGGCGCATTGTCCGAGACCCCCAAATCTGCGGCGGGCAGCCCGTATTTAAGGGTACGCGAGTCATTCTCCGAACCGTGCTCGCCAGCCTCGCAGACGGCGATTCCACCGAAGAAATCCTCGAGGCATTTCCCACCCTCAAGGCGGAGGACGTGCGCGCCGCGATTGCGTTTGCGGCAGCTTCTGCCGAGGAGGACCTTCCTACCCCTGCCATGCCGCAGGTTCGATGAAGATCAAACTCGACGAAAACCTGCCCTCGCTTTTGGCGCCAAGGCTGGCTGCTATGAGCCATGATGTCCGCACCGTTGTCGAAGAGGGAATCGCAGGCAAGCCCGATCCAGTCATCTGGCAGGCGGCACAAAGCGAAGCTCGCTTCTTGATTACCCAGGATATGGACTTCTCCAATGCGCAACGCCTGGTTCCTGGGACACACCACGGCGTCTTGCTTATTCGGTTGCGCACCCCCAGTTGGCGGGCGATAGTCAAGCGTGTTACCGACTTGTTCGAACAAGAAGACGTAAACCAATGGGGGAAGTGCTTTGTGGTGGCTACAGAGAGCAAAGTCAGGGTGCGACGACCACCTATGCCGGTCTGAGGGACAGGTAGATAGATTTCATTCAAGCTCCCGGAACTGAAACCGGTGGAAACGAAGAAATAGTTTGTTGGACAATCATCGCGGTCCGTTGGTTTCACCTACGGCTGATGGTAATTTTTCCCTTCGGGGAATGTGGACGCCTGATAAAGGACAACGGATCACGGACAACCGACATCTGAAAACTAACTCAAAGGACTTATCCAAATGCGTAAACCTGTAATTGCTGGAAACTGGAAAATGTACAAGACCATCGCGGAAGCGGTGGATTTCATTGAGAAGATCAAGCCGGTGGCGGCGAAAGCCGAACACTGCGAAGTGGTGGTGGCGCCTCCGTTCACGGCCTTGGCCGCGGCGGCGCAGGCAGCCAAGGGATCGAAGGTTGCCGTATCCGCGCAGGATTTGCACTGGGACAAGGAAGGCGCGCACACGGGCGACGTTTCGCCGACGATGCTGGTGGATGCCGGCTGCACGCACGTTATCATCGGCCACTCCGAGCGCCGCCACGATCACGGCGAAACCGACGAGCAAGTGAATCGCAAGGTCAAGGCGGCGATTGCCATA
>CAYTMD010000310.1:0-7660 GCA_964438685.1 uncultured Acidobacteriota bacterium
GTGTGAAACCGTATGCCTTGCTTTGCCCTCAAGAAGATTCGTGAATAATCCGGGCTGAGGGGCATCTCACCGCAGAGGCGTGGAAGCGCTGAGGTTCGAATAGAAAAGGTCTTTTCTCTGCGCCTCAGTGGCGCTGTGGTGAAAATCGTTGGTTAGAGATTCGTTTTTGGAGCCGACTATTCTAAAGCTCATCCAACTCATCCTCCTGCTCGCAATGGGTACATTCCCGCTATACGCCCAGGGCAACTACGAAATCCAGGTTTACGGCGCTGACACCGTGGCGCCCGGACGCACCATGGTGGAGCTGCACAGCAACTTTACCTTTGAGGGCTTCAAGACAATGGACCAGGGAGTTATTCCGGATAACCATCAACTGCACGAGACGGTGGAGATCACCCAGGGCTGGGCGAAGTGGTTTGAAACCGGCTTCTACATTTTCACCAGTTACGGCCCCAACCAGGGGTACAAGTGGGTGGGCGATCATATTCGCCCGAGGGTGCGCGTGCCCGAGAGTTGGCATTGGCCGGTGGGAGTGAGCGTTTCGACGGAAATTGGTTACCAGCGGCCCATCTTTTCCGCTGACACGTGGACGTGGGAAATCCGGCCCATCGTCGATAAGCAATGGAAGTCGTGGTACGTGGCTTTCAACCCGGCGCTCGAGCGGTCATTCCATGGACCGAGCGTGCCTCAGGGCGTCACCTTTTCTCCCAATTTTAAATTCGCTTACTCGGTGACAAGAAAACTCAGCGCGGGCTTGGAATATTACGGATCGCTGGGGCCGGTCACGGGTTTTGATCCGTTATATCAGCAGGAGCAACAGATCATTCCCTCCCTTGACTACGACTTTGGTCCCAATTGGGAATTCAACCTTGGCGTGGGCGTGGGCGCGACGCGCAGCACCGACCATCTGCTGGTGAAGATGATCATTGGGCGGCGATTCCGGTTCATCACGCCACGCGTGCCACGCGTTTTGAAGCCGAATCCCGGCGGTGGAGGTGAGTAGGTGACGCGGGGGTTGAAAATCGGGCACGCGGTCGCGCTTCTGTTACTCAGCCTCTCGCTGGCCTTTGCACCACTCATCCCGAACTTTACTTGGGCGGGCGGAGATGCTTCTTCGGGTCGACAGCCTCTCAGTGTCCTCCGTGGTAAAGAAAAATTGAACACAGATGACACGGAGATTCTCTGTGCTCTCTGTGTTGAAGCTTTTGAGGCACAGAGGACACGGAGCAGACCCTTTCCGTTAGGGCAACCGGGTCGTGCTTTAGCATCGGAAGACATTCAGTCCGGGCCAGCCGATTACCCCGCGCCTACTGGTTTTCCACCCATTTCCTGGCCGGTAGACAACCTTTACTCCCCCGCGCGCGCCGAACTGGGCAAGTTGCTGTTCTTCGACGTGCGGCTTTCCGCGAACGGCGTGGTGTCTTGCGCGTTCTGCCACGAGCCGGCCCACGCTTTTTCGGCCAGTTCGCCGCTTTCCCGGGGTGTGAACGGAAAATCGGGGGTGCGTCACGCTCAAACCCTCCTTAACCGCGCCTGGGGCAATTCGCAATTCTGGGATGGCCGGGCGGCCACGCTCGAGACACAAATTGTTTCTCCCCTCACCAACCCGGATGAGATGGGCATGACCACGGACGGTGTGGTGCAAAAGATTCGCAGTATCAAAGGCTACGGGCCGCTTTTCGCCGCGGCTTTTGGGGACAGCGCCGTTACCTATGATCGTATTACCAAGGCAATTGCCACCTTCGAGCGGACCATCGTATCGGGAAACTCCCCTTATGACCGCTACCTGGCCGGCGACAAGTCGGCGCTGACCAAGCAGCAGAAGGATGGCCTGGATTTCTTCAACAAGAAAGGTGAGTGCGCCGAATGCCACAAGGGGCCAAACTTCTCCGACGAAAAATTCGCCAACCTGGGCGTGGGCATGAACCGTGCAAACCCTGATCCGGGCCGCTTTGCCATTACCAGGAAGCGTGGCGACATGGGGAAATTCAAGGTGCCCACGCTGCGCGACCTCGCCCACCGCGCCCCTTACATGCACGACGGCAGCATCAAAACCCTCGCCGAGGTTCTGGATTTATACGCGAAAGGAGGCCTGCCCAACCCGCACCTGGATACGCGCCTCGTGCCCTTTTATATGGATGAGGAGACCAAGCGCGACCTGTTGGCTTTCCTCGATTCGCTCAACGGCGAGGGCTGGCAAAACATGATGCCGCCCGCCAAGTTTCCGCAATAGCGCTTAGTTTGTGTTGTGCCGTGCGGGCGTGCGTAAAGGAAAGTCAAAAGGCAAAATGCAAAAGTCAAAGGGCAAAAGTGAAAAGCCGTGCCTCCGAAATTCCAGCAGAAAGTGGAGGTGGTGGATGATGATCGGATTTGGTCCTCGAAGTGAATGGCCCCAGAGTTGTTTTGAAGTAAGGCGCTGTGCAATCCAATGTTTCGTCTTCGTGTCATGCGTTGCCGGATTAAGCATGCAGGTTGCAGTTGGGCAGGCAGCTCCACAATCGAAAAGGCTACCCGCAACGCTAGTTTCCGGGGAGTATTTGCGCAGCGATTATCTTGCAACGCTTCGGAAGACGCTTTCTCCAATGCAATCAGATGTTGTCAATACACCTCAGCTCATTAAAGTAGATAGGATCGAAACAGGGATCTCCCTTTCAGTCATCTTCAACTTCCATGAGGGAGCTGCAGTATTCGCAATTGCGAAGGATGGGTCCGTGGAGAACCAGGGTTCACCAGGCGAGGATACATCCAATGTAAAGGTTACCGTGATCGACGAGCACCATTTTAGATTCGGATATGCCTCATACCCGCCGGCAACTTACACATTCGTTGGTGATACTGAGCAGTATGTTGCGGCGGTGGTGCTCGTGGGCAGGTACGCCGATGATCGAGGCCGAAATTACATTTTTGGAAAGGACGGGTGGGCGATATTTCCTGACCGGAAATTCAGATATTACATTGGAATCGACCACGTTTTGACCGGTTTCGATTACTTCGACGAGGAGCAATTCCCACCGAAAAGGGTGTATGCCTTCAAGAGATTGGAAGGACGGCTGCAGATTTTTGAAACTCACGGCGAGGATCCGTGGTTGGTTGTAGACAAGCGTCCGCTCGCCGTACTTCACGCGGTCTCTTTCAAGTGAGCGTGGCGGATCGGCATCATCGTGTAGCGCGGACCCCCCACTTTTGGGGTCCGCGGCGCTTACGCAACGAATGCCTCAAATCTCGACGACATGCGCCTGTCCTCAAGTTCAGGGGCGGGAACTTAAGTAAGAACTGCCCCGTTGCATTGGGGCGCTATGCTTGCGGAAACCCCTGATGTAAAAAGTATTGGGCCTAAAGCGATCGCAAGAAATTAATGACGTCCTGCTTTTCCTGGGTCGTCAGCCGATTAAAGTGGTCGATGACCCTGTCGGCCTCGCTCCCGGGGCTTCTGTGTTCCTCGATAGCTTTCACCAGGTCGGTTGTGCGTCCGTCGTGCAGGAAGAAAATGCGTTGTCCAACACCCCAGAGCGGAGCGGTGCGGAACTCATCGGGGCCGGCGCTCCCTTGCGTCATGCCGTCGGCAAGACCTTTTCCCATGTGGTGGACCAGAAGGTCGGAGTAGAGATTCGCTGTTTGATTGGATAGGGCCGCGCTCGGAACCGTCGAGGAGCCGCTGGCAATCATTTTGCCCGTAGTGAACGAAGGTGTGTGGCAATGGGCACAGCCTACCTTGATGAAGGTGGCACGCCCACTCACTGTCGACGGCGTGTCGGGCGCGGGAGTGGGAGGTGCCAGCATGCGCATGAAATTGGCGAACGCCTCGATATCGGAGATGACGGCAGGATTGGACGAGCCTGTGGATGTCGTCGTGAAATTAAGTGCGTCATTGGGCGAGGCGATGTAGAGACAGCCAGGGGTCTCGTCGCGCTCCTGGGGGAACAATTGGTTCGAGATTCCCATCTCGACGTTGTAGGCTTCGCCCGCGAACATGAGCAGGGACTTGTTCTGGGCCTTCCATCCGAAGCGGGTGATGGTCCCATCGTTGGCACTCAGGTTTGCGTTGCCGCTCAGGTGTGCGTTGGGGTGGCCGGAGATGCCCATCTCCATTTTCGCTGCGGTATCGGCTTGCATGTTGGCGAGGATCGCTGCGTCGGGGATCGCTTCGATGAGCCCTGCCCCAAAAACCGGCGTGGGGATGCGGAAGATGATGTTGGAATTCCCCCCCTGGCCGGTGGCTGGGTTTCCGGCAGGCAGGAAATCAGGTTGGGAAATATTGCATCCCGCGGCGTCCGTGCGGCCCGTGATGACGAAAAGGTCGTGCACCCCACCGTCGTTTGAGCCGTTGGGGTTTCGCTTAAAGCGGGCCTCGCGTACAGGGCCATTGGGAATGATGAACCAGGGCACGACGTTCTTGGCCCCACTGAGAGTAGCCACTGGAATCATGGGGTTCTGCGCCGGGCTCGATCCGCCCGGAGCCGGCTGCGAGTGGCAAGAGAGGCACTGGTTGGAGTTGAAGCGCGGCCCGAGGCCGTTATTCGTGCCTCCCGATACCACCTCGACTTCCGCGAACCGGTTGACCCCGTCCTGGAAAAATGTGGTTTCGTCCGAAGTGAGGTTACTCAGGGGATTGCCGGCCCCTGGCGCTCCGCCCCGCACCCCAGGATCGACCGGCCCTTTGGCCGTTTCGCCCCAGGTGCGAACGCCTGGTATGACCAAGGTTGCGAGAACGAAAGCAAGGAGAACTTCTGCAGCCGTTATCCGTCGAGTGTTCATGACCCTTTCCTCCCCTCAATGGAAATTCCTGCACCGGGTCTCCGTCGACTATGGCCTAAGTTCTTGTTTTGGGGGCTCTTTAAAAGCGACTATACATCCGTTTGCCTTATCAAGTACCTACTTTTTCTTCTTGGGGATCCGCCGACGCACGTTGTGCGGACACACACCTTTTGGGTCCGCTGCTCATCATGTGCAAAGACCACGATTTCCAACGATGGGAGCCCGCCTTCGTGTTGGGAGCTGAATCCAGGGACGCACCGCAGACCTCAATGACGGCGGCCTGCGCGACAATTGCTGAAGGGGGGCCGAGGAGGCTGACAAGAGGCCGACAAGATGTACCGATTTAACACCACCAAAGAAAATAGTATAGTTACTAAAATTTAACATTATTTGAGGCACGCGGGGGCTGATTAGGTATAAACTACCCGCCATAATTACGAACCTGCGGTTACTATTCCCCAAGGCAACCGCACCATCTGGAGGTAGTTTATGCTTGCAGAGGTGCACGCTTCTTCCTACTTACGTATTCTGTTTAAAATGGGACTCATTACAGCGACATTGTTAACTGCTGCCTCGGCAGGCCCCCCATCCTTATCTCAAAAAGCCTTGCCTGAACCAAAAGGGCGGATTGTCGAAAACTATGCAAAGCTCCCGCTAAGCTTTGAGGCGAATACCGGGCAGGCGGACAAGCGCGTGAAGTTCCTTTCGCGGGGCAGTGGTTACGGACTTTATCTGACCGGAAACGAAGCGGTTCTTTCGTTAAGGAGTCAGAAGTCAGGAGATGGAAGTCAGGAGCCGCGGAAGCGTCCTTCGTCGCTTAATGCCGATCAACAGCAGAGAACAACGGGTGACAGACCACGGACCACGGCGAGCGTTTTCCGGTTGAAACTTGTGGGCGCGAATCCCAGCGCGATAGTAAGCGGCGCGGAGGAGTTGCCCGGCAAAAGCAACTACTTTATTGGCAACGATCCGAAGAAATGGCACACCAACGTGCCCAACTACGCCCAGGTGAAATATCGTGGTGTCTATCCCGGCGTGGACCTGGTCTATTACGGAAACCAGGGCGGACAGCTTGAATATGATTTTGTGGTGGCGCCGGGCGCCGACCCCGCAGCAATTCGCTTCGCACTCAGCGGGGGACTAGAAGTGGGCAGTGGGCAGTTGGCAGTCGGCAGTGGGGATCAGGACCGGGTGTTGCGCCAATCCAAAATCGAAAATCTAAAATCCAAAATTGATCCGAGCGGCGACCTTGTGATCCTACTCGCCAGCGGCGAAATTCGCTTCCACAAACCAGTGGTGTACCAGGAGCAATTTACAGTTGATAGTCCACAGTTGACAGTCCAAGACCAAAAGAGAAATCCGACGGCCAACCCAAAATCCAAAATCCAAAATCGAAAATTCCTGGAGGGCCGCTACGTTTTGGAATCTGACAACCAGGTTGGATTCGATGTTCCATCCTACGACCACGCCCGGCCATTGGTGATCGATCCGGCGCTCAGCTATTCCACCTACCTGGGCGGCAGCGGCGGAGATATGGCCGATGCAATTACCGTGGATACGGCGGGCAATGCGTATGTGGCGGGCGAGGCATACTCAACGAACTTTCCGGTGACCCCGGGGGCCTTCCAAACAGCGAACCCCGCAGGGTCGGCTTTCGTCACCAAGCTGAATCCGACCGGAACGGCGCTGGTTTACTCCACCTACCTGGGCGGGAGTTCCAGCGCCAGGGCGAGCGGGTTGGTAGTGGACAGCTCCGGCAATGCGTATGTACCAGGCTATACCGGGGCCACTGACTTTCCGGTGACGCCAGGTGCCTTCCAGACAACGAATAAAGCCGCGGCGAATGGCGATACCACCGCCTTCGTCACCAAGCTGAATCCAACCGGTACAGCGCTTGTCTATTCTACTTACTTAGGCGGAAGCGGCCTCTCCGCGGGCAACTCGTACTCCGGGGATAAAGCCAGTGCGATTAGTGTGGACACCGCTGGGAACGCGTATGTTGCCGGCCAGACGTACTCTATCGACTTTCCGGTGACGCAAGGGGCCTTCCAGACGACGAACCATGCCGCGGCGACCAAGGTTTCAAATGCCTTCGTCGCCAAGTTGAATTCGGCCGGCACGGCGCTGGTCTACTCGACGTACCTTGGGGGAAGCGGCACCCGGTATGGCGGCGATATAGGCAATGCGATGGCCGTGGATTCGACGGGTGACGTGGTTGTGACTGGCGAGACGCCATCCACCGACTTCCCGGTGACCACCGGGGTGCTCCAGACAACCAACAAGGCTGCGGCGAACCAAGGCGCCAACGCGTTTGTCGCCAAGCTGAATCCAGCCGGCACTGCGCTGGTCTATTCCACCTATCTGGGAGGCAGCGGCGGAGATATGGGCAGCGCGATTGCCATGGATAGCGCGGGCAGCGTGTATGTGGCTGGCCAGACGGGATCAGCGGATTTTCCGGTGACGCAAGGGGCCTTCCAGACGACGTATCCCGGCGCGGCAACCACCAGCGCCAACGCATTTGTCACCAAGCTGAACCCGGCGGGCACAGCGCTGGTCTACTCCACCTACCTGGGCGGGACCGGAGGCGCCGTCAACTTGACTTCCACCCTTCTCTTCAAAGGGGGAGACCAGGCGAGCGGGTTGGCGATCGACAGCTCCAGCAATGTTTACGTCACCGGGAGCACCGCCTCCGCCAATTTTCCGGTGACCCAGGGAGCCTACCAAACGGCGAATCACGATCAACCTCCTTGTGCGGGCGGCTGTATTGATGGTTTCAACGCCTTCATGACCGAACTGAACACCACGGGCAGCGCGCTGGTCTACTCCACGTATCTGGGCGGAAGCGGCATCAACCCGAACGACTTTGTCGGAGTCCTCGAGTTTGGAGAAGGTGACCAGGCGAATG
>CAYTMD010000311.1:0-7575 GCA_964438685.1 uncultured Acidobacteriota bacterium
CAATGGCGGAGCTGCCGCGGGTATTGCCAGCCAACCGCCAGCGGGCTCGGGAGCATCCACGGGTGCAGCTTCCGGGGCGCCTTCGATCGACAATCCCTCGAAAAACGGCGGGCGCGCAACTAAAGTCGCAAACAGGTCCGCGATGAACCAAGCCTCTGCTTCCAGTTCGGCTGCCGGGGGCGAGCCGGCCGCTCCGCCACCTGCGACGGGTGGGGGAGGGCAGGGCGGGCAACCCGCCGTGCAGAGCAACCCCGTCAGCCCGCAGGAACTCGAGGAACTGTCAGATCAGCATGACAAGCTGGCCGTCCGTGCCCAGACCGAGAATGATAACGTTGAGAACTTCCGCAAGCAAATGGCCGCCGGAGGCGACAACTTGCGCGCTGATATTTCTGCCTCACAGTCCCGCATGAAGATGTACATGAATAAATTTGACGCGGCAATGAATGCCGGGGATCCTGTAGCGGCGAAGAAATATATGGATTTGGCAGAGCGTGAGGTTGAGAAATTAGAAAAATTCTTCGGCCACTAGGAGCATGGAAGCCGGTCGGGATGAGGAAAAGCGGAGGTGGCTTTTTCGCTTTCTTCCCGCAGGCCCAATAACTGCTTTTGACACGAGCTCTCGCCGGGTTAACATGACTGTCCATGCTGCTGGCGAGCACCATCAAACGACATGCCCTTGAGGTTGGGTTTGACCTGGTCGGGATCGCCCCGCCCTCGGCCCTCAAGGATTTGGAATTCCTCCCACAGTGGATCAAGAAGGGATTCAGCGGCGAGATGCGCTACCTTGCGGATCCCCGGCGCGAAGATCCGAGTCGAGTCCTGCCCTCAGTAAAATCCATTATCTGTGTTGGACTGATTTACAACACTCCCCACCCTTATTCCACTGACGTCTTCGAAACTGCCGAGGATGGATCGGTCCAGCCATTGGGCGGCACTCTGCCAAAACGCGTGCAACCGCGAGCGTGGATCTCTCGTTACGCATGGGGAAAGGACTACCACGATTTGATCCGCGGCAAGTTGGAACAACTGCGGGTGGCCGTTGAAGAACTGACGCCAAATGTGGAGACGCGAGTTTACGTGGATACCGGGCCTGTGATGGAGCGAGCCTTCGCCCGACTCACGGGGATCGGGTGGATGGGCAAGAACACATGCCTCATTAATGAACAGAAGGGGTCCTGGTTCTTTCTTGGAGTAATCTTCACCAATCTGGAGATGAAATTGGATCTGCCCGCGCCGGACCGCTGCGGTTCCTGCACTCGCTGCCTGGAAGCTTGCCCCACCGGAGCTCTGGTTGAGCCCTACGTGATGGATGCGTCACGTTGCATCTCCTATTTCACTATCGAACTCAGAGGGACCATTCCGGAGGAATTTCGGACGGCGATCGGCAAGAATATCTTCGGTTGCGACATTTGCCAGGATGTTTGTCCTTGGAATAGCCGGCCGTTGTCCGCGTTTAGTGGCCCGTTGCACGAAGATGGTTTGCGCAAGGATGCCACAGGCGCTGGTCCCACGCAGAGAAACGTGGCAACGACCGACCTTCCCGAGTTCCAACCCTTGCAGCTTGAAATCGAGTCGATTGCTGAACCGGCAGTTGATGACGAGCCAGCCCATCAACTCTCATCCACTGAGCAATTTTCGCTTTTCAATCCCACGTTGGAAAACCTGGCGTCAATCACCGAAGAGGATTTTAAGCGGGTCTTGGCGCGATCTCCCATTAAGCGTGCGAAATACCGTGGTTGGCTGCGCAATCTGTGTGTGGTGATGGGGAATTCCGGCGATCGCCAATTCATCCCCTGGCTGGAAGCCGCAGCGGGCAGCCAGGATCCATTAGTGCGAGAACATGCGGCGTGGGCGTTAGGCAGACTGCAAGGTGGTGTTCAGTCCCCCCATAACCGGCAGTGGGGATGAACACCCAGGGAGATCTACTCTAACGGGACCAGGCTCTTATTCTGCGCGAGCCATTGATCAAAACTCTGGAGCGACGGGTTCAGGCTCCGCGCGAGTTTAAGGTCACGCGCGCCACAATAATACTCTTCAAAATCGCACTTGAACTGGAACATGTTGCCGAGGTCTTCCGCGCCGGGGAACCCAAAGCCGCGATAGACTTCCGGGGGAACTGCGTTGTAAACCACTTCCCTACCCAGCGCCCGACTGAATGCGGCGGCCATATCGGAACCGGTCAAGTGTCCCCCGGCGATGCCGATAGTTTTGCCAATGAGTTCATGGCCTCTCTTGAAGATCCCATAAGCGCACTTCCCGATGTCCTCGACGGCAATCCCCGGGAGTTTCTTGTCACCCATCGGAAGTGTGATCGCCAGTTTTCCATCCGGTCCTTTCTTGGGACCCATGCCGAAATGAATGAAGTTGTCCCAATAAAAGGAAGTCAACATAATCGTCGTGGGAACACCGAGGTTGACGAAGATGTGGTCGGATTCACCCTTGGCGTCGAAGTGGGGAACCTTGTATTTGCCCATGAGCGTGGGCATGCGATTATCGCTGAGCGGCACCCAGCGCCGGGTGTCTTCGAGCGTGGACCAAATAACGTGTTGCAAGCTGGCATGCTTTGCCGCTTCGGCCATGGCAGCGGCATTGGCCAATTCCTTTTCTGGGGAAAAATGGTTCCAGAAGAAGGTCACGCAATACGCTCCGTAGGCGCCCTGAAAAGCGCGCTTCAGGCTGGCGACATCGTCCACGTCGGCAGCGACCACTTCAGCGCCTGACTTTTCCAACTCCTTCGCCTTTTCGGAGCCAGAGTCGCGGGTAAGGGCCCGCACGGCGAAATTACCTGCCTTGTCATTCAAGATGGCGCGAACCAGCCCGCTACCCTGCGCTCCCGTGGCGCCAACTACAGCGATGACCTTTTTTGCCGGCATTGGAATTTCCTTGGGATGCTCGCACGCATAATATCGTGCCGTGTTGAGGTTTGATCCTGTAACTTTCAGCGCCTTGAACGGAATCCCGCTGCCAGCCCATTTTCCGGATGGCCCGTGATTCCGAAAAGGCGCTGAAGTTACGCTTATCCGGGTTACTTTACGGATTGAAACCGCTTTTCGACTGCGGCCCAATTCACCACGTTCCACCACGCAGCAAGGTATTCATTCCGCCGGTTCTGATACTTCAGATAGTATGCATGCTCCCAGACATCGATGCCCATGACGGGGAATTTGCCCTCCATAACCGGGCTGTCCTGGTTGGCGGTCGAGTAAATGTCAAGCTTACCGCCGTGGGCGACGAGCCATGCCCATCCCGACCCAAAGCGGCCCATACCGGCGGCACTCAGTTTCTCTTTAAAGTTGTGGAAGTCACCGAAGGCGCTTTTAATGCCCGCGGCAAGCGCTCCGTCGGGTTGTCCGCCGGCGTTCGGGCCCATGATTTGCCAGAACATGGAGTGGTTAATGTGCCCACCGGCGTTATTGCGGACAGCCGTCCGGATCGATTCGGGGACAATCGCACAATTATTGGCGAGCAACTCTTCCACACTCTTGCTTGCAAGCTCGGGCGCGGCCTCAAGGGCTTTATTCAGGTTTGTGACATAGGCGTTGTGATGTTTCCCGTGATGGATTTCCATCGTCATCTTGTCAACGGAAGGCTCCAATGCATCTGGAGCGTACGGTAGCGCGGGTAATGTAAACGGCATAACTCCTCCTCGTATGCTGAAGTTTCGAAGGTGCGCCACCTTGATCTTCCGCCAGGGAAGCGTATTCACCGCCAGAGGGCGGCGCCGCCTTCGCAAAGTTTAAAATGTCTCTCGATAAAGCCCTATCGGTGAAGTCCCGAATTACCAGATTAAACCAGGACTAAAGGCGTGTCAAATTCTCCTCGCCGGACGCATATTTCTCACCCGACGCCGGGATTTAGCTGGAATTTCTGGCCACGGTTTGGAAGGGGGGAGATTCACCGGCGGCGAAAGAACGTGCTGGGGTTGTGCAGGTCAACACCATTCCCGGTTCAGACAGTCCCCGGTTCAGCACCACCCCGTCGCTCGGCGCGCCACCCCTCCTCATCTGAGGAGGGGAGCCGTTAAGAACTCCCCTCCTGATTCAGGAGGGGTGTCCGTCAGCCGACGGACGGGGTGGTTACCCGCAGCTTGTTCACGCGGCGTCCAAAGTCGTGACAAGTTCGGGTTCGTGCAGAATCCTCTGCTGCGGAAACCCAAATTCGTGCATAATCGCAGAAGTCGTGGCCAATACAATCTTCCAACTATTATCTGAATTTTTCGCGCGCTATGGATACTGGGTGGTCTTCTTCGGCGTGATGCTGGAGAATATCGGGTTGCCTATTCCCGGTGAGACCGTGCTTTTGTTTGCGGGATTTCTGGCCTATCAAGGCAAGATCCACATCCTGCCGGCGATTCTTATTGCCATTGCGGGAGCCACAACTGGCGCTTGTCTTGGCTTCTTGCTCGGCCGATACGCCGGCACTTCCCTTGTCAATCGGTTCTTGCCGCGCTTCCCCAGGGTCGCAAGGCGATACCATGCTGCACAGGAGACCTTTGTCAAGCATGGCCGTTGGGCAGTTTTTGCGGCGCGATTCGTCACCGGCTTGCGTGTATTTGCAGGAATTTTAGCCGGAACCTTGCGGATGCCTTTTTCGACCTTCATGCTTTTTAGTTTTGCGGGTGCGGTATGCTGGGCACTAGTGATCGGTTATGTGGGTTTTCTGTTTGGGAGCAACTGGGACAAGCTGATCGAACTGGTCACCAGGACGAACCAAATTGCCTTGGTTATCTTCGCCTCGTGTGCCATGGTAGTTTTGCTGATTTATATGGTTCGACGAAAGAAAGCGTCATGAGTTGTGCTGGCCTTTTATCTCTCCACTCTTTTCAGATCGTCTTTGGCAGATTTGAAGCCTGGTCTGAGCCGGATCGCGGTCTGGATTTCTGTGCGCGCTTCCGTCTTGCGGCCTTCCCTCTCGAGTACGAGCCCTAACAACCGGTGCGCCTCCGCGTTATCCGGTTCCTCACCCTCCGGTTCTTGTGAAAGATATTTCTTTGCGTATCTCTCGGCTCGCGGGAGATCCTTGCCGGTCTCCAGCAATGCCTGGGCCGCCTCGTAAAATGGCCGCAGGTCATCCGAGACATCTTTTTCCGATCGGGCAAGGGTTTGCTCAAGATCTCCCCACCGTTCCTGCCGGGCGAAAATCCGCGCCAGAATCCAGTGCGCCCCAATTTGCGTGGGGTCGAGTTGCAACGCGTATAGAGCGTGTTTCCCCGACTCCTCATATTTTGCGTGGGAAGATTGACTGTAAAACTCCGCCAGCGCCGTGCGCGCCCCGTAATTCCTGGGGTTTGCCTGTACAGCCTTCAGGTAATATCCTTCCACCTGGGCCGTGTTGTTTTCCAAGTCTGCGAGCTTCGCATGGGCCAGCCATCCCTCACTGGCGTTGATGGTCGCAATCTTATCCGCCAGGGCGCGTGCTTCGCCCTTGTCGCCGCCCATCAGGTAGGGCGCCCGAAACTTAAATTGCATCATGGAGTCCAGCGCGTCCAAATTCCTGGAATCGAGCTGCAAGGCGATTTCCACTTCTTTGCGGAATTTTATTGCCAACGGCCCGGCTGAAAACATGCTGGCTCGTGCCGCCATCTCTCCAAATATCTGGCCCAATTCCAGATGATAATCCGACGCCCTGCCGTTAAGGTTGACGGCCTGTTGCGCCAGCGGAAGCGCTCCATCGAAATCGTTAAACGACATCTTCACTTCCGCAAGCAGGTAACAAGCTCGGGGGTCTTGGGGGTGGGCCTTGACTTGAGGCTCAAGAATGGCGCGCGCCCTCTTCCAGTGACCATGCTGGACAAACTCTTCAACTCCCGCGTCCAAGTGGTTGGAGTCAGGGGGGCTCGCGAGCACCTGCCGGGCGATTTGTGGCCATAAGGTCGCCGCCAGCAAAACGAATGCGTAGACTTTATGTGATATCGACCGCCGCCAATTTAAACGAGCGGGCCTGGAAATTGCACAATCCCGTTTAATGGGCAGCAAGCCATGCCTCCCTTAATGACACCTGTTCCGGCGTCGCTGACGACAAGGGTATGATGGAGTACTGGCTGCGTAGCGGTGGGTCAAGCGTTACCGTAATTCTTTCCCGATGTCCGTGCCGCTCCACGTTGATCGGAACTTCGGCGCCCACCGGGTAGGGTTTAAGGCGGGTGGCGAGATCCTCCGTCGCCAGCGATTGATCGTCGATATCAATAAGCAAGTCATCGCGGCTGAGTCCGGCCCGGTCGGCCGCACCACCAGGCACAATCGACCGAATTCTCATGCCCCGGTTCTCCGGTTGAACCGCAACACCCAGGGATGGTGCGGCATCAGGGGAAACCTCCGCCCGGAGTTGAAGGCCCCCTGCTGCCAGTGTCTCCTTATAGGGAAGCGGATCAGTTCCACTGACATAACGCTCGAAAAACGGGGCGAAATCTGTTCCGGTAACGGAATTCAAAGCCTTCACGACGTCCTTTTCCTCAAATCCCCGGCCCGGCCCGTAGTAACTTGCCGCCGGGGCCTCGTAGAATTGGTGGTACATTAATCGCATCACATCCAGCAGAGACTTGTGCCCCTGCGTGCGCGCTCGAATCTCCAAATCAAGCAACATGCCGAGAAGCGCGCCTTTGTTGTAGTACGAAATTGTAGTGTTGGAGAAATTCGTTTCCTGCATCTGCGGCGAACGGTCAAAGAACCACGCATTGAAACTGGAGGCTTCCGCCGACATGAGTTTATTTCCCGGCTCGCTGTCCAGGGTGTAAATTTCATTCGCCAGATGACTCAAGAATTGCTCCCGCGTCCAGAGTCCGGATTGGAGGAGGAAGAGATAACCATAGTAGGTTGTGATGCCTTCGGAAAACCAGAGAGAGCTGGAATAGTTCTCGCGGGTGTAATCAAAAGGTCCCAAAGCCGCGGGACGCAGCCGTTTCACGTTCCACGTGTGGAAGAATTCATGCGCGCCCGTTTCCAGCGCTTCCTGCGTATTATCCCGAACACTGCCTTGGATGATGATCTGCGTTGAATTCAAATGCTCCATGCCATCTCCCATGGCGATATCCGGCACAAAATGGAAAATAAAGAGATAGTGCTGGAAATCGGGTGGGGGCATCGCGGCCATCTCGACGTGCACAAGTTTCCTTATTCCTGCGAGAAGGCGCGACCGATCGCTGTCATCCTCATTGTAAGTATGCACCGCGACTTCGATGGTCTTTCCCTGCTCTTGGAACTCGTCGAGCGAGCAATCTGCGGAGATTTCCAGCGGCGTATCCACCAGCCGATCATAATTGGATGCATGAAACACTCGCTCCGTTGTGGAAGTTGAAAATCCGCTGATGACTTTCCACTGAGCAGGAGCTTCGATTCTTAGGGTGACAGGATCAGGTTTGTGCCCATCGACGTACATGAAAACCGAGGGGCCGTCCAAGTTGGCGTGGACGCTGTCAACCTGGGAGAACGACCCGGTAAGGTCATTCGCGAAGACCTGATAGAGGACTTGGACAGTCCCTCCGGCACGGCTGGAATCCACGCGCCACGTCTGCTTGTCCAGCTTGATCCATGGCAACGGCCGATGGTCGGCGCCCACCGGAGAAAACTCCTGCACGTT
>CAYTMD010000312.1:0-7565 GCA_964438685.1 uncultured Acidobacteriota bacterium
TTCCGGTTCGGCGCCGTGCGCCATTCCGTCTCCAATCACAACGCTGTCTCCCACCATTCCGGGACCACCCATCCTTCGTCGCGGCATTCCACTTCTGGCGGAAGGTAAGCGTTGATGGCCACCCGAAATTCCTTGCCGGACCATGCTGAATTCGTGCGGATCTTCAACACCAGCCAGGGAGCGCGCTGGTTGTTTTCAGTCTGGCGAAAGCTGGGGACCGCCTCCAGTTGCAGCGGCTGATCACCAACCCACGCCGCCGCTTGAATAAGGTCAGCAGGTTGGCGGTAACGCCAATACTTTCCATCCTTGAGCAACCGAAGAACGATCGCCAAAACGTGCGGACGTCCCCCGAGGCCGGGTAGTTTTCCCCGCCGGGCGAAGATCCGCTTCTGATATCCGCGGTTCTTGAATTCCTCCAGCGTGGGACGCGCTGCGATGGAGCGGAAGGACAAGCGCGGATCACCAAAATCGACTTCCATCCCTGGCCCTGCTGCCATAGTTTCAAGTTCCAGCCGGTGACTCTGCATGTCCGGTTTTTCGCCCGGCAGCGTCCGCTTGGTAAGTCCGACGGTCTTGTCACCGGATGCTGCGTCGGGGACGATCTCATACATAGCGATTTCAAACGGCCGCAACCACGTGTCGATGACCTGCCCGCTTTCGAAAGGCGCACCCGTATCTCTGACCAGCTCTGCGTGGTCAGGAAAGTGGCCAATCAATTTCAATCGAGTTCCCGCCGGCGCTTTCAGGCACATGCTTTCATCCAAGCGGAGGCGCACGCGCCGGGCCTCGAAATCCACGTTGTTCATGAATACGAATCCATGGTCCTTTTGGAAGTAAGCGTACCCATAGATTTCATTCTTCCACGGGTCGCCGAGAATGCGCTTCTGCCGGCGGAACACCGCTTCATTTTGTTTTGCCAGCTTTTGCAGCCACGCCAGAAAGACGACGTCATGGTCACTGAGCGAGTAAAGGTCGCCCCAGAGTTGGGGAAACAGCAGATTCCCGCGTCCCAGGTCCATCACCAGCGCCTCGCGCCAACGCTCCTTCCCCATGGAATTTCCCCACCATGTGTCCGTTATCCAAACTCCCAGGCTATCCATGCACGTGGGGGGAACGAATTCGGAAAACTGCGTGCCTTGATCGAGCGCCAAGGTCACGGCGTCACGGAAGAACAGGCTAGGATAGTCGCCGGTGCTGGCCGCTTCCAGTGTGATGCGCTTATCGAAAACTGAATCCCCGAACAAGAGCCAGAAGGGTGAGCGAGTGCCCCAGTACCACATGATGTAAATATCCGGGCATGCCTGGCGGGTGGCCTTGGCGATCTCAATAAGGGCGTCGTAGTTCGCCTCAGTGGAATATTTCCCTGGAAGGTGCTGGTGCTCCGTGCTGTTGCAATAACACCCTGCGCCGTCGACTTTATAGAACCGAAGGTCATAGCGCTTGATATGCTGAAGCAATCCATCGCGGAACATGCTGAAGTAGGGTTCCGAGGCGAGACAGAGCTGGGTGTGCCAGTTCTCCACATGAAACCCATCGCGATAGTAGGAGCGTGGCCACCCACCACCGGCCAGTGCCGCTCGACTCGGTTCCACGCGGGGATTATCGCCAATGCTCCAGGCAGCCTGCGTGCCGCTGAACCATAGACCCCACTTCATCCCCAACTGGTGCGCGCGCTGAATAACCTGGTCAGGACCCTCCGGAAAGCATTGAGGCAGGAACCGCGTCATGTCGCCGGTGCGATCCTGCCAGCCAACATCGGGGACGTAATAGTCGAACTTCACCCCCTGCTTTTGCCATTTCTCCAGTAGATCCATGGTGCCCAGCATTTCCCTGTCGTCCAAAGTCCAACAAGAGCTGTCAGGGTAACCGTTGATTCCAAATGGATCGTAGATGCTCAGCAGTCCCTTTCGCGGGCTACGTGCGCGAATGTATTCCAGAAACTGTTCACGGCCTTCGCCTTTTGGCGCCACGCCGACCAGCGCCACCTTGCTGGTGAACGTGGCGCCGGGCGGTATTCTCTTGCCGGGGAAATGCCGCAATCGGACTCGCCCATTCAAGCCCTGGTTAAGTCCGGCGGGATGTTCGACCGCGCAAAACAATTCATTGTCGATCAGCAAAGGCTGGCCGTAATCGCCTTCGCGCATCGGCGCGTCGAGCTGAAAGTCATCCAGGTCAACGTCCAGCAGGAGCCGCTCGGAAGCTGCGAGGTTTTTCAGCTCGAACCACTTGCGCCGGGTGAATCCATTTAATTCGTAATGGATTGTGAGTTGGAGTTGCTCGGAATCATTCACGAAATCAAGATCACATCGAGACCGCTCTTCGATTTCCTCTTTGTGCCAATGGCGCAATTGGAAGTCCCCAACGTGCCGATAGGGTTGCCCGACGGCGATGAACTGGTCGCAGAGCCTTTGGTCAAAAATGAACCGATCGAGAATTTCGTCCGGCAGGCCGTCGAAGTGCTTGTCGCATTGGTGGGTGTGAATTGCCAGCAGGTTTTTCTTCCCTTTGCCGAAGCGCAGGTGGGCATAGGCTGGGGATTCCACACTGAGCGCCAATTGCTCCGGTTCGCGCCAGCGGCCGGACTTCTTCCAGTGGCCAATCTCCATGCCGTTGACATACACCCAGTATTCGTTCCAGTCCTCCTGCGTGTATCCGCCCAGGCAGAAGGTAAGTTGTTCCGGTTCAGCGGGCAACTCAAATTGCTGCCGGAACCAGGCATAACCAGTGAAAACTGGCGGAATCGGGCTGCGGTCCAGATCGCGCAGCAGCAGGTTCAGGGTTTTTCCCCAGTCCCCATCCTCGCGGTATTTCTCCAAATGGAAGCCGCTCCGGTAGCCGCTTTCCTGATCAGGCGAGCTGTTGTCCTGGTCGGGCCCAACTTTGACATTCCACCATGGAATCTCAATGCGCGCTTTGGCTGCCGAAAATGTAAGTTGCACTTGCCGGTCGTGGGTCAGTGGAAAGAGATGGCCGCTGAGTTTGTTGCGCAGGTTTGTGCTCATGACGGCTCCACCCGCCATGGTAAATTCCCAGTCGAGATACTTGTTGCTGAGACCGATCCTCCCGCCCTCAATGTAGGACCCCTGAGTGTGAATGCCGCCGAATGCGGCGGGTCGAAGGGCGCTGGCAGAGGCCAGGGATACGAGCCCCGATTTTATAAAGTCGCGGCGCTTCATTTGCACCTCCTCTCAGAGGCCGCGCAGTTCGCCAATGGTTTCAATCAAGGCTTGGACGTTCTCAAAGGGGAATCCGCTGTCAATCTCGACGTAAAACCACGATCCTCCCTCGGCCATGGAGAAAATATCAACGAGTTTCAGAACAGCGGACCTCACTTGCGCCGGGGTGCTTCTGATCATCAGCTCACCGCGGTTGGGGTGAATCTCGATGGCGATTTTTGCCTCGTGGCATCGCCGGGCGAGATCCGGCTGATCGTAAACGTCGAGTTGCGGCCAGATGGCGTGGACCCCGAGGTCGGCGAAATCCTCCAATAGCCTGAGGCCGCATCCGCAGGTATGGAAGAAGACTTTCTTGCCCGCGGCATGGACCGGCTTCATCAGAAGTTCGAAGCGGGGTTTGAAGAACTTCTTCCAAGTTCGCAGCGACATCATCAGGTCGACTTGCGTGGAAAAATCGTCGCCAAACTGGATGGCGTCAACTCCCCGGGCCAGCAGATAGTGCACGCGTTTCAATTGGTAGCCGGTGATCAAATCGGCGAGACGGTTGATCTCGGCGGTGTCGGAGGCAATATCCATCAGCACATCTTCAAAGCGCCGAACCGCGATCAGGACTTCGAAAAGATTGATCCAACCACTCTTGTGGAAGTACTTCTTCTCATGCAACGCAGCGCGCGCCTTTTCGCGTTCGAAATCGGGCCCTGACATCTCGGGGTCGGGAGGCAGTTGGTACCGGGCAAGGTTTGACCAGTCGTCTAAGGGCCGCTCCAGTGGGTGGCCGGCCGCGCCGAAAATGAGATGCTCCCAAACCACGCCCCATTCATCGCGGCGGATTTCGCAGTAACGTCCGTTCGCGTCCACCCATCGCGACTCAGGGCGGGCATGAGGAAATGCGCTGGTAAGGCCGAAATCCTGGGGATGATGCTCCCAGAGTTGATGTAAACGCTCACCGTGTTCGAACGACCCGGAGGGAGAAGCGTGGTATTCCAGAGGAACGATGTCTGGTGGTTGAAAGTCGAGCGCGGCCAAAACTCTATCGCGCGGAAGCATGGGGATTGCCGTCACGTATTGCCTCGTTTTTGGAATCAGCGTCGCGCCACAGAAACGGGCCGACTTCATGGGTTTATCACGCTTGTGCGGCAAAGTCCAATTTCGGCGCCGCGATCACGGACCTTGAGGGGGATCTTTCTTCTGTTCGCGGCGTAGGTCAGGTCCTTGCCGCAATGTGAGGGTATTGAGTTAGGAGATTTCTTGCAAGGATGTTGCCCAGGCGTGCGCTGCCTGCATATTTGCTCGTGCATTTTCCATGCGGGACTTTTCCGCCAGAAGCGAAAACTGGAGGGTTTCCAATACGCGTTGAAGGGTTTTCAGGTTTTCCTGGTACTTCAGGATCTCATAAGCGGATTCCGGTGCTTGCTCAGACAGGCCTGATGCTGCGGCCAAGTACCTGGAGACTTGCTGTAACCGGAGGTCGACTTTCCTCAACCGGCGAACTGCTCCGCGAGATTCCACTACTTTCGTGCCGTCTTGTGAAACCAGATCACTTAATTCCTGGAATTCGCGATTCGCGATTCTAATGACGGCCAACAGTTCGTTTTTCATAATTTTTCCTTGCCTGCCTACTACTACATCGTCATAGCTATTACAAGCTTTAGCTCCCACCCAGAACATCCGATTAACAAAAGACATTTTGCCCCTGCCGCCGGCCCTCAACTTTATTAATGCCTATTTTGTCTCGAATTCCCAACTTGCCAAGGGATGGTTGTCAGGTTTTGGCGGATGCCATTTCAGTTCGCTATGGGAAACTTGCGGCTTTATGTCACTGCATTAGCAGAGGGAAGCAGGGCGGATATTTGACCGCCCGCCCTGCGAGTCTACCGTGTCTTGCCTGACTGACTATCGGTGCGACGCAACCGCGTTGACGAATTCCAGCCCGTTCGGTGTGCCTAGGCCGGTCACATTGTCCCAACCGCGGTTTGTAGACAGCGATGAGTCGGTGCCGAATGACAGGACGAACCAGCCCACACCGTTCCAATCGAACAGAGCGCTCAGGAAAGGCGCCCGAGTTTCGAGTGGGGCCACCAGGTCGTAGGCGCTTTCGTAGGTCGTATGGTGGCCGGCGGTGATGGCTCCGGTGACGTTAAAGGGTGAGCTGACCGGAGTTATATCGTTTATGGCGTCTGATGACAGGCCGTAGATTGATCGCGCTGCCTGGCCCAGCGGGTGCCCGGACCGCTGATTGGCGATGGCCCAGAGCCCGGAGAACATTGGACAGGCAAGGCTGGTGCCTCCTCCAACCGCGACGTAGAGGCTGCTGTCCGCGATATTGAAGCAACTGCTGCCCGCGCACAGAACTTCCATTCCGGTATCGGGATCAGCCAGATAGGCGATATCCGGAACCAGGCGATATCTCCCTGGCAGACCTCTTTGGAAACCCGGTTTGCGATAAACGGCGCTGGTGCCGCCCCCCGCACCGTACTGGAAGCCAAGGGCGTCCGCCGCAGAGTTGTCGGGTGGAACCAGTGGGACGCTGTAACCATATTGGTCCGGGGCGTTGGCGATCCAAGTGAGGTTGTTTCCCCAGCCCGTCTCGAACGCGGTGGTCTTGTTCTTATTGAGGAACAAGCTGGTGCCGCCGACGGCGGTTGCGTAGGGCGTACTCGCGGGATAGTTTACGTCGGTCTGCCCCTCAACAGCGTAAAAGTCGCCATTGTCACCCGAGGAAAAGTCTACCGAAATTCCGTGCGCGGCTGCCACCAGAAGGATGTCGTCAAAGGGACTATAGGGTGTGCCTCCGAGCTCAGATTCTGGTAACCCGTAACTGTTGGAGATCACGTTGCCCAACCGCTGGTCAACGGCGAAGAGGATGGCTGCACCCAAATCATCGGTGAGGTCCGTGTAGGCTTCCACCAGCGCGATGTTGGCCCCGGGCGCCACGGCGTGCGAAGACTCCACGTCGAGCGTGGTTTCAAAGGCCCAGCCCTCATCCACGGGAGTTCCTCCCGGTTGATAGATGCTCAGGTTGAGCGGAGCCAATCCGTAGAAGTTGGAGAAGGTGGTGGCGTCGTCGACGATCGTGGGTGATCCATATGCGTCGACGATTACCACTGTCTGTCCAGCGCCATTCAAGCCGTATTTGTAAAGGCCATTCAGGTTGTACGCGGTTTGTAAATCGCTGGGCTGATAGCCGCAGGGCGCCAAGGTTCCGGGGGTGGTATTGGTGATGGGCGCTCCATACGTGTTGCCATAATAGGTTGCCTTCGGGCTGCTGCCATCCGTGCTGAAGTTAACGAGCTCGGGCGACTGGAGGCAGTTGGCGGAGTAGAACGCGCCGTTAGCCGTTGCCGATAGCGGAACCGCCGGGAAGGGTTTGCCGGTTTGCGGGTTCATGGCGCGCAGAGAGTGGGGCTGGAAGCGAAGGTCTGACAGACCGCCCACGCGCGATACCAGCGCACCCGCCGGTCCTTCCATAGTGGGGTCAGTGGTGTTGGCCCGGTAAGTGTGCCCGTGGACGTCGAACCTATGAATCTGGACTTTGAAGGCGCTCTGGGCGCTCGAAATCGTTCCCTGGGCTTTCACATACATATTTCGGTCGCCCACGGATGACACGCTCAGGTTGTGTGCGGCAAGGAATGCTTTGACCTTTCCCACGTCTTCAGATGTGGGGGCATAGTTGGAGTTAAACTCCTCCGGCGTCAGCCAATTCTGATAATTTGGCGAGCTGGCATCGTACTGTTGCTCCACCAATTCCCGGAGTGAGTCCACATTGTGCAACTGTAGCCACACGTAGATAGTGACCTGTTTCGACGAAACTTCGGGGCCAAGATCCTTGGCCGTCGAGACGAAACCCAATTTGCTATTGGGGATGGTGTGCCGGGAGTTGTCCTGTGCAAACAGGGCAGAGGTTGCCGCTAGGCAAAGCAGCAGTGTAAATACGGCGATCGAATGGAGTTTGTCGGCTCTCATAAAGTCGCTCCTCACTCTCGCAGAGTGAATCGGCGCGCAAATGCGCCGAAACGTAATGAAAATTTTGGGGATAGGCTAAACCGGACCTGATTCTGCCCTTTGCGTCGGCTATTGTCAAGATGAACCGGATTGAGGATGAACCGGATTCAAGTGTTGTAGAACCGGCACCTCCTCTGCCGCTTTGCTGAATTTCGATAAATCAATTATCTATGTTGAACTACCGCGCGACGCGCCTTGGAGTGCGGCGGCTCGACGCCGCCTTCGAATGCGACGGAGCCCTACCGTGTCGAAACGTACGGCGCACGCGGAAGGTGGTAGGTTGCCGTCGAGTGAAATGTAACGAGTAGGCAAATTGTGGTACCGTAGGTCGGAAGGCGGCGTCGAGCCGCCGCACTCCATCTATAAAGTCGTCGGCGTTGTCAAGGA
>CAYTMD010000313.1:0-7549 GCA_964438685.1 uncultured Acidobacteriota bacterium
GTAGAGATAGATGTTGGGCTCGAAGATCTTTCGCACCACGGTGCGCTTGCCCGGCAGCGTGGTCTCAGGATCAGGTTCCTCGGAGACTTCCAGTTCTGCATTCTCGCCCACGGAAGTTCCCAAATCACGAGCGTCGCACATGACGAGCAGGGTGGCAATAGCGCCGAGGGCGTTGGCCAGGCCGTTCACCCCGTCGATCCGCTCGGCCGAGTTGTAAGGCAATGCGTCCATCATGGGGCGGGGCAGCGTCAGCCAAAACGCTGTGGTGTGCATTTCCTGTTCAGGAAGGGTGAGCTCGCCAGAACCGACATTCTCCATGGTGTAGAACTTGATCTTCTTGAAACCCACCACCTGCGTATTCACCTGAACCTCGCCGTGATTCTTGCGTGCTGTTCCCGCCATGGCAGAGTCAAACGTCTCTAGAATTTTGATTTTGGTGTAGGAGATCGCGTCGGTGAAATATTCAGAGTCCACCTGATGGACGTAGGCCTTGCGGTCGTCGTAGTCGAGGCGCTCAACGTGGTACTGCACGCCGTCCTGAATATAGATGGCCTTTTCGTGCAGCGTGGTGAGGGCGCTGGTGAAGTCCGTTTCACCAATCACCCGCGGCGCGTGCGTGTTGTCAACGATTACGAAATTGTCAGAGGAAACAGAGCGCAGGCTGAGCGCGTCGGCGGGATAGCTCTCCGAAAGCCAGTGCCAGCCGTCCTTGGTGTGATGAAGGAAGCCCGTTTCTTCAAGGTGCTTGCAGAGCCGCTGGAGGTCGAGCGCGCCAAACTTCTCATCATCGCGCAAAGGCAGTTCAAAGGCCGCGCACTTCAGGTGGTTCAGCAGGATAAAAAGATTATCGGGATTCACGTAACCGTGCTCGGGCGAGCGGCCAAAGAAATATTCCGGGTTCTGCACCATGAACTGGTCAAGGGGCGCGCTGGAGGCGACAAGCACGGCGGCCGATGTCCCCTGGCGTCGACCCGCGCGGCCCGCTCGCTGCCACGTTGAGGCGATGGTCCCGGGGTAGCCGGCGAGCAGCGCTACGTCCAGGCTGCCCACATCGATTCCCAGTTCCAGGGCGTTGGTTGAGACCACACCGCGCAGGCGGCCACTGCGCAGGTCACGCTCAATTTCACGGCGCTCCAGGGGCAGGTAACCGCCACGGTAGCCGCGCACTGATTGCGGTCCGGCGGGCCCCCTGGCAAAATCTTCCTGGAGATAGGTCACCAGAATTTCCGTGGCCAGGCGGCTGTTGGCAAAAATAATGGTCTGAAGCCCGCGCGAAAGAAAGGTCTTGGCCAGCCGCCGCGTTTCATTCAAGTACGACCGGCGAATGCCCAACTGCTGATTGACCACCGGCGGGTTGTAACAGACAAAGTACTTCTCCGCCGAGGGTGCGCCGTTATCGTCGATCAGGGTTACGTCTTCTTCCAGAATACGTGTGGCCAGGTCCTGAGGATTGGCAATCGTGGCGGAAGTGCAAATGAACTGCGGGTTGCTTCCATAGAAGCGCGCGACCCGCTTGAGCCGGCGCAGAACGTTGGCCAGGTGACTTCCCAGAACTCCGCGATAATAGTGCAGTTCATCGATCACTACGTAGCGGAGGTTTTCGAAGAGGCGCTGCCACTTGGTGTGGTGCGGCAGGATGCCGGCGTGCAGCATGTCGGGATTGGTGATTACCAGATTGCCGCGAGCGCGAATGGCCTTGCGCGCGTCCTGCGGGGTGTCACCGTCATAAGTAAACGTGCGTACCTCGTCGCCGAGTTGCTCGGTCCAGCGATTAAGCTCCACAAGCTGGTCTTGGGAGAGGGCTTTGGTCGGGAACAGGTAAAGGGCGCGGGCCTCCGGGTTCTCCATCAAATCGGTCAGGATCGGGAGGTTGTAGCACAGGGTTTTGCCCGACGCCGTGGGCGTGACCACCACCAAATTCTTGCCTTCGCGAGCCAGGGTAAACGTCAGCGCCTGGTGCGTGTAGAGCGACGTAAACCCGCGAGCTTTCAAAATTTCGATCAGCCGAGGAGGCAGGGATGGAGGGAAAGGCGCCACTCGCGGTTCGCGAGCAGGAAAGTGGCGGATGGCCGTCACGCCACCATTGGCGCCGGGGGATCGAAATTTGGCGGCGATTTCCTTGAGCGCGCTCTCGACTGGGGCAAGGTCGTGCGCCGGGAAGCTCGCCAACGCGTCAGACTTGGGTTCCATCCTGGGTTCCTTCTATAGGGGGATCCGATGGCCGGAATGTGGTCAAACCAATAATGGGCACCACAAAGCACCAATGGCTGAATTGGGCTAGTTCGCCTGATCGCCCGTCCATCCGATCACTCCGCCGTACTTCGCCTTTTATTCGCTTACTCTAACACACTCGGACGTAACACGGAAGGGATGGGAGGCTTAACTTCGTGCCGCCCAACCCGTACCTTTGCCCAACCGTCTTTGCGCCTCGACTTTAACGCGGCAATCTGCCTACAGTCCGCAAGTCTTCCCGATCCAAGGCGGGCTATTTGACCTGAGCCACCTCGCTCTGCACTGCCGCCTTGAACTTGACAAACCGTCGCGGCATGGTTTAGGTTCCGCGATGGGGTGAAGCTGAAATCGGAATTTTGGCGCTAAATGTCTGAAAGCCTCCGCAGAAAGCACAAGCTTATGAGCAATTCGTGCCTGTGTAATGAAATGGCCAGTCCTGGCGTTGTTCTCGACCTCCATTGTTTCGGCCAAGTGTGGCTCTTCGAGGGTGCGCCACTGGAGGCATGGAGTGCTATCTCCAAGAATCTGGTGCGGCGGAAGCTGGCTGCGGGAGAGGATCTCTTTCGGCAGGGCGACCCCGCAGACAGCATGTATCTGATCAAAATGGGGTCAGTGAAGCTTTGGAAGATCTCAGAGGATGGGCGCATCCTTACTCTCGATATCCGCAAGGCAGGTGATCTTCTCGGCGAAAGCGTCCTGTTGGAAAAGGGCGAATACCCGGTGGGCGCCACCTGCCTGGAGCCTACGCTGACCTGCGGCATCAATCGAGAGAGTTTTGAGAACCTGGTCATGAAGTATCCCACGGTCGGGCTGGCGGTCATCCGAAACCTTTCTCTTCGAATCGAACACCTCTCCGGGAAGGTGGGCGCGCTTTCCGAGCCGAGTTTGGAGGCCCGACTTTACGAGGTTCTCGTTAACGTCGCGCAGGAAGTGGGCACGCGCGCGTCCGGAGGCTGGACGATTGCCTTTCCCCTGACCCACGAGGAGATCAGCTTTCTCGTAGGTGCCCACCGCGTGAGCGTTACCCGCACGCTCGGGAAACTCCGCGATATGGGGAAGATACGCACCACGGGCAAGTTTCTTTTCATCAGCGACTCGGCTGCGGCGGGTTGAATTCACGGCAAACTCATCCTGCACCGGGCCATCCCATATTCCTACGGTTGTTCTGCTTTCCAACGTTCATCCTCTTCGCCATAGGTCCGCGTCCCCAGATTCCTAAATGCGCAGATTCCTACCATGCTAAAACATCTGAGGTTTGTAGCGCCTGCTACTGAGTCTGTTGCCGAAGCCTGTTAGAGTGAGGCCAGGTTCCGTAAACCGTGCGGGCGGCGGTTGAGCTTGCCGCCATCGAACGGGTAGCAACGAACCTGATAGCCCGGGCCACCGCAACAAGGTCCGGCCATTCATGATCTGGAGGCACTCTCATGGTAATCATTCCGAAGCATGTTCAAGACTTTCTGCCGGGCAAGCTGGCGTGGGTGGCGACCGCCTCCCGCGACGGAGAGCCCAACGTCACACCCAAAGGAAGCCTCAAACTGATGGACGAGCACCATGTCCTTTTCGCTGACCTGTTTTCTCTGAAGACCAGAAAGAACCTTCTGGAAAATAGCAAAATTGCCGTCACGGTTGTGGACGCCGCTACGGCCAAGGGCTACCAGCTCAAGGGAACTGCCGAGATCGTAACGTCCGGCCCTTTGTTTGAGGACACAAGCAAGCATCTCAAGGAATCTCCCAAGGGGTTGCCGCCGCTGCACCATGTGGTGAAGATCACCGTGGAGGCAGTTTTTGACCAGTCAGTCGGCCCTGACGCAGGCAAGCAAATCGCCTAATTGCCTGCGGCAACACCCGTGTGAACCGGCGTTCCGAAGGGGTGCGGTTGGGTTGGCGCCGAGTAAGGGCATATCGCAGATCGATAACAGTGGTTTGGGTCATCGCCGGGCGCTGCTGGGTGGCTGCGCCCTGGCGGTTCAAATTAGGGCTGAAGAGTCGATTGACATTGACTTTTCATAATGTGATAATTTTGCCCATGAGGGTAAAAGTCTGCTCCGCGACAGAGAAACTCTGGCATCATATAATGTCATGCGAGGGTCTATGTCTACGGCCACAAACCACGTCCTGAAAACCGCATCGCTTTCCCGGGAGTTGCTTCTGGGTGCTTATCGAAGCATGTTTACCTCGCGGCGGGTCGATGATAAGGAGATCCAGCTCAAGCGCCAGAACCGGGTTTATTTTCAGATCAATGGCGTGGGACACGAGTGCATTGGCGTGGCGGCGGCCCACCATCTAAAGCCGGCGTATGACTGGTTCTATCCCTACTACCGTGACCGGGCATTATGTCTGCATTTAGGCGTGACACCTTACGAGATGTTACTGGCCTCCGTGGGAGCCAAGGATGATCCTGCCTGTGGGGGGCGGCAGATGCCCTCGCATTGGGGTTCGAAGAAGCTACACATCCTGACAGGTTCAAGCCCCACGGGGACTCGCATCCTCCATGCGGTGGGCTCGGCGGAAGCAAGTTGGTATTTCTCTCACATTCAGGAAGCGGCGGAACTCGCTTCCAGTTTTCACCACGATGAGATAGCTTACATTTCCCTGGGCGATGGAGCTTCAAGCGAAGGTGAATTCTGGGAGTCGCTGAATTATGCCAGCGGCAGAAAGCTTCCCGTTCTTTACGTCGTGCAAGACAACGGCTACGCCATTTCCACCCCCGTGGACCTGCAAACTTCCGGCGGCAAGATTTCCAGCCTGGTCCGCAGTTTTCCCCACTTGTTGACGCTCGAATGCGACGGCACGGATTTCCCTGAGAGTTACGAGACGGTGGGAAAGGCCGTCGATTATGTGCGTCATGGGGAGGGACCCGCGCTGGTTCACGCCCATGTGGTGCGCCCGTACTCTCATTCGCTTTCCGATGACGAAAGGCTCTATAAGCCGGAAGAAGTGCGTCAGCAGGAAGCGAAGCGCGACCCCGTGACACGCCTCGCGCGACTCCTGGTGGAGGAAAAGGGGATCACGGAAAACGAGTTGAAGGCAATGGAGACGGCCATTGAGCACGAGATTCGCGCCGCGGCGGATTCGGCCCTGGAAGCGGAGGCGGTGTCGGCGGAAACCGTTCTTCATTACATTTACTCACCCGGCGTTGATCCCACCTCCGAGCACTTCGATCACCCACCAAAGTTTCACGGTGAGCCCCGGACGATGGTGGATCTTATCAATGTCTGCTTGAAGGATGAGATGGCTCGCGATCCGCGCGTGGTGGTATTTGGCGAGGACGTGGCCGATTGCAGCCATGAAGGTGATTTAACCAAAGTGAAGGGCAAGGGCGGCGTCTTTAAAGTGACGCATGGCTTGCAGCGGCAGTTTGGCAGCACGCGCTGCTACAACTCCACTTTGGCGGAGGCCTGCATTGTGGGCCGCGCGGTGGGAATGGCCACGCGGGGGCTGAAGCCGGTGGTGGAAATTCAATTTTTCGATTACATCTGGCCGGCGATGATGCAGATTCGCGATGAACTGACCATGCTGCGCTGGAGGTCGAACAACGCCTTCTCTTGTCCGGTGGTCATACGCGCGCCAATCGGCGGCTACCTTACTGGCGGAGCCGTTTACCACAGCCAGTCAGGCGAATCGATCTTTGCCCATCTGCCGGGCTTGCGCGTGGTCATGCCCTCCACTGCGCTCGACGCGAATGGCCTGCTGCGCACCGCGATTCGCTGCGACGATCCGGTGCTGTTTCTCGAGCCCAAGCACCTGTATCGACAAACACACAACCGCGCGCCTTATCCCGGGCGCGATTACATGATTCCCTTCGGCAAGGCCAAGCTGGTGCGCGAGGGGACGTCGCTGACGGTTGTGACCTACGGTTCGCTGGTCATCCGCGCCGTGCAGGCAGCCAAGGTGCTGGAGAAGGAGGGAATCCAGCCGGAGATTCTGGATCTGCGCTCCCTGAATCCTTACGACTGGGAACTGATTGCCGCTTCCGTGAAGAAGACCAACCGCGTGCTTGTTCTTCACGAAGATAGCGTTTCCTGGGGCTATGGCGCGGAAATTGCGGCCCGCATCGCCGACGAACTCTTTGGCTTCCTCGATGCCCCTGTCCGCAGGCTGGCGGGCAAGGACGTTTTCATTCCCTATCATCCTGTCCAGGAAGATACAGTGCTTCCCCAACCCGGAGACATTGTGGAGGCAGCAAGGGCGTTGGTAGCGTATTGAGCAGAAGACGTCCTTTGTCCTTGGTCCGTCGTCATTTGCCAGTTCCCGTCTCAGCAATGAATCACTAACAAAAGGAGATGCAGTCCTATGGCTGGCGTCATTTTTCAGAATCCAAACGATCCCGTGCAGCCCCACAAGGGAGTCTATAGGTGGTTCTACCGCGAAGGGAACGAGGAGGTGTGGCTTTACGTCGGAAACGCCGGTGCTCGCGATGCAAAGGAAAAAGGCTGGAGTAAGCCAAGCACTCTCAGCAGGGGGGTTGGAGAGGTGCACAGGAGCTCTTTTTCCAGCGACAAGGGGTGTTCGCTGGATACGGATTTCATTGTTGGCACGGCGTTAGAGTATCTCACCGAGGTGATGGGCCTGGATTGCGTTTGGGAGCACATTGAAAACAATCCGAAGTTGGAGCGGGAATTTTGCGAAGAGCACAATCCGAAACTCCAGGATGGCAAGGCCAGAATCAAGAAGGAGCTTAAAATGCGCGGGCCTGAAAATCGTTGGAGGAACAGCGAGTGGCAAAAAGCGAAAGGCGAACTTTATCTCAAACTTGCTCCGCTCATCTCCCAGAGCGCCTAGCCAGCCTCCGACCTAAATATGAAGGCTGTATAGCCTGAAGCCGGCTCGAGCCTCACCCGATCCCCAGTTCGTCAATTTTCTCCAGTGGAGTCCCGCATTTGCGGCAGATCACCGCGCCGCAGTCCCCGCACACCAGAGGGTCAGACACTTCTGCTTCGCAAGTGGGGCAGTAGAGAGACTCGCTCTCGCCATTCTTCAGTTCGGCCATTCGATTCTATCCAAACGTGCGCTCATCAATCCGGCCAATAGGCCGGGCGCCCTCGCCGTTATGGTCACTTGCTGTCCTTACCTAAGCTAGGCACGGCCGTATCAGCGACCGTAGTTTGGGCGGTGTCTTCCTGTTGGAGTGAAGGCTTTCTAGCCTCCTCGAACAATGTCATGTAGGAGTCATACAAGAACGATCGATTCCGGGACTTCCAGGGTAAGAGTTGCTTCAAGAGTCCCAGGCGTTCGAAGCGCCCCACTAACTTGTTGGCGGTTGCAAATGAACACTGTAGATGTTTCTCGACCATGCGCACTGTCACGATAGGTTGCT
>CAYTMD010000314.1:0-7546 GCA_964438685.1 uncultured Acidobacteriota bacterium
CGGCGTGGCCAATATCACCAGGTCCACGTCAGCTTCTAGCACTTTCTTGTAGGCATCAAAGCCAATAAAGCAATGGTCGTCGGCAACTTGCACCTGAGCGTTTTTGGCAAGATTTTCGCGGCAGGATTGCAAATGGTCAGGCAAGACATCGCCCAGCGCTACGATCTTGAGGCTGGGCCCCGCCTTAAGAAAGTTCAGGGCCGCACCCGTGCCGCGGTTTCCGCAGCCAATCAATCCGGCCTTCAGCACGGGACCGTCGGGGGCGGCGTCAATGAAGTTCACGGGAGGGTAAGACTTCTTGCAACTGGCCAGCACCGCGCCGGCGCCAACAACGGCAACCGCGCCCATAAAGGTTCGCCGATTGAAATCGCTCTTGGGTTTGTCGACCTTCTCATTTGTCATGTCGGACCTTCTTTCGTTGCTGTGAAAACAAAATTCGCGTTATGAATTCGTTGGTTGCGCCTCGCGGGGGCGCATCACCGTTCCTCGCCACCCTCCGCGGGCTGACTTGGCGCCGTCTGGGCGCCGCCATCCATTTCGCGGACCACGCGGAAGCCCACATCCGTGACATCGGAATACCACCAAATGCTCTTCGGCGATTGGGGGTCGGTAATCAACCATTCTTCCTCGCGCGTGTGGTCGCGGGCCGCGCAGCGTAAGTCAGCCGCGTCGGAACGATAGGAACCACCGCGCACCACGTGCTCCTTGCCGGAATCCGGACCACTTGGATCGGTGACGCCGTCCCCCATGTGTGCATAAGCCTCCGGGTCATACCAATCCCGGCAGAATTCCCGCACATTGCCCAACATATCCTCCAAGCCCCACCCGTTGGGCTTGGTCGTACCGGTGGGGTGCGACTCATCCAAACTATCACCCTGGTACCAGGCATAGTCGATCAGCGGCGCGGTCTTCACCCCGAACAACCGGTTCAACCATCGCTGACTGGTGAAGGAAGAGGGGTCACCCGCAAAAAAGTACGGGGATTGGGCACCCGCGCGGGCGGCGTATTCCCACTCCGCCTCCGTGGGCAGCCGGTACTTCTTCCCGGTAATTTGCGACAGCCACTCACAATACTTGGTGGCGGAATAATAAGTCATGGTAATGGCGGGCCGCGTCCCCCTGCCCCAGCCCTGGTCGGGCGATCCATAGGGTGGAGTGGGCCCTGTGACGGCGTCGGCTTTGCCGGCCTCAGGAACGTCGCGGTTGCGCCCGGTGTTCCCACGCTGCAGCAGGTAAGTCTCGTACTCTTTCCACGTTACTTCCACCCTCCCCATCCAGAACGGGCTAAGCTTCACCGTGTGGACAGGGCCTTCATCGGCGTGCCGGTAGGATTCCGACTCGGGACTTCCCATCTTGAACGAGCCTCCAGGCACGGCCACCATGCGGAATTTCACGGTTGAGCCCGGGATCAATTCGGTATAGCTCTGGAAGGCGTTCGGACTGGCCGGGAACGCCTTGTCGAGTTCCTGTTCCTGGGCGACGCCCTCATCCTGGACCTCTTCCGCTTGTTTGCCGCGGAAGTGCCCCGTGTGCAGGTGGCAGTTGATGCACCGCATCTTGTCCTTGGAGCGCTGGTAGTGCAAGTGGGCATCGGCGCCCTTTTTGGAAAGCCCGGCGCTGAAGAGGTTGGCATGGCAGCGGATGCACGCACTATCGTAAGTAAATGTGCGGGCCTGGTTCAGCGTCTGCAGGGATTGCCAGTTGATCTTGGTGAGATCCTTGAAAAGCTTGCCGTAAATATCCTGCCCGCCGAGGCGCGCTTTTTCGGTGTAATACTCAGCCCCACCGCCGGGGAGGTGGCAATCGATGCAATGGACCACCACGCCGCTCTTGTTGCTGTAATGCGGTGAACGAATCCAGGTCTGCGTGGCGTCCGGGTGGGCGTGGCAGGCCTGATCGCAGAACTTGTCACCCGACGTAGCGTCCACGCCAGCCTTGCCCGACAATAGGACGGCAACACCAATGGCAATACCTACCACGAGGATTAACAGACTTTTGTGCTTTAAACCGACATTTTTTAGGCCCGACATCATAGACAAAACATCCCTGTGCTATTTGCCCCCTTTTTGCAAACTGCCGCATGAAGTGGGGAACCCGCGTGAGGTGTAGGTCTTCCAGACTCCTCCTACCCTTTGAACCCATAAAGCTGACACGCCGGGAAGTGATTCAGCAACCCGGATTCCATCCGCCACGGGCATTAAGGAAAACGCCGTGGCGAGCGCGTCAGCCGTAGTCGAATCCCTCGCCAAAACGGTGGTACTGTTCTCGCCTTCCAGCGGCCAGCCCGTTAAGGCGTTAATGACGTGAGAATAACGATGTCCATTAAGTTCCAAAAACTGATGCTCGTCTCCGGAGGTGGAAACGGCAGCATTATGCAGCATCACCGTGCAAGGTTGACTTCCCGCAGCGGTGGCGGCAGTGTCAAGACTGACTTCCCAACCAGATTGTCCCGGCGGAGGGTCACCCACCACCACCTCACCTCCAGCCACCACCATGGCGCGGCGGATTCCCTGTGCTTGCAAGACCGCCAGCATCTGGTCCGCGGCATAACCTTTGCCGATGGCGCCAAGATCCAGCCTCATGCCGGCGCGCTTCAAGTAAACCGTGTGGTGAATTGCGTCCATTTCAATGTTGCGATAATCCACCAGCGCCTTGGCCTTGCTTATTTCCCCGGCATCGGGCAGACGCCGGGCTTTCCGGGCACCCCGCCACAATACCACCAGGGGGCCGATGCTGACATCAAACGCCCCACGGGAGAGCTCCGACGTCCATTGGGATTTCGCCAGCACGTCGTAAAGATCGTTGCTCACCGGGAACGGCGCTGTTACGCCCTCGCGCGACAAGAGCGATAATTCACTGTCAGCGCGGTAGTCGCTCATGATCTGTTCGAGTTCCTCGGCGCGCGCGAAGGCCGCCTCCGCCGCCTTGGAAGCCTGGGCGCTGTCAGCGGAGTACATTTCGATGCGAAAGATCGTCCCCATGCGGGGGAGAGAATACTCATATCGCTTCAGGAGCGGGTTCGCCGACTGAAGGTCGAGCGGAGCAGCAAGGAAGCTGAGTCCCAGGGCCAGGCATACCACAGTAGTGCCGCGGAGGGCTAAGCCGCCTGGGCGCTGAAAGATCCGATGGATGAAGTGAGAGACCAAGTACAAGAAGATCCCTGCGAATTCAAAGACTGCCGGCTGCGTGAGGATCCGAGGCGAGGGCCAGAGCTGTTTACCAACGCCTTGCGTTTCAGGTTAATTCAACCGGGGTCGACGAAGTAGAGGAGAAGTGCACTGCGGCCACCACCGGGCAGAGCCTCAAAGAAGAGGCGCAAGATTTATCGCACAATCAGGCGCTTTTGCAAAGCCTTTTTGCCAATGCGGAACCGCGTGCCGGAAGACAACAGGTGCGGCAGCCCCCCTTAAAACGGGGCGGAAGGGTGCGTTGACTTTCCTACGCTATTGCTCGCGCGGAATAGCATTGCGTTCAGAGGCAGTCAGGCGTATGTTGTCGGCCACGCAGGATTTCCCTAAGGGAAATTACGGGTTCCTGCCTGCTTCACCGTAGTCTCACTCCAAGGAGATCAAACTAATGGCACGGTATTCTCTACCGGCATTTCTTGTACTCATTTTCTTATCCGCAGTCACCATTCCCCGTCTTCCTGGCCAGTCTCCGCAGCCACAAGCGTATTCGGTAACCGCGGTTGGCATGGGGACCGTGGAGAGTATGTTTACCGGCAAGGAATCAACCCTGAAGATTTTTCGCAATGGTCCCAAGGAGCTAATCGATACGGCCATCGCTCCCTGGGAAGCCAACCCTAAAGGCATTCATTCGATCAACCTGTTCGACCTCCAGACGCATAAAGTGTATATGCGCAATGTGACGCTCGGCACCTGCTCGTGGATGAGCTACGTATCGGCGGAGATGCCGAACTACGATCCGATTGCCGCCTCCGCGTCGTCTGACTTCGGCAAGTTGAACCCCGACGTGGCCAAGCCAGAGGTCATCAATGGCATACCCGCCAGGGTTGCAAAGGTTTCCGGACCGCCGGGACAGCCTACAGCGAGAGTCTGGATCGCGGAAAAGGGTAAGTTCATTGTGAAGGTGGAAATGACTCCGCCGGACGGCAAACCCATCAAGATGCTGGAAGTGAAGCAGGTGAGCTTCACCCCGCCCCTCGAGTCCTATTTCACTATGCCTTCAAACTGTGAGACACAGGCCCAGGGAGAGATGACCAGTACCGGGTTCAGCGCGCACTCTGAGGTCCAGGTGGAAGCAAAAGGGAGTGGCTCGGCCAACGTGGGAACAAATGAAACCCACGGAGAAGCCACGGTGCGGACCTCGGGCATGGCGAGTTCGCAAGTCAACCCTCCCCCGCCGCGCAGCCCGCACATTGGGGCAACATCCCCCAACGCGACGAGTCGTGTTGTGGACGCCCGCCTGCACCTGGTTCCTGACCATTATCAAGGTCCGTGCCCCCACCAAATGAAATTGGTGGCCGAAATCACCACCAATGGGCCGGGTATCGTGTGGTATCGATTTCTTGCGGGGTCGGTGAGCCGCTCACCCGAGGGGTCCGTGAGCTTCAGCGCCGCCGGCACGCAGACCGTCACAACGGATGGGACAATCACCGCGACTCCCCGCGTACCCGCGGCGTCGTTCATTGCCATCATGGAAGATGCGCAGGGCCAACACGGGCCACTGAACGTCAGCTCTGGTCGGGTGAACTACAACATAACTTGCACCGGACAGTAAGCCCCTGTCCATTGAGCACGGCGAAAGGAGAATGGAAATGAGCACCTTGTTTTTCTTCTTTTTCTTCCTCGTTGGTGGCTTCTTATTTTGGCTTGGCTTCAGGAAGTACCGCGAATACCGGCTCCTTGCGGATACCCCGAGGGCATCGGTCCGCAGCATCCCCATGGGCCTGGTCCATTTGAACGGCAGACCCACAGGTGAGAACTGCTTGACCAGCCCACTGACCCGCATTCCTTGCTACTACTACAAGGCGTGGGTGGAACTGTGGACCACGAAGGTCAAGGACGACAGTAAGGAATGGAAGACGATCCGGACGGAAGCTGATGCCCGGGTGTTCTCTCTCGACGATGGGACCGGCAAAGTCACGGTCATTCCGAACAATGCGGATTTCTACGTAACCCGCACCTTCCAGGCGGAGACCGGGCCCGGAGCCGGCGGTAAGCGCCTCGTGGATCCGACCCTGGGCGTGCCCGGCCCCTCGAACCCGGAGCTCCTCGACTATATGCAGCGGGTCTCGGAAGCCGCGCAGACGGCGCGGGCGACGCTCAATACGGCGGTCAATGCCATGCCGGACTCAGCCGCCAAGACAGCCGACAAGGTGCTCCTGGGAATGTCCGGCGGCGGACAACTCAGCAAGGACTTTAGCGGCCAGAGGCTCCGTTTCACCGAGGAGTGCTTGATTGCGGACCGGCAATGCAACATCCTGGGGACGTGCGTAGAGAACCCGACCCCCAAAGACGAGCACGATCGCAACCTGATCCAGAAGGGAACGAATGAATCCACTTTTGTAATTTCTGACAGGGCGGAAGGAGCGCTGGAGAAGAATGTGCGACGCACCGCGTTGAGTATGATTCTGGTGGGCACCTTCCTGATGGTGGCCATGACTGCGGTGGTCATGCACATCAACGGCTGGCTGTGAAACGCCGCGATGTGCCACCCGCTTTTGGCCTAACTATCAATTGCCAATCCAAAGGTGCAGCCCTATACGTCGCTTGTTCCTCGCTCTGGACGTCTTCAGATTTCGATTACTGATATTTCTCTCACCCATAGGTCTCGCCGGCCTTGGACCCGCAGGAGGTCACTCTTGAACCGCCCACCTTGTTGCCCTGCCATTAAAGCCCGTGTTTTGGGGTTGTGCCTATTGATAGCTTTATCCTGGGGAGCCGCGCCCGGTCTTGCCCAGATTTCCTCACCTTCCGGCTCTTATTCCTTTGTGAGTGATTCCGATGGCGGAAAGGTGGGCAAGGGCAGCACCGTGACGCTGACATTCAGCAACCGCGGCACCGCCGTTTTCAATGCCGTCAAGCCCGATGAGAATTTCACCGACAATGGCACTTATAAGGTTGCAAGAGGACTCATCAGTATTTCTCTGCCTCAACTCGATATCAGTGTTACCGACCGGCCCTACACGCTTACGGGAACAACTTTGATCCTTCCCTTCAAAGTTTTCTCCGAGGGAGCGGGAACGTCCACCTGGTCGGCTCCCAATCCGGGAAGCGGCAGCAAGGGAGAAGGCCCGGGTCCTGGAACCCCTCCTGGAACCGGTCCCGGTACGGGTCCCGGCACTGGTCTTGGCCCCGGTACTGGGCCTGGCACGGGTACTGGAACGGGTACGGGTACCGGCCATGGTACGGGTAACGGACCCGGTCCTGGCCCCGCTCCCAATCCCAATCCAGGCCCCGGCGCCCTGCCTGATTCCGGAACCCTATCCAAGGTGGCGGGTCTGTGGCAAGGCTGGGGAGCCAGCTACGAAGTGCGTTTTCGCCGCAACAACATGATGAGCGTGTCGGTGAAACATGCCGCGCTTTTCTCCCTTGGGGTGAACAGTCAGGGCGTTATCAAGGGCGGCGGCGTTATTGCCTACGATCTCGATCCCAACCTCTGCGGAGTTGCCAATCTGGTTAAGTACACGAACTGGGGAATCAATGTCCTGGCCAAGCTTCCCGAATTCTGGCAATTCAGCAAAGAGATCGGGGAAGCTTACAAGCTCGCTGGGGAAGCGACCGCGCTGGCCCAGGAGAATGCGGCGCACCAGGCCGCAAAAGTGGTGGATCAGGAAGCGGTGAAGCAAATGGGTCACGAATGGGAGCATTTCCTGGCCCATGCCGACGACTGGGCGCTGAATGCCTTCATGAACATCGAAAAGGAGAAGCTGAAGGAAGCCGGTAAGGACATGGTGGAGAAGATGGGCGAGGACGACAAGAAGGAGGAAGAGGAGAAGAAGCGCGCAGGGTGCACGTCCGTGGGGCCGGGAACCCTGGGTGAGGCCTCCGCGCAGGTGGGCGCCTCAGCCATAGAATCTCTGCCGGTGGGCCCCAACATGCCCATGGGCGTGCCCATGGTCCCAGGTGTCACCCAGGTGCAGTTCAACTACAAAGGACTGGAGCATGGCCCGGAAGAACGGCTGTTCAAGATTGAAGGCAGCGTGGGGATGTCTAACGGTGAGACGAAGATGGTCTTGAAGCAATCGGGCGATGTTTTTGACGGAAGCAAGGATCTGATGGTGGTGTATCAGGTGAACTACAAAACCGATAAGAAACCTTTCCCTGCCTGGAGCCCCTTTACCAACAAGCCGGGCGTTATCTGGATCAGTAATGGCCCCAAAACGCAGAAGCCACCGGAAGCGGTCGTCCAACTCGCGCAGAAAATGGGAACCGATCTTTCCACCGCCGATGGAAGCGTCTTTGCCTATATGGAGGATACCGGCACGCATCGCAATGGAGTGAAACCCTGGCAGGAATATGAATACGTTTGGTTCGTGCAGAAACTGGATAACCAGAAAGTCATCCAGGACTTCGGCCAAAGC
>CAYTMD010000315.1:0-7546 GCA_964438685.1 uncultured Acidobacteriota bacterium
AACACGATGGCGTCAGGCCCCAGGCTGGGCCAGTCCACGTCGTAGTCCTTGAAGTCGGTGAGTTGCTTGGTCTGTTTGGTTTTCAGGCTGTAGCTGTAGATGTTAATGCGATGCTCGGGACCGCGGTCAGAGCCGAAATAGATCGTATCACCATGCCACATGGGGTAGGTGTCAGTACCCGGATAATCGGTGATGCGCTCATACGTCTTGTTCTGGAAGTCATAGATGGCAATGTCCTGGGCCATGCCGCCGGTATAACGCTTCCAGGTGCGAAAATTGCGGAAGATGCGGTTATACGCGATCTTGTTGCCAGCGGGCGAAAACGAGGTGAGGCCTCCCTTGTCGATGGGAAGGCGCGCCGGCAGGCCACCGTCAATGCTGACGGTGAACAGCCGCCCAAACCAGTCGTTAAACGTGTCGCGGCGCGAAAGGAAGAGAATATGCTGGCCGTCGGGCATCCAGTTGATGACCTGGTTGTTCGGCCCCATGCGTTCCGGCACCGAGGTAACATCGGGTTCGAAGGTCAGTTGCTTGGGCTCGCCACCCTCCGCGGGCATTACGTAGACATTGAAGTTGCCGTCGTATTGACCCGTGAAGGCAATCCACTTCCCGTCAGGCGAAAACTTGGGGAAGAGTTCCAGCCCGGGATCTGTGGTGATGCGCCGCGCCACGCCTCCGGAAGATGCCACCAGCCAAAGGTCGCCGCCGGAACTGAACACGATCTTGTCTTTGTAAATGTCGGCAAACCGCATCAGGCGGCCTTCCGGCATGTCCGCGGCAACCGCCAACGGTGCAACCATAGTCAAAATGAGGACGAGGAAACGGCAAATCCGAGCCATGAATTTCTCCCTTCGAATTTCGTCAAACAGTGCGCCGCTGGATAGGCCCACTGCGAACGGGCGATATTGTAACAGGAGAGAAGCGCAAATGGTGATTTCTCGATAAGCGGATTAGTTCTTATCGAAAGGGCTTGCGGGAAGACATGCAAGTCTCGGATTTGCCAACCGCTGCGCAAAGGTCTTCTGCTCTCAAATCTCTGCGCCTGCGCGCCTCAGCGGTGAGAAGGAGCTGAATTATCCCCCGATGGCCCCCGTCACTTTGAACACGATGGCGTAGTCGCAGGGCTTTTGCGCGGGCATCATCACCTTCAAACCTGTTTTGTCCTGCGACCAATCAAGTTTGCCGTCGAAGCCCAGGAGTTCGACATTCTGGATTTTGCCGACGCGCAGTTCCGTGTTGGTGGCCAGCGGTCGAATGACCGATTGATAGTCAGGCCATCCCATCACGAAGGCATAAAGGGTGTCGCCATTGGTGGTGAAGCGAACATCCGCCGCCGTCAGTTCTTTCCGTTTACTTTCGTTGAACTTGCCTTCCGAAGATGCGCTTAGATTTGCAGTTGTGTCCGTCGCCGGGCCTTCGCCGTAAATCTTCCACGGCCGCGAGCGGTAGATGGCCTCGCTATTGATACTCATCCATTTGGTGATTTCCGCGAGGACGTTCAATTCCTCCAGATCCAATGTCCCGCGCGCGGGCAGCGGAAAATTCAGCATCAGGTTGCCGTTGCGGCTGACGATGTCCACCAGCATGTCGATGACGGTTTTGGGGGTCTTATATTCCTGGCCGCGCTTGTAATGCCACTGGCCGATGCAGGTATCCGTTTGCCAGGGACGAGGCCAGATGTCGTTCACGATGCCGCGCTCCACGTCGAGCACCGAGATCCCTTCCTCGGCGTCTTCGGCGCGCTTGCTGGTATACACGGCTTCGGTTTTCCCGCCACTCTTCTTTGCACTCAAATTATAGAGATGGGCGATGAGGCTCAGTCCGTATTCCTCGAAGGGAAGGGGACCGTCGGTGTAGAGCAGATCCGGTTGATACTTGTCGACCAGGTCCTTGATTCGCATATACCAGTGGCGCCGCCACCACAAGGGGATGCCGGTTTCATCCCACTCCACTTCCTTTTTCCAGATCTGGTCGGTATCGACATACAAGCTGGCGTTGGCGGGGTCGGCGCCATCATAAGGCACGCCGGCATAGAGCCCCGTTACATCATGGCCGTGACTTACCGAAAACCACTTGTAAGTGATCCACAAATGTTCGCTGACGGCAAATCTGAGCCCCGCATCACGCGTTGCCTGCGCCCACATTCCCACAATGTCCTTCTTTGGCCCTTTGTTGGCGGCATTCCATGATTGATAGGTGGAATTCCACATATCAAAATTATCGTGATGCACGCCCATGCTCATAAAATATTTCGCGCCCGCCTTCTTGTACAAGCCGATGAGATAGTCGGGGTCGAACAGCTCTGCTTTCCATTGAGGGATGGTGTCCTTGTAGCCGAACTTGGAAGGGTGCCCGTAGGTTTCGCAATGATAAATGTTTTGTGGTGAGCCTTCAATGTACATATTCCGGGCATACCAATCACCGTACTCAATTGCCGATTGCGGACCCCAATGCGCCCAGATACCGAACTTGGCGTCGCGAAACCATTCCGGGATTTCATACTTGCCCAGCGATGCGCGCGTTCCTGCGAACGGCCCGAGTTCAACTTCAATGCCCGGTGATGATTCGTGCTGCGCCGCCCCGAGCTTCAACGCTGGAAGCGTTCCCGCAATGAGTTTGCAAGCGGTTCGTCTAGTGATTTGTCTTGACATGGTTTTCCGCCTCCCCCTTCGGTAATGTGCCCCGACCATTTCAATGGTGCGGAACCTTATCACGGGTGAAGAACGCCGCGCAATTGAGCAACGTCCGGGGAAGTGAGAAGAACCTGGACGCTCGCCCCAATACTGTTTACTTAACCGGATCCAGAGCATTAAGTGGCAATCGGTTGCCAGGCGACCCTCCCACCCACATCCATGGGGAGAGGGCACCTGAGGGGTGATGGCGGGTGAGGGGTCTGGATGAAATGAATTTATCCACTGAGCAAAACGTCAAAATTGCCGAAGCATGGGCACCTATGATGCTACCTCACCCCCAAATTGTGGTAGAATATTTGAAAATGACCACAAAGGACAGTGCGCTCTTGGAAAACCCGCAAGTCGTTAAAAATAATTAAAAAAACCCTTGACAAGGTGTGCGGACGGCTTTAAAGTCGGTGGTTATAAGTGGGTAGAAGTGGGAATCTGGATAGATTTCAGCGGATTTTGAGGTCAGAAGGGGATTTGGAGCGGGTCCTATGCTTCGCGGGAATATCACAGCGACTGTGGACGAAAAGGGTCGGCTAAAGATCCCGACGGCCTTCAAGGCTGATCTCGATAAAGCATATGGCCAGGAGGTTGAGTTCTTTGTGACCAGCCTGGACGGAAAATCGGTCTGGATCTACCCGCTTCCCGAATGGGTCAAAGTCGAAGAGAGGTTGGCCCCGTTGCCTTCGATGAACAAGGCCAAGAAGCACTTTTTGGATCGCACCAACTATTGGGGGCAAATGGCGCGAGCCGACGCGCAGGGCCGGGTTTTGATTCCCGCGCTGCTGCGGGAGTCGGCGGGGATGCAGGGGGAAGTGGCCGTGATGGGACACGAGGAGCGCCTGGAAGTTGGGAGCATGGACCGCCTCCGCGGGCCGATGTCCGAGCCGTTCCCCGATGAGGACATGAACACGTTGGACGGCTTCCATATTTGACGCTCCCGGCTTTTGGTTTGACTAACGGTGATGGATGACGAGCAAAGCGGGAATACAGAACTACCGGGTGCGGCCGAACCTTCGCGGCCTTTCCATGTTCCCGTGCTCGTACGCGAAGCGATCGATTTTCTTGGTGTCCGGCCGGAAGGAACTTACATCGACGCGACGCTGGGAGCCGGCGGGCACTCGCAAGAGATTTTGAAGCTTCTGGGAAGCGGCCGGCTACTGGCCGTTGATCGCGATCCCCGGGCGCTGGAGATTGCGGGAGAAAAGCTGGCGGGTTTTGGCGGGAAACTGATGATGCAGCACGGGAATTTTGCCCAAATCGACGAACTACACGCCGCCAGCGGGTTGCCGCCTGTGGATGGAGTTTTGGCCGATCTCGGTTTGAGTTCCATGCAGATTGATGATGCGGCGCGCGGGTTCAGTTTTAATTCGCCGGGTCCTCTTGACATGCGAATGGACCCGGGCTCGGAAACGACCGCGGCCGACCTGGTGAACTACGCCGATGAGCGGGAACTGGCAGATATTTTTTACAAGTTGGGGGAAGAGCGCCACTCGCGCCGAATAGCGCGAGCCATTGTGAAGGCCCGTCCGTATCGAATTACCACCGAACTGGCGCAGGTGGTGACGCGAGCGATCCCCTCCCGGGCGGGCCTCCACCAAATTCATCCGGCAACGCGCAGCTTTATGGCCTTGCGGCTAGCAGTAAACGCGGAACTGGATAATCTCGATCAGTTTCTTGACAGGGTTCTGACGGTCCTCCGGCCCGGGGGGCGGGTCGTGATCCTGAGTTTTCACTCGCTGGAAGACCGCAGGGTCAAGCAGGCTTTCCGGCGGTGGCAGGGCGAAGGCTGGGCGAGCATTCTGACGCGCAAATGCGTCCGTCCGGGCGACACAGAAGTGCAAATGAATCCGCGCGCACGCAGCGCCAAGTTGCGGGCGGCAGAAAAACAGGGAACAGGGAATAGGGAATAGGGGACGGGGCCCGGCGGTTGTTTTTCCCGCGTCCCGAAACCCGTGTCCCGAGTCCCGGTACTCAAATGGCAACAGCAGCGATTCCATTTCCGAAGGCCAGAAGGCGTCTGAGAAGCTCCCCGGCCGCGGGTCGGGCGACTTTCCCGGAATTCTACTTTGTGAAGCACATCGATAATTCCCGGCTGGTGCGGGAAGTTGACGTGGAGCGTCGCCGTGAATTCCTCAGTCTTCTGGGACTAAGCGTCCTGGTTTTTCTGTTTGTGCTCATGTTCGCATGGCAGCATTTTCAGTGCGTACGGACCGGCTATCAGGTCGAGCAATTCAAGGCCGAGCGCACCATTTTGGAAGAGCAGAACCACCGGTTTCGGCTGGAGCAGGCATCCCTCGCCGATCCCAAAAGGATCGACACGCTGGCGCGCACCCAGCTTGGGATGGTTCCTCCCAACCCGCAACAGTTGATTCGGGTGGGTGGGGCTGATCCTGCATCAATCGCCCCGGAAAGTCCGGAGCTTGCACGCAACTTCTCCGCGGGTAGCGGAGATACTCCACACGAGCCATAGCCACGATGGGCCGACGTAAGCCTGATTCTCGCACGGCGAAGCCCGATCGGTCTCGCCTGGAGAGGCGGCGATTGATCGTCGGGGTGCTTTGCTTTCTTTGGTTTGGCTGCATAGCCGCCCGCCTTTACTTCTTACAAGTCATCCAATACGTGGAACTCCTGAATCGCGCCCAGCGCCAACAGCAGCGCACTGTTGAGGTGGCCCCCCAGCGGGGCGTCATCTATGACCGGCAGATGAAGCCGTTGGCCATGAGCCTGGCCGTGGATTCGGTCTATGCGGTTCCCAGCGAGTTCACCGATGCCCGGATGGTGGCGTCCCTGATTGCTCCCGTCCTGGGGATGGATGCGGAAGATCTGGGCAACCGCTTTCAGGCGGCGCATTCCTTCTGCTGGATCAAGCGCCGCGTCACGCCGGAAGAAGCAACCCGCGTGCGTGATATGAATCTGAAGGGAATCTATTTTCAGCAGGAGACCAAGCGCTTCTATCCCAAAGGGGATTTGGCGGCGCAAGCGATCGGCTACGTCGGCATGGATGATAAGGGCCTGGGGGGGATTGAATACGGCCTGGACGAAGCTATTAAGGGCAAACCCGGCCGCGTGCTTCTGGCTTCCGACGCCCGCCGTCATGCTTTTCATAGCACCGAGTGGGCGGGAATCCCCGGCAAGAATGTGGTGCTAACGCTGGACGAGAAAATCCAGTACATCGCGGAGAAGGCCCTGGCGGCGCAAGTCGAGGCCTCTCATGCCGCTGGCGGCGTGGCGATTGTGCAGAATCCCAACACGGGTGAAATCCTGGCGGTTGCCAGTCAACCCACCTTCAATCCGAACGATTTTAATGCCAGCTCTGCCGCCGCGCGTTTGAATCGCGCCGTGGGATGGGTTTACATGCCCGGCTCGACATTCAAGCTGATCCCGGTGGCCGCCGCGCTGGAAGAGAAGCTGACCACCCCGGAGGAAATGATCGACTGCCAGGGCGGCAAAATCGTATTGGCGGGCCACACGATTCACGATGCCGAGCCGCACTACGTTCTGAGTGTCACTGATATGGTGGCCGAATCCAGCGATGTGGGCGCCATCAAGCTGGGACTGCGGCTGGGCGATGAACGTCTCTATCGTTACATCCGCGCCTTCGGCATCGGCGCCAAAACCGGAGTGGACCTGCCTGGCGAGGAGCGTGGTTTGCTCCAACCACCCAACCGATGGTCGGGGATCTCCATTGGCGAGATGTCTATTGGGCAGGAAGCTGCCGTGACCCCCTTGCAGATGGTGACAATGTATTCAGCCATCGCCAACGGTGGAATACTCTTTGAACCCCACATTGTTCACGATGTTTTCCTGGGCTCGAACCATGATGCCTTGCCCCCGGCCGCGGGCCATCGCGCACTTAGCGAGCACACCTCCGCGACGATGCGCCAGATTCTTTCCGCGGTGGTTGACCACGGCAGCGGCAAGGGTGCGCAGTTGGGTGGATATTCCTCCGCCGGCAAGACCGGCACCGCGCAAAAGATCGATGCGAACGGTTCTTACAATCACTCGCTTCACATTGGTTCGTTTATCGGCTTTGCTCCCGCCACAAATCCGGCCGTGACTATTCTGGTAGTCATCGATTCCCCGGTGGGAGCTTACTACGGGGCAGAAGTGGCAGCTCCGGTATTCCGATCCATCGCAGAGCAGACTCTTGGTTATCTGAATATTCCTCAAGATAATCCCTCCCGGTGGCCTCGTGTTATTACCCCCAAGCCCACGAAGATTCCCGACCAGAAACAGGACGTCTTCATGGGATTCCTTCCTACGGATCGAGGATCATTCGGAACTGCCACATCCCCCGTTCATCCGGCATCTTTTTCCAGCCGGCTCGCGCCGGATGGCCCCGCGCAGCCGGGCGCCCCTGATGGGGGCGTTGCAACCAGCACCGTGGTTTTGGGAGATGGCCCCCTGGTGACCGTCCCGGATTTTACCGGGTCAGCGGCGCGCCATGTGGCTGAGCTATGTGAAAAATTGGGTCTTGACCTCAATGTGGTGGGCAGCGGCCTGGCGGTGGAACAGAATCCGGTCGCAGGCCAGAAAGTACCTTCCGGAACTAAGATTTGGGTGCGAATGAGAAGGTAATCGGGTGATCCGGTGACCGGGTGATCGGTTGAGCAAAGAGCCAAGTCAGATGAAACTGTTCATCCGATCTCCCGAACTCCCGATCACCGGATAGTTTGGATAGACAATGACGCTTGGTGAACTACTTCGGGAATTGCCGGTTCTGCGCGAGGGTGCAGACGCAACGGCAGAAATTACTTCTCTGGCTTATAACTCACGTGAGGTTGGCCGCGGAACACTCTTCTTTGCCATTCAAGGCGAGAAGGCCGACGGCCACGCTTACATTACCCAGGCGCTGGAACGGG
>CAYTMD010000316.1:0-7526 GCA_964438685.1 uncultured Acidobacteriota bacterium
GGGGGCTGGAGATGCCTGGTCGAGCTTTCACCCGATGCGGTTTCCTGCTTCGCTACGGCCTGCTCGCTTAAGGATGCGATCAAGCCTGCGGTGGCGCCAGACCCGGTTTTGAGGAAGTTCCTTCGCGATGCACTTATGGAATCATGGCCGTGCTTTTTCATGGTTTCTCCTAATCCGCAGTGAGATCCCTCGGCCTTGCCGGGGAGCTGGTAGCGCAGACGTACGCGTTCTTTGCGTTCGTCTGCGGCTCTTCGTCCGCCCATGAGGTTTCATGTTTGGAAGTTAATATCATGGTTGATGTTTCCATGTTAAGAACCGCAGAGGAAGCCCAAATGCGGCTACCTCTGCGCTACCTGCTGCCAGTAGGCCCCAGAGTTTTTGACCCCCTCACCCGTCTCCGTCGGCTGACGGACTGATGAAAACGCCGGTTGCGGTCCACCCTCTCCCCCAAAGGGGCGAGGGATGAGGATCCAAAATTGAGCTGGTCTCATTGCCTTCCCCAAAGGGCAAAGGACACAAAACAAATCGAACGCGCGTGTAACGGCCGATGAGGACGCTTCGGGAAGCGCCCACCACAGCCCGCAAAGCGGGCGAAAGATCGTAGCCCATAGCGTGAGCTATGGGTGTAGAGGTCGCCCCATAATACCCCAGCCCCAGAGGGGCGAAAGAATCCATTGCTACGGTGATCTCACATCCATGGGTTCAACCGATGAAGAAAACGCCTCTCCGGCTAATTCTAATCGCGATTTCTTTCGCCCCTTACAGGGCTCGGGCGCGGCGGGCTGGCGCATGGCGAGCGCAGTCATGCGACTCGCGATCCTCGGCGCGTGCGCGGATACTTTCAGTGTGCTCATCGACGCACGTCATTTCGACCCCTACTGCCTTGATCATTTTCGAAACGCAGGGGCTGCGCTCGCCCTGCGCCAGCCCCGACCGATATATAATCGACCGTAGATCAGTGGGTAACATAAGAAAAGTAAGTAAAGGAAGGAGCCAGTCCATGCCAAACGCTAAATACCCTCAACACGAAGCACTCAATCCATTCTTTGAAGTGGTGATGACAGGAATAGAAGGCCTGGTCGACGGCGATCATTACTTCGACACTATCGCTGACGATGCCGAATTTGAGTTTCTCTACCGCTTCCCTGGTTGGCCGGAGGAGATTCGCGGGCGGGAAAATTTGGTAGCCGCGTATTCCGGCTATGGCGACAGCATCAAGGTTCACAAAGCCGATAAGCTTGCCGTTCATCATGACAAGGAAAATGGCGTGGTTGTTCTGGAATACCAAGTTCACGGCAAGGCTGTGAGAACCGGCGCCGCCTATGACAACCGGTTTGTCTCCATCGTCACCATAAAGAACCGCAAAATTGTCCGCTGGAGAGACTACATGGACTCTCTTGCCGCATGGCAGGCCCTTAACGGCAAAGCTCAGCCGCGTCTTTCATAAATCGTCGTCCCCTCTCGCACGGCGGTGGTTACAAATGCCTGGGGAACTTGGCTCCACTCATCCACCTCGTCCGGCGTGTAGACCATCACTTCGACCTCCACCGGCAGGTCGGCCAAGGCAACGTAAAGGGGAATGGAGCGGCGGTATCGCGGCTCATGGGACGGCTTGATCACCAGCACGTCAAAGTCGCTGCTCGGTCGGGCCTCACCTCGCGCTTGACTGCCGAACAAAATCACTTTGTCCGGCTGCGCCGTATCAACGATGCGGCGGACTATATCGCGAATTATGCCGTCATTGAAGGAATTTCTGTTGCGGAGCCTTAACCGCGAGTATACCAAAGGTTCGGATCGGCCGGGTGGGGCAAGCCGTAGCGCCGGCATCTTGCCGGCTTTGTCCTGGTGCCGGCTGGAAGCCAGCGTTATGACCCCTGGTGCCGCCATCCTACCGGCCTCAAGCCGTAGCGCCGGCATCTTGCCGGCTTTGCCCCGGTGCCGGCTGGAAGCCAGCGTTACGACCCCTGGTGCCGCCATCCTGTCGGCCTCAAGCCGTAGCGCCGGCATCTTGCCGGCTTTGCCCCGGTGCCGGCTGGAAGCCAGCGTTACGACCCCTGGTGCCGCCATCCTGTCGGCCTCAAGCCGTAGCGCCGGCATCTTGCCGGATTTGTCCCGGTGCCGGCTGGAAGCCAGCGTTACGACCCCTGGTGCCGCCATCCTACCGGCCTCAAGCCGTAGCGCTGGCATCCTGCCGGCACCGGGATTCGACCCCTTCAGGGTCGGATAATGTTGTGCGCACGCTTTCCGGGGGCGTTGCCCCCGGCTATTAGATTACGCCCTTGCAGGGCTTGGCGGGTCAGTGATTTTCCGATGGTGGGCCCTTTTGACGGACGGTATCCCAATGGCAAGGAGTGAAAGGTTGGAGCGAAAGGTGTCAGGAGCGAAAGGTGCAGGTACCTTATCCGGGGCGCCTGACCCCTTTCCCTCCTCTATCGCATCGTTCCTGACAAGAAGAAGGTACCTGCAACATGTGAAAGGATTGAATTCGGACCCCTTATCAACCGTGTAGCTTATTGAAAATGCGTAGTGCTGGAATGGGTAGAACCCATTTTTTCAGATGTTCCTACCCCTTTTCTCCTCGGCACGATCATGGTAGCTCCACCACGCCCATCGGTCTCAACTTCTGGATGTCCCGTTCGAACGCGCGGTGCTGCCCTGCTCCTTCCATCGTTGAAGATTCACGCCCATCACGAGGAGCCACAGCATCAGCGATGCTTCCGCGAGGAAGCCGAGGACCTTAAGGTAGCTGGACAGTTGGTTTGCGAGCGGTGACAAAAACATCAGCCAACCCAAACCGGCAAACGCCATCAGCACGCCCAGAATTCGAGGCAGGAAGGTCGACCTGCAAATGAGGTAGCCGAGCAGGAGGCAATAGGGCCCGAAAAATACCAGGCTGCTGAATCTGTAGGGAGCGAGATTAAAGAGGCTAAGAACATCATTGGCGCATCCCACGAGGCTGAAGAACGCCGCGAGCAAAGAGAGGCTCCGGCTCACCGGCTTAAACATGTAATAGAAGAGCAGCGTTACAGCGATGTAGAACGCGTGCGCGATGAGGCTGACGACGTCATAGACAACAAGCCGGCCCCGGCCAACGAAGACCTCGCCGGATACTGCCGTCAGAAAGTAAAGCAAATAAACGGCACCGGCGATCCTGGCCCTGGGACGCGGACCCGCTTCTGCAATCCGTCCCATCATTTCATAGCCCCCAGGAGGGCCACCACATGAACATGGCGACCCCGAATATTCCCACGCCCATAAGGACCGCGAGGATGACGAGCACGTAGCCACGGTCAGTGCCGTCCTGACCGTGGGCTTTTCTAGCGCACGATACTCCAATGGCAGTCGCACGTCGCCAATTTAAACTGGGCAGGCTGCCGCAGTTGCTTTGTCCAAGGCGAGAACAGTGTAACTCGATCACCGCCGGAAGAACCCACGGTCAGGACGGCACTGGCCGTGGCTACCACCGCTATTATTTGCAGGATGTGTCCACTCTCGGCATGGGTCGGATGCGTTGAATTCAACTTGAGCGGAGTCCCTTCGGGATCGCTGACACCCAACAGCAGTGTCTGTGCCAGCCCCTTTGATGGGCAACAAGGGCGGTTCGCGAACCGCCCCTACTACAGCGCGCGTGGTAGTTATTCTCACACCTTCCACTCCGCTTCCCATGCGGTGGCGGTGGGGGTCACTAAGAGGGCGCTTCCCTGCCGGCGAACTTCTGCTCCGGTGATTTTCGCGAATTGCCAACGGCTTCCTAGCGTCGCCGGTATTTGGACATTCGCCGGGGCGGGTCCGGTGCCTCGCTTAAATTGCAGGCGCCAGCCTTTGTGGCCGTCGAGTGGTTCAAGACTCACGTCAATCCTTCCAAAGCGCGTGGGAGACTGAAGCCAGCTCACGGGTTTGCCGCCTGCCAGTTCAAAATCCCCGATGCCCGCCAGCAAGCGCAGATCCCGCCCGTCTTCCAGTGCCAGCATGTGGCGCAGGTAAAGGACCACCTCCGCACTGGCCCAATTGTGCGGCATGTCGCCGTGCAAGTCGGCGGTCAGGCTGCCGCGCACCGGCTGCTCCTCCCACCAGCAATAGAGCGGCGAGGCGTGATTCAGAAATCCGTTGAAGGTCCGCCGCGCCCAATCGGTAAGCCCTGCCCACAGGTAAACGTGCGCCACAAAGGCTCCGTCGTAAGGCCAGAGTCCACCATGAGGCAGCCAACCGGTCTCCGCGGGAATGTCTTCCTGGGTGCAGGACTGCATCAGGCGGATGTGGCCCTGCACAATAGGGTCGTCCTTGCCGAATACCAGCCCCGGAAAGATGGCGTGAGACAGCGCCCATTGCGCGGTTTGAGGGCGGGGCCGGTCCCATTCGTCCGGCGCGTTCCAAAGCGGATCTTCCTTTGCCAACATCGGCAGGTAATCAAATCCGTCCGGATGGCGGCGCATCTCCTGCCGAGCGGCGGATTGGAACGCGGCGCGCAATTCCTGGTAAAGCTGTCTGGCGCCGCCGGGAGCTGGCATGCCCAGATGGTCGGAAGCCTCTACAAGCGCCTTCAATCCCGCCAGCACCCACACGGTGTTGGTAAACTCGGAATGGATGTTGGGCAATCCGCCATCGCCATAGCCGGGGGCCAGCAAACCGTAGCGGCCATTGATGCTGCCATCGCTCTTGGCCCGGTCGCGGACGCCCGCGAGAAATTTTACCGCCCGTTCCATGTCGGGCTGCTTGGCGCGGAAGTAGGTCCAGTCCTGGCTAAGTTCCGCCTGCCGCACCAGCGTGAACATGGCAATGCCGGTATCCTTCCAGTGAGCATGACCTGCCGCCGCGAAAATACCTCCCGCCGCCTCCTGGTGCGCCCAAGTGGATTCGAGTCCCTGTTGCGCGGCATCGTCGTAGCCGAGGTAGCGCGCAGCCTCCAGGATGAAGTGGCCGTCCACCACCGCCAGGACTCGGTAAACGGTGGGCCCAACCTCAAACGCCAATTTGCCCGATTTCTCCTCACGCGCCTGCTGGATGTTGCGTGCGCTGGCGACGAGAAAGTCCCCCTGCGGTCCGGGGATTTGGACCGACACTTTGTCCTCAAAAGGATGCCAGTTCTGCCAGTACTCGCGCGCCTCCTCCAAAACCTTATGAGGGTTAGTAAGGCCTTCTAATAGATTGTCAAGCGTTTGTCCCTCTTGGGGGAATCGCAGGAAACACCGAAAGGGCTTTTCTTCAGACATTATGGCGGCCTTCATGCGGTACTCGCGCACCGATACTCCCACTTGCTTGGGTATTAGCAGGGTATCCACAATGAAGAACGGCGGCGATTTCTCATCATCGAGACGCAGAACCGTAATTCCCGACTCCGTTTGCAAATTCGCTTCCCGCTTCGTTTTCACCAGTACCAGCGGAACCACCATCAGCGAGCCCGCCGTTCGCGGGACGATTTCCAGAATCACGTTGTCAACACGCCCTTCGCTGGCGCGGCGGGTGGCAAAGGTTGTGATCTGGAGAAACGCGTCAGGGCGGTCAATCCGCGTATGAACAATGGGGACGCCCGGAGCTTCCAGACGCTGCGTGCCTACTTGATCGGGTTCCATCCCCAGAAGCGAAAATTCCACGATCTGCGGGAAATACTGCGCGCCAGCAGGACGCCCAGGGTTCCAGTAGCGCAAGTCTCCACGCTCGCCCACCAGGCTCTTGTACTTGTCATCCGGGAAGCAATAGATTGTCTGCCAGGAAAGCGGAGAGTATCGAAAGTCAATCGCAGCGCCCGGCGCTTCGTGAAGCGAGATGGAAGTTTGATCCTCCACCACGGTTTCAGCCGCGCTTGTGGTCCCCGCAAGAATCGGCGAGGAGCGTACCATGGCCGCTAATCCCAGTCCCGATCCAGCATCACGAAGAAATTTGCGCCGGGTGGATTCGATCATTGTGCCTTCTCCTGTGGTTGAGGTTCGATTCCGTCAGCAGGTGGTTGAGGGGACCCTGGTGATGGTCATTGTGAGGCAAGTGCGGATAACGACAATGCCCTTTCAAAATATGGCAGCGGGTACGAAGAACAGCGGACCTGCAAAAAGGTCTGCGCTACGTTGCCTGCCCTTTAATAACAACGACCCTTCCCTACCCTTCGCGGATTTTGCCCTCGCTGCTTCCGAAGCACGCGTTGGAACCCGACCCGGATTTAGGCTGAGCTTATCCAAGCACCTTTTCAAGAGCTGATTCGATGCGCTCCAAGGCCTGATCTACCTGCTTCATATGCTCCTCGGCGGAAGGAAGAGAGCTGGCCTCACCGAATCCCGCAAGGTTGGCACGAATTGCATTCAGCCCATTCGAAGTGGCGTGGGCAAGCGAATTGAGAGCGTCCTGCCGGATCTTCTCCTTGAACCGCCAATCGAGCGCGCGGAACTTCCACACTTGCCGCCGCCAGAACGCCAACAATGCGATCAGCACGAGCGGCAGCGGCGCGACAAACACTTGTACCCAAGGCGGAGATTTGTGCGCGTAAATCGCCGCGAAGCTGCCAACAATAAGCGCCAATATCAGGAAGCCAATAATAGGAAGCCATCGCGTCCGGCGCGGCGCGGCAGCCACCTGGCCCACTGCCTCGGTGGCGGCAACGGACACATCGCCGATAGCTGAAAGCGTGGCCTGCGACTCTGGCCGCTTCGATTCCCGATGAGCCCCATCCCCCCCAGAGGAGGTTTTGGTAGATTCATTCATAGCTGGATTCCTCCCAAGCCGGCCAGAGTCCCTTACAGAGTTCCGCACAATTCTATGACAACGGCTCTCTGGAGCAGCGGTCTCCTGCCGCCGCTATAGTACCAGTTGTCACGTTGACGCGACCCGCCTTAATTGCGGCGCGAGGAATCTCTCTTCAGGTTTGCCGCCAGCTCGTTGATATCCCTTTTATCACTTTCCGTGATCGCCGTCATTTCTCCGCTCCGCATGGCAGCGGCGGCAATTTGCACCAGATCGGCCGTCTTCGCGACAACTTCCGGGGCAAGCCGCAAATTGTCTTCGCCAGCCTCATCCAGTTCTTCCGAGGCGGAGAGTTCCTGCCACTCATGTTGATTGTAAATGCAGCCCGGATCTCCCGCCTGGATGTCACCGGTATAAGCCAGCGCGCGCGCCCGGCAGCCACCGCAGTAGGAGCGATAGGTGCAGACACCGCAGTGGTCACCGCGATCTTCACGGTCAGAAAGGGTATCAAACAGTTCGTTGTTCCAGATGTCGTGGAAGCTATTCTTGCGAATGTCCCCGACCTTGATGTCAGCGATGTAAACACACGGCGTGATGATGCCGTTAGGCTGGATGGCGCAGTAGCAGCGCCCCGTGCCGCAACCTCCAATGTAGCGGGAGAGCACCATGGTCTTCTTTCCGGGCCCGCGACCCGCGTGTCCGGTGGCAAACAATCCCTCCTCCGAACCATAGGCGATGCAGGCGCGGCCAAACTGCGGCGCCGTGGAAACAATGGTGATTTTGCCCTCGGTCAGGTGCTCCTGAAGCCGGCGCAGCAGCAGTTCGCGCTGGCCCGGAGTCAGATCCTCCTGCATGAT
>CAYTMD010000317.1:0-7506 GCA_964438685.1 uncultured Acidobacteriota bacterium
CGCCGTCGAAAAACTTCCATTCCGCGAGGCTTTCCGCATGGCTGTAGCCGCGAGCGCAGCAACCGTGGCGCTGGAGGGAAGCAAGGTGGCGGATTTGGCAGAGGTGCAGGAGCTTCTCCCCCAGGTCATTTTGGAGGATGCCGTTGGGTAAAACGGGGAATCCAACGCGGCACTGAATTGCAATAATCCTCGTACTCCTGTCCGAACCTTTTCCGCAGGCCGGGCTCTTCCGCGAATACAACGAAGGTATGAATAAGAAGGAAGGCAACCAGCGCGAAGAAAGCCATCGCAACAGATCTGAGGCGAAGGCCCAATCCGAGCAGCATCGAAACGCCGCCGATGTACATGGGATTGCGGACCAGTCGATAAGGGCCATGAGGAACGAACCTTTTCGGCGGATCAAACAGCGCCGGGGTGCCGTGGCCTTCGAAAATGAAAAACCCCACCGTTGTGACCGCTAGTGCCGCGCCCGCCACGAACAAGACCCTTCCCGGAACCATCAACCAGACAGGAATCCGGAATGGAATGAACTTGTCGAGGCCGCGACAAAACAGGGCGATAGAACCCCACGCCATCAGGAACAACGTGGCAAAAACAACAGACCGCAATGCTATCCAAAGCCGGCTCATAGGTTGTCTCGCTTGCTCAGTGCCCCGCTTTGCGCAGGGCCTGGATTCTTGGAACTCGGCTCTTCGGGCTGTCAAGGCTGAACGATCGGGCGTCTCCCAAATCGGCCCGAATGTAATCCTCCGTGCGGCGCACAGCCTTCTCAAGATCCGCATTGGAACGTATGAACGATGTCCAGGCAATCGATTGGCTCTCGGGATCGTATTCCCACAATCCCACAATGCGCCCGCGGTCCAGAATAGCGTGGTTCGGCAAGTCCATGATGCCGCCCATCTCCATCCTTTTCCCCTTGGCGTCTACGGCGGGTTTGTTCAGGTCTTCGGCAGCCAGAAGGCTCTTAATCTCGCGGCGTAGCAACAGAATGCCGTCGATGCTGCTGACCAGCACATAGTGCGGATCTTTCGGGACCTTAAAGGCTTGCAGTTCTTCGTGACGATTCGGGAGCATCAGGCGTTCGTCGTCCGCTTCAAGGGAGCGAAGTTTCAGCGGCTCCATGGCGGCCTTGGCAGCTTTGACGCCCAAGCCTGCAAAGGCCTGAAACTCCGCTGCGGTCGCGGGTCCGATCCAATCAAAAAAGAAGCGCGCCAATTGCGTGTAAACTTCTTCCAAAGGGAGCTTGAAGCTGGCAAGCGGATTCGGCCGCCAAAGAGTATAGCGATAGCGTTGCTGGTCCAACCGGCCGTTGGTGGGAACGCGGCGAATTTCGCCGTACGCCTGGAGCTGCCCCAGGGCAAGCGGCAGCGTGGTGGTGACGCCTTTCTTCTTCCCTTCTTCGCCCAGGCTGCGTGACGCTTTGCCGGTGGCCGTGCGCAACTCGTCGGGGTCGAGCGGACCGTTCTTCAAAGCTTCTACCACGGCCTTGCAGAGGTTGGCGATTTCAGCGTCGGTCACGCCAAGTTTGTGCGCCACTCGCATATCGGCTTCGGGAGCGCCCTGTCCCAGTTTCAAGCCCAACGCGAAGGCAGAGCTGGGTACCACATAGGTGCAACCGCGCGCGGCAGGCAATTCGTGGATTTCAAGATTGGCCACTGCCGCATCCACAGATTCGCGGCCCGCACCACAGCGAGCGTGCAGGCCCAGGTACGGGCCCGTCCCGCCCACTGACCGCGCCCATCCGGTTTGCTCCAACACCTTTGCTGGCGTGGCATTTGCAAGACTGCCATCCAGCCCTTGACGATGCGACCACCAGGCGCGAATTTTTAAGGAATCCATATTTCGCCCTCTATGGGATGAAATCATAATTTAAAGAGGCGGGAGCCTGCAATGGGAGCGAGTAACGGGGAATATCAGGCGGTTGGTGCCAAAAAGAGCACGGAGCACGCAAGGGGGTAACGCGGAGTTAATCCCCTTCGAGCGGAATAGCTCCGCGGCTTTCGTTCTGCCGCCCTTATAAGGATTTAGATGTCGCGATGCCGAGAGCCGCAGAATAAGGCAGACTACGCCTGACTCTGCGCTACGCTTGCTTGCCACCCCGCCTCAGACGGTTGACGTCTATATGCGAGTAGCGCCTAGACGTATATGTTGCCTGGGTGGATCGAAAAGGACTCGTATCGCGTTGAGTCATCAATGACGCGAAGTACGAGTCCGTTTGCGAACTTAAGCGCAAACGATCGAGGTGCATCAACTGTGAACGCACTCACTTCTTGTCCAAGGAGCCGGTGGACTTGGTATGCGGGCCGGTCAGCGTTCTCCATGGACCGATCCACGACTGCACCATCTGGATCGACTAACTCCCACTCGCCTTCCACGGAGATCCACCCCTCCGGTTGGAAACGAAACTGGATGTCGAACTCCCCGAGGGGAATTTGAATCAGCGTCTTGCCGATAAAATTGGTCAGGTCCAAATTCTTGGGCACGCCGTACATGTGCGTTTTCTCCCAACCGTTTTGTAATGTACAACTCTTGCGCATTCTGCGCTCGTCGTCAACCACCCTATGATTGCTTGGGCGCGCGTTCAAGCGTGGGGTTCTGGTTGTACTCCGCCGACTTGCCCGGGGGAATGCTCAGGTATTGCCACTCCGGACCGCGCAATGTTTTGGCGAGGTAAACAATCTGTCCTATGTGATAGCTTGTGTGTGCCAGCGAGCGGTGAAGGGCATTCACCACGGAAAGCTGCTGGTTGCGGATCACAACGATGCAGGTGAGATCGCTGTCTGTCAACGCACGCAGAGCAGTTGATAAGGCCATCCAGCCCTGTTCCCAAAAGGCGAGCAATTGGGCGTGCGTCACATGCCGGGGAAGAAACTCGGTCTCGCGCTCCCTCCAGGGTTTCTCTCCATCCGTATCAAGGAACGCAGTGAAGCGCGACTTGAGGTTTCCTCCAATGTGCCATGCCAGGGTGACAACGGAATTCTGGGAATCACCCGTAGCTTGAGCAAGTTGCTCCTGCGACAATTGGCCGAACGCCAACTCGGCCAGCTTCTTGTAGCGCTGATATTCGGCCTCAATCGACTCGATTACAACGCGCATATGCCCTCCTCGTTGCGAAGCTGCCGCAAGTAATTGGATGCCGGGGGAGAGGCCCAGGTTCCTGCAGGCGGGGAGTTGCATCTCGCACTCGTACACCTCGCGCCGCAACGAAAGGGTTTACCACTGAGGGCACAGAGAGCACAGAGAAAAGCACTTCCGGATGCGCTGGGCGCGTTTCCGATCACACTTGAGACGGCTCAATGCTCTTTCTCCGTTTGGTCTCCGTGGTCACAGTGACCTCCGTGGTGAAATTCCTATTGGGTTGCGCAGCCGCACCCCGTTGCCGGTCCGGGGAAACTCGTTGACAGGTGGCAGCCGCAAAGCCAAACTAGAGAGCGAAAGCTGCCACTTCAGGATCGCGAGGGAAGAATGGATGTAGAAGGGCATGTTTCGCGGCGGCCTCTGGAGCAGGAACTGGTTTCGCGCGGCGTGCGAATGACACATCAGCGCCGCCTGTTGGTTCAAATCATCCAAGGGGCGGCCGGCCATCTGGACGCTATCGCGCTGTGGCAATGCGCGAAGGATCAGGACCCGACGATTAACAAGGTCACCGTCTATAGGACTCTGGCCATGCTGAAAAAACACGGCCTGGTGGATGAGTTGGACCTGATGCACCTCGACGGTGGCAAGCATTATTACGAAGCCAAGACCACGCGCGACCACATTCACCTTGCCTGCCTGAAGTGCGGGCGTATTCAGGAGTTTGAAAGTTCGCTGTTTGAAAAGTTGAAAGGCCAGATCGAGCGCGAGCAGCAATTTCGCATCAGCACGGTGCGCGTGGAAGCGGGCGGTCTGTGTGACCGCTGCAAGTAGGATCTCTTCCATCGTAGAGGCGCCGGGACGCAAAGAAAACTCACAACTTCCAGAATCGCCTATTTGTTTGCGGACGCAAGCACGCGCTCGTAAGCCGCTTTGTACGCACTATCTTTGGGATTGAGTTCAAAGGCCGTGCGGTACTCTTGCAACGCGGCTTGCGGGTTACTCTTGTGCTCGTATGCCGTGCCCAGGCTATAGTGCGCGGCGGGGTCGTTGGAATTCAAACGTACGGCCTCTCCGTACTCCGCTACAGCTCCGTCCCAATCATTCTTGTAGGAAAGCCTGTTGCCCAAATTGATGTGCGCCTGCTCAAGGCTCGGGTTCAGGCGGATTGCCTCGCGATACGCGGCGATGGATCCGTCCTGATCGCCTTTCTGTGAAAGGGCCACGCCCAGGCTGAGGTGGGTCTGCTCATTGTTGGGATTTATGCGAATGGCCTCATGGCATTCCGTAATGACACCGTCCCAATCCTTCTGGTGGGTGAGCGCGCTTGCCAGGCTGGTATGCGCATCTTCATTGTTGGGGTTCAGGCGGACTGCCTCGCGGTATTCTGCGCCGGCTCCATCCCAATCTCCCTTGTGGGCAAGCCGGTTACCCAAGTTGATGTGTGCCTGGTCATTGCTGGGGTTCAAGCGGATGGCTTCGCGATATTCCGCAATCGCCCCATCCTGATCGTCCTTTTGGGAAAGCGCCACTCCCAGGGCGACGTGAGCGCGATCGTTATTGGGGGTCAGGCGCAGGGCCTCGCGCTCCTCCGCAATCTGGCCGTCCCAGTCTTTCTTGTGTCCCAAAGCGATTCCCATGCTGATGTGCAGTTCGGCGTTTTGAGGCTCCAGTTGAATGGCGGCGCGATACTCGGCTACGGCGTCATCGTACTGCTTCTTCTTCAGGAATTCCGCTCCGCGCGCGGTGTGCCGTTGGACTTCTGCCTGGTTGGCCTCAACGGCAGGGGCAGCGACCTCTGCCTTTGTGACTTTGGCACTCTTGATGGCTTCGGCAAGTTCGTTGTCGCCGCCGGCGATGGCAAGCTCCGAGAGAAAGAGGCTGCCCGGTTCAAAATCGATGCCACGATCCTGCACCAGTATGGCGATGCGATGGTTGGGAACTTCCCCCGCGACCAGGGAGAGAACTTGCACCTGGGTCAGGGGCTTGTTGGCTCCGCCACCTGCCGTTTGGGGACGGTTGGCCGTGCGCAAAGCCTGCAGGAATGCCTCGTTGGCGCCTGCCTCTTTCAGGCTCTGCAAGAGATTGTCCGTGGGCTCAAAGTCAATGCCACGTTGCGTGACCAGCTTGGCGCCGGTTTCATCACCGAGTCCGTCGCGCACCAATCCTTGCACTTGATCCTGGGTAAAGGGTTTCTGCTGGGCGGTTGCGGTTCCGGCAAGAGCCAGAACAAGGATTAGGGTTAGGACAGCAATTAGCGGCCTGTGGCGCATTTACACCTTCCCATTGCGGAAATTGTCCAAACGGATTGCACTTATTGTAGCACGAGGAACTAAACCGCAACGTGCGCTAGTTCTCGAAATGGGAAATCGCCGCTAAGACTTGGGGGCAGGAAGGGTGAGTCCAAAAAGTTTGTGGATTTTATCAAATATGCTTTTTTGTTGGTGCTGCATCATAGTTGCTCTTGCTTCGGCATCCAGGTCGTGGCGAACGGCTTCGATTTCAACTTTCCGGCGGGCCAGCAATGCGGAGAGGTAATGGGCGATTTCCGGGCGGCCGTGCAGAATGTCGTCAAACGCCTGCCGGTCCAAACGATAGCACTCGGAATCTTCCAGCGCCTTCAGTGAGGCACTGCGCGGTTCACCCGTGAGCAGTGACATTTCTCCAAAGAAGTCGCCGGCGTGAAGGATGGCAACCGATTTGTGCACGCCGCCCTCGGTGGAGACAATCACTTCAGCCGACCCTTTGGTCAGGATGTAGAGCCAATGCGCCTCTGCGCCTTGGCGCGTCATCACCTCCCCTTTCATAAAGGGGGCAGAACGCAGGCGCTCGGCCAGCTTAAGACGCTCTTGTTCATTCATCTCGCGGAAGAGTTCCACGCGAGCCAGGTCCAGGGCGGTGAGCCGCTGCGAGATCTCGTGCTCATGGTGAATCTTGGCGCGCTCCTCGTCCCGATTTTCCACGAAAGCGGTCAAGGCGGGAACAGAAAGCGCAATGCTCGCACGCTGGAGGGCAAAGTAAATGCGGCAGCGTACCAGCGAGTCGGTGGGATCATCTTTGGCCAGGTCGGTCAGCCAATAGCGGGCCGCGTAGGAAAAATAGCTGTCTTTGAAATCCATCAAGATGCAGTTGGGTGCGGGATCCAGGGCTGAGCCTTCCACGGGCTCAGTCACCAGGGCATCGGTCACCACGCGGATGACTTCGGTCGGCGGCACACGAAAATCCACATTGAACCAGATCCAACGGCGTTGCTGAACGGGCTGTCCGGACCGCTGCCCCTGGATTAGTACCTGCGACTTGATCAGGACGCTGTTGGGAATAATGACGGTGTCCCAGTTGCGCGTCTCGATGGCCACGTGGCGCCAGGTAATCTCTTTTACCTTGCCGGAGGTTTGTTCGATTTTCACCCAATCGCCGACCGAGAAGCTTTCATCAATCTGCAGAACCAGGCCGCCCAAAATGTTGGAGAGACTGTCTTGCAGCGAAAAGACAATAACTCCGGTCATCACTGCGGAGGTGGCAACTATTCCGGAAAAGGTCACGCCAACCCGCGAGAGCAGCCACAGTCCCGCCCCCGTATATCCACCGGCCACGATCAGGTCGCGCAGAAACCGCGGCGGGGACAGGGGAGTGAGGCAAAGGACAACGTCAAAGACAATGATGCTGCCGAGCTTTACCACTGCAAAGCCCAACAATAAGAGCCCGGCAGCATGGAGTGTTTTGGTCGCCTGGTCCCATCCTAGTGTCGCCGGTGCTGCTGACAGGCCCATAAGGAAGAGGGCGAGGGCGTACATCACCAGGGCGACTCGAACGTGCACGCGCTGCCGGGGGGACATTACCGCCAGCAGAACGGCCAATCCGAGGATGACGATAGTGATGGAGAGTAATTTGTCGTCGTGGGCAATGAGCAGGAAGCTTTGCCACATGTCTTTGAGCGGATTCGGTTTCAGCCAGAATGCCAGGAGTGCCCAAGTGTTCATTCGGTTCCATTCCAAGGCTGTAATTAGCTGCGGATGCCTCTACTCATCCTTGATGGCAGACTTGACCATTGCCAGTATGGAGGGCGGGATCATGGCGGCGGAGATGCCGTGATCTTTTTCCGCGTGCTCGGCGGCGAGCTTCAACAGGTCCTCCTCGGTTTCAGCCCGCATTTCCTTGGGGCAGTCCATCCCTACGTCGCGACACCGCAAGACTTTGGCCATGGTAGTTTCCTTTCGGGTTTAAGAAAGTGTCGCGGCCATCTTACCATCAGCTTTTGCGGTGAGGGGTGCAAAAATGACTCTGCTGTCCAAATTAGCAGATGAGCCACGTGGCGAATACGGTCACGAACACGACGCCAAACTAGCGATTTATTTTCCCTCGCCCCCTTGGGGGAGAGGGGGGACCGCAAGGCGGGGGGTGAGGGGGTCTTTACCAAGATGGAATTCGTTT
>CAYTMD010000318.1:0-7479 GCA_964438685.1 uncultured Acidobacteriota bacterium
CCAGCGATGCGCGCGTTCCAGAAGGCTGAGTTCGGAAACAATCCGGCCAAAGGGTCGCCCGTCTTTTACCCGTTCAGTGGCCCCGACGCGCTCATGGTTACGGTTTTCTTCCCGCAGAGCCCCGTTTACGTAATGGTAGGACTGGAGCCGGCAGGGACACTGCCAAGTCCGAAACAACTCGAGAGGAAGAACCTCGAGTTATATCTGGCGGAGACGAGGTCTGCGGTGGCCTCGGAACTGGACAGGAGTTTTTTCATCACCCGCAGGATGGATCGACAGTTTCGAGGACAAGTAACGGACGGTTTATGCCTGCCGATTCTGGAGTTGCTGGTGCGGTCAGGTAATACGATCTTGGGCTTCCGCTACGTCAGGCTCGACGACAAGGGACAGATCGTTGAGCGGGCGTCCGACTATCATGCTCCCGGCAGGATCGGAAATAAGGGCTTGGAAATCGAGTTCCGTCGAGACAACGACCAATCCATTCACAAACTGTTCTACTTTTCCGTGAATTTGTCGAACACGCGCTTGCAGGAGGACCGGCCCTTCCTTAGTTTCCTCTCCCGGCTCCCGGGGGCCACAACATTTCTAAAGGCGACCTCATACATGATTCACGATTCGGAGTTCTCGATCATTCGCGAACGTGTGCTTTCCCAGAGCGTCGCAGTTCTGCAGGACGACTCGGGCGTTCCGTACCACTTCTACCTCTCGCCAACTTGGCGGGTGCAGTTGTATGGGCAGTATGTTCGACCCTACGGGAGCTTCCGCTGGCTGGAACAACCGGACTTAAGGAACGCCTATCTGACTCAGAAGCCCAAGCCTCTCCCCTTCCGGATCGGTTACGGCTCCAGAGCAGTTCCCTCCAATCTTCTCTTTGCCACCAAGATAAAGTAGGATCGGCTCAGACCAGCGTCACCGTGTGGTATCGATGCGGCGCTTCCGGCGGCGAGGTCAGAGTCTTCCTGGACCCACCCTTCTCCACCTCCGCGGCAACGTAATAATCCATCAAAACTCCCGACGCATCGCGTCCGTGAAGCTCGCCCCCAAAGGTGCGCCTCTGTTCCAACTTCATCGGCGAGGCGCTCCAAGCCTGCGCGTCATGCGCCCGAGTGAACAGAGTCACTCGAGCCACGCTCACCGGCCCGGGAACAATCGCGTTGATGCGAACCCTTTCCCCCGAGTGGAGCAAGGTCGGGCGCGTAGGGACGAAAACCCTCGCCGTGGCGTTGCCGTCAGGCTGCCGCGATTCCCCAAACATCCGTTCCACTTCCGGTGGCAGCTCTCCCAGAAACTCTTTCATCGAGGCGCGCAAACGGTAGAGGGCCAGGCGCTCGTACTTGTTGTGCATCGACGCCAATTGGCCCAGATCCGGCCGCGTGCTCACGATTTCTTGAAAGTTCAAAAACGCTTCCCTAACCTGCGGCGCCAACTTCAGCCAAAGTGGGACCCCGTCCGTCAAGACAAGTGTTCGTGCCTCATCTGCCTTGTTCTGCTTCTTCAGTTCATCCGCTTGTTGGATTTTCTGGTTTAAAAGCTGCGCCGTCGACCATGACTCGGAATAGGGCGTCAAGAATTCGATGGAGCGGGTCAGGTAGTTCAGCCGCTCGCGTTCGGCCGGACTGGAAGCAGCGTCGGTTAGTGCGCGAAGTTGACGGGCCACTTCCGCCTGGGATTGCTTCACGCTCTCCGGCAGTTCGTAGCGCGCCCAAAACTGGAACCCTTCATCGTAGTCACCGGAAAATTCGTGGATTTCATGATGGCCATTCTTGACCTGGCCCGTGAAGGTACAAAGAATCAGCCGGTCGCGATCCGTGTCTTCCAGAATCTTCGCGAGCGCGGGCGCTCTCGGCGCGCGGGTTTGCACTGACGCGAAGTCCTGAAAGAACCTGGTGGCCGTCAGCCCCTTATCCCACGAGTTACGGGATTGGTAACCGGCATCGGCATTCATGATGCGATGGCGCCAATGGATTCCGAGCAAGCCCTGGCAACCGTACTGTTCCGCCAGATTCATGTCCTGCTCGAACCGCGCCACGTGGAATTGCGGAAACCACATCGCGGGGTCGTCCTCCAGCCACGGAATCGGCCACCGCTCACGCCCCTCGAGTTTTCCGTACTCTTCGCTGACGGGATCCCAACCCACCATATCGTTCAGCGAAGAAAAGACGATGTCCTCCGGCAGCGCTTTGTGAAACTCCGCGAAGTTTCGCGTCATGCCGCCCCAACCGGAAACGACCAACCGCTTTTCGGGGGCATGCCGCTTCAGGAAGTCGTAGGCCTGTTTGAAAGGCAGGACGGGCGTGGGAACTTTTCCGCTTTGGCTCGCCCAACTCATCCCTTCGTCTTCCCATAGCCACACGTAGTCCACCATGGGATAGGCTTCCAGCAGGCAGCCTAGGCGTGTTTCCAGAATGTCCTTGGCTGCCACTGACTCGGGATCGATGCGGGGGCCGGGATTCTTGGGATCCTGCGATTTGTACCGAGCTTCCGGAGCCGTGGCGCGACAGATTTCCTCCGGGACCTGGTAGGGCTCAAATCCCACGCCGGTCCGGATGCCCAACTTCTTTGCATACTGGAATGCCTCGGCCCAAAGGCGCTGCGCAAATTCCTGAGCCTCCCAACAGTTGCGGGCTTGGGTGGTGGCTTCCGAACCAAAAACCTCATCGTCGTAAAAATCGGCGGAACCCATGCCATAGCGCGAAGTTCGCTCCGGCAGATACTTGGCGCGGTTGGTTGCACTGGTGTCCGTGTAAGCGATGTATCCTGACCCGTTGTATTCACAGGAGAGAAAGGACTCATTGGCGTAGACGTGAACGCCTAAAGTGTTGAACCGCATTCGCACCATGGCTTCCAGGTAAGCGCGCCAGTCCTCACGGTTGTAGACCGTTACGCAATTCAGGAAGTCGGGCCAGGGAACCAATCCTCGCGTGCTGAAGCGTGGCTGCGCTCGCCAAACATCGCCGGCGGGTGGCAGATTCAGGGCGTGAGAAGGATCCAGCGGGTAGACTTCTCCATCCAAACCAAAGAAAGCACCCTGACGCTCCAGGAAATCAAACACTGCATACAACACTGCCTGCGGAGTGGCTCCGGTGATGTGAATGCGCGAAGCCTTACCCGGGCTGGACGCGTTGGAATTGGAAATTGTGTAGGCTTCCGGATTCCTAAAATCCTGCCGATCGCTGGAAAGAACGAAGGCCATGCTCGACGCCGGCAATTCCCCTCCGCCCGCCACCGCCTGCACCGGCTCCCGCGCCAGTCCCAGATTGCGTAAGCCGCGCGCCAACTCACGTGACGCCCACTGCTCTTGGAAGCCCGCTTGCGGCTCACGAATGATCCACACGGAATCGGTCGATCCAAACTTCGCGGCCATCTTTAGACTGTGGGAATTCGCGGTCGCCGCGCTCGGCTTGGGTTCTGAATGCGCTGCGCTGGATTCCGCCATTCCCGGAACCAATGGAGCCATACCCAGCCCCAGGGCAGAGTCACGGAGAAATTTGCGGCGCCCAACGCGCAGAAAGGGATTCATAGTGGGACTCCTCGGCAATGGATGAAGAAGGCAAAAAGCAAAGCGCACAAGTATAAACCCTGGAGCGTTGGGTTCTGTCAATTTTAGTGAAACCGAATTCGACCGGACTTCTCACCAGACCTGGGGCTCAAGGCTGGCGGAGGGCGAGCGCAGCACGGCGATCCTCGTTGATTAGCTGACGTGAACCGCAAAACTGCGCACTGCGCCAACCCGCAAGGAAGCGAAAGTTTCCGGCATGGCAATTTCTTGTGGCGGTCATTTGGATATGCCGCCGTAGTGAAAGTGCGCGCGGCGGGTCTTGTGCCCAGAAGCTCTAACTTGGAATCGCTCTGACCACTTCAGCCCGCTTTGGCGGGCGGCAGCGATGATGTGACCTGGTTCGAGTTGCCGTCGTGCGCAATCGAAAGGTGATGGCAGATGTCAACCCAACGGAGGCTGCGGAGCGTGCAAAGGGAGAGCGGAGCAAGGCAGAGCAGTCGGCGATAGCGTTATTTTCTTTGTGACGCTCGTTCCACCATCGAGAGAGAATGCACTGTTATAGGGTGCCTTGCACGACAGACTCAGGGTATGATTCCCTGCGGGCAGAGTGGCATGCACTGGGCTCGGTCCATAGGACTTGCCATCAATCAACACCTCCACTCCTGAGGGAGTCGTTTCTATGTGGACCACTCCCTGACGGGTATCACTCGTCGGAAGTTCATCGATTGTATAGTCGGGCGGGACACGGAAATAATCTGCAGGCGGTTCCTCGCGTACGATATGAGTGAGGCGGCCCACCCGCTCAGCCGACCTCGGACCTCTCATGACCACCAGCACCACCTCTTCCAGATCCTCCGAATACCATTCTGCCTGAGTGGCTGCGACGCGCCGACCCGTCATGCCAAACAAGCCGCCAGGGAGAGTCTTTGTGACCTGGGTGCCTTCCAATTCGAGTCCATCGATCACTTTCGTGCCGAGATCTATCTCTTCAGCGTCCACCTCCCTGCAGGGAGCCTCCTGAGTTGCGGGTAATCGCCGGGTTGGGGGTGGAGCGTTTCCCGGGGCATGAACCGGCAACCGAGTCGTAGGCCCGCCTTGGATTCTCTTGTGCCCAGTATGAGTGTCGGGTTCCAGTATATAGCTGACGCCGGCCACATTGTCGTCGATAGTCACGATGACAGCTTTCTCTCCGGGCCGGGCCGACTCTCCTGATTGGCCGGAAAAAGTCTCAGTGCGCCTGCGCCCCTCACGGTCACGGTACCACCGGGAGTAGGAGGAATTCGTGATTTTGCTGCCGTCGGCCGAGATATGAGTCGTCTTAGTAACCCAATCTGCAGAGTAAGGGTGCCCCTTAACCGGTCCGCACCCGCAATTCGCATCATCCTTGGTAGTTTTCGGGGGTAGGGAAATCACTGGCTGCACCGACTGCTCGGCGGAAAGAAGGTCGCTGGATATTCCCCATGTTAGGAGAACGATAAGAAAGAGGGAGCAATGACATTGACGATCCATGGTGTTGTGCCTTTTGAGTAGTCTAAGAGTCTGACGACTGGTGGAAGCAAGTAGCGCGGACCATCGCTTCTGTGGTCCGCGTCTCTTCCCTGTCAGATGCCACAGCGTAACATTGAGTCGCCCTCGTTAACGGGGAGCCGCTCACCGCGATCCAAGCGGTCAGGGGCTGCGGACTGAGCAGGACATTTCGAGCGTACGACGCGCCACTCGGAAGTCAGACAGAGACAGCCAAGTTACCCGTAAACGGCCTACTCGCGGTGGTGCGTGGCAGGCGACTGCTTGTCAGGCGGGGCGGAAGTAACCCCTCATCCGTCTCCGATTGATGGAGTCCGATGGTTCGATCCGATCAGACCCGAAATCGGACCCACGGCCGCGCCCGAAATAGCGGCCTTTTCCGCCTCGGTTGGACTCACTCGCAACTCGCGAAGGCGCACCGTTGTGCTCGGCGAGCGAAGGGAGCAGGTCAGGGGCCACGGAAGGTTGCGGCCCCTGACAGGGATTAAATGCAATTCAAAATTCAAGATTCAAGATTCAAGAAACAAAATTCAAAATCACGGATAGAGACCGCGCAGCACGGTGGCCTCAGCAACGCGGCTGATTCCCAGCATGTTGGCGGCGGTACGCATGCTGACTTTGCGATCGAGGTAAATCTTCAGCACCTCAGCAAAGCTGTTCTTCATCACGCGTTCCAGGCGGTTGTAGACGTCCTGCGCCTCCCAGAACAGGTGTTGCTCGTCCTGCACCCACTCAAAGTAGGAGACGGTAACGCCACCGGCATTGCAGAGAATATCGGGGATTACGAACACCCCGTTCTTCTCCAGGATGGCGTCTCCTTCCGGGGTCACCGGCCCGTTGGCCGCCTCACCCACGATCTTGGCTTTCACCGCGCCGGCATTGGAGGCATCAATCGCGTTCTCTAGTGCGGCCGGGATGAGGATGTCACACTCCAGCGCGAGCAGTTCCTGCGGGCTGATGGTTTCCGAGTTGGCCATTCCCACCACACCCCCGGTCTTCTCTTTGTGCATGATGAGCTTGGGAATGTCGAGCCCGTTGGCGTTGTACACGCATCCGCGCGAATCGTTGACCCCAATGACGTAGGCTTGATTGCTGTCAAGCAATTGCGCGGCAATGGAACCGGCATTGCCAAAGCCCTGTACCACCACCTTCGCACCCTTGATGGGAATCCGCAGGTGCTCGGCTGCACTCTGGATAGTGTAGTAAACACCGCGGCCGGTGGCCTCATTCCGTCCCAGCGACCCGCCCAGGGCAATCGGTTTCCCCGTGACGACCCCAGGAATGGGATAGCCTTTGGTCATGCTGTACGTGTCCATGATCCAGGCCATAATCTGCGAGTTGGTGTAGACATCCGGAGCAGGAATGTCTCGTTCTGGACCAATCAGCGGCAGAATGGCACTGGCATAACGGCGAGTCATACGCTCAAGTTCTGCTTGCGACATCTCTTTCGGATTGCAGGTTATTCCCCCCTTGCCGCCGCCAAAGGGAATGTTGACCACCGCACACTTCCACGTCATCCAGGTGGAAAGAGCTTTCACTTCATCCAGCGTAACTCCGGGATGATAACGAATTCCACCTTTGGCCGGGCCGCGCGCCGTGCTGTGCTGAACCCGGTAACCCGGGAAACTTTGAATGTGACCGTTGTCCATCCGTACCGGGAGATTCACGTGCAGAATTCTCTCCGGGTACTTGATCATGTTGCGAACGTCAATACTCAGGTTCAATGCGTCCGCCGCGAGATCGAAGTTCTCCATGGCGGAGTCGTATGCTGTCTTAACCGTTTGAGTAGAGACTGCCATTCAAACACCCCCATTTGCGAGAGACAAACTGAAGTCCTCGCGGAGTATGCCGCAAGGTGTTGACGAATACAACAGCAACGGAGCGGCAATGACAAAATGCCCAATTTGCCATCTTATGGGCTTTCAAGATGTGAGAACCTGGCACCCTCCGCGGAAATTAAATCCTCCTGATATTGGCTGGCACACGAATTGCTCCTATAGTGGATGGGGCCGTCACTGAGGCGGAGGTTGTAGTCCGCAAACGCGTTCCGAGCAGCGGCAACACGTTCGCTGGGTATAAGCGCGCAGCACACTATCGATTCGAGGGGGAAAAACGGTGGATTCACTGACTCCAAAGCAGTCTGATGCACTCCCGGTGGAAGCCAAACCCAAGTTACGGCGAAATCCCAAAGCCCCTCGCCAGGTCTTGCCGGTGCGGACACCGGAAGACCGGGTGCAGGGCTCCAAAGAGGTTTCCCTGGGCTTCTCCCTGGAGCAGGTCCGGATTGAGGCGCTACGTTGTTTGCAGTGCAAGGATCCCGTTTGCGTGCAAGCCTGCCCCCTCCACATCGACATCAAGAGTTTCATTGGCTTGATGGCGCAGGGAGATTTCGAGGCCGCCTACCAGAAGATCAGCGAGGAAAGCCCCTTCCCGGGAATCTGCGGCCGCGTCTGCCA
>CAYTMD010000319.1:0-7429 GCA_964438685.1 uncultured Acidobacteriota bacterium
ATGGCCAAGGAAAAGTTTGATCGTTCAAAGCCGCACATGAACATCGGGACGATCGGTCACATCGATCACGGGAAGACGACGTTGACGGCGGCGATCACGAAGGTATTGGCGAAGGACAACCCGAAGGTAAAGTTCCGGGCGTTTGATTCGATTGACAACGCGCCGGAAGAGAAGGCGCGCGGGATCACGATTGCGATTGCGCACGTGGAGTATGAGACGAAGAACCGGCACTACGCGCACGTGGATTGCCCCGGTCACGCCGACTACATCAAGAACATGATCACGGGCGCGGCGCAGATGGACGGAGCGATTCTGGTGGTGGCGGCGACCGACGGACCGATGCCGCAGACGCGTGAACACGTGCTGCTGGCGCGCCAGGTGAACGTGCCGTACATCGTGGTGTACCTGAACAAGTGCGATGCGGTGGATGACGAGGAGTTGCTGGAGCTGGTGGAAGTGGAAGTGCGGGACCTGCTGAACAAGTACCAGTTTCCGGGCGACGAGATACCCATCGTACGCGGTTCGGCGTTGAAAGCGCTGGAAGGCGACGCGAAGTATGAGAAGTCGATCCACGATCTGATGGACGCGGTGGACAGCTACATACCGCTGCCGGAGCGGCAGATTGACAAACCGTTCCTGATGCCGGTGGAAGACATCTTCTCGATTTCGGGACGCGGCACGGTGGTGACGGGACGTATCGAGCGCGGCAAGGTGAAGATCCAGGAAGAAATCGAGATCGTGGGACTGCGGCCGGAGCCGTTTAAGCGGGTGGTGACGGGCGTGGAAATGTTCAAGAAGCTGCTGGACGAAGGGCAGGCGGGCGACAACGTTGGACTGCTGCTGCGGGGGACGGAAAAGGACGATGTGGAGCGCGGCATGGTGCTGGCGAAGACGGGATCGATCACGCCGCACACGAAGTTCAAGGCGTCGGCGTACGTGCTGACCAAGGAAGAGGGAGGGCGGCACACGCCGTTCTTCAACGGATACCGTCCGCAGTTTTACTTCCGGACGACGGACGTGACGGGAGTGGCGACACTGCCGGCCGGGACGGAAATGGTGATGCCGGGCGACAACGTAACCTTGGAAATCGAGTTGATCACGCCCATCGCCATGGAGAAAGGGCTGCGCTTCGCCATTCGCGAAGGCGGCCACACTGTCGGCGCCGGAACCGTCGCCGAAATTATTAAATAAAGCTGTCAGCTATCAGCTCTCAGCGTTCAGTTAAAGCAACTGATTGGGCAGGGCTGATAGGAGACAGCGATAAAGCTTTCAGCAATCAGCCCTAATCGTTCGGCTCATGTATATGGCTGGCACGCTTGGTAGAAGCTGATAGCTGATAGCTGAAAGCTGAGAGCAAAACAGATGCGCGAAATCATCACATTGCAATGCGGTGACTGCAAAAACCGCAACTACACATCGACGAAGAACAAGAAGAAGAACCAGGACCGGCTGGAGTTGAAGAAGTTTTGCCGCGCGTGCCGGCATCATACGGTCCATAAGGAAGTGAAGTAAGGCGGGTGCTGGGGGCTAGGTGCTGGGTACTGGGGAGAAGATTCTGTTTTCGAGATTGTCCCCAATCCCCAGCGCCCAGTCCCTAGTGCCCAGGTTTCTAGGGGCGTCAGATTAACGGCTAATCTGCCGGTCTCCAAAACCGGTCATGGGGGTTCAAGTCCCTCCGCCCCTGCCAGAATTTTCCGGTGTGGGAATTTTCTTGAGCGAGCGATGAACCGCTCGGCTAGATCGAGAGCGACATGGTTGAAGAAGCTGGAAGTCGGCGGGAACGAGACAAGAGTGGCTGGGCTCAGGAGCTTGCCGCCACTCTCAAGGGCGCATGGCCCCAAGTGCGGCAGTATGCTTCTGATGTGATGGTTGAAACCAGGAAGGTGACCCGTCCGGGGAAGCAGGAAGTTTACGGCACCACAGTTATGGTGGTCCTGACCACATTTCTTTTTGGGATTTATTTTTACTTCTGTGACCTGGCTTTTGGAAAGACCATGACGCACGTGCTGAGCTATCTCCGGCATCGCGGTTAAAGCAGAATTCCATTGAGGTTGGTGACAGCTTGACAGAACTTGATCTTAGTACTGGAAAGACGGGCATGGCAAAGAACTGGTACATCCTCCACACCTATTCCGGGTTTGAGCGGAAGGTGGCGGAGACTCTGAAGAGCCGGATCGAAGCTGAAGGTCTCGCCGAGCACTTCGGAGAGATCATGGTTCCCACCGAAGACGTCATTGAGATGCGCCAGGGGAAGAAGGTTGTCACCCCCAAGTTGTTTTATCCGGGCTATGTGCTGGTCGAGATGGAAATGAATGACAATACCTGGCACATGGTGCGCTCCACGCCGCGCGTCACAGGATTTGTAGGGTCCGGCCAACGGCCCAGCCCTCTGACGGCGGAGGAAGTGGACCGAATTGTGCATCGGGTCGAGGTGGCGGCAGAGCATCCTAAGCCGAAGCTCAAGTTTGACCGGGGCGAGAACGTCAAGATTACCGACGGCCCCTTCAAGGACTTTAACGGCGTGGTGGACGAAATCAACGAAGACCGTTCCACTTTGCGTGTAATGGTAACCATCTTCGGGCGAGCGACACCCGTGGAGTTGGACTTTTACCAGGTGGAGAAAATCTAAGGGCGGAAACTAGAAATTAGAAACTCGAAACTGGAACCTCCGGTGCGGCTTGGATTGCTGCGTTTCCAGTTTCCAATTTCCAGTTTCCTTGGAGAATAGGTTATGGCAAAGCGCGTTACAGCAATGGTGAAGCTTCAGATTCCGGCGGGGAAAGCTACTCCCGCGCCGCCCGTAGGGCCGGCCTTGGGCCAGCACGGCGTAAACATCATGGATTTCTGCAAATCCTTTAACGCCAAGACTTCGGCAAAGGACCAGGAAGGCCTGATTATTCCGGTGGTCATTACGGTCTTTCACGATCGTAGTTTCACTTTTGTCACCAAGACGCCTCCTGCCTCAATCCTGCTGAAACGCGCGGCGGGGATTGCCAAGGGTTCTGGTGAGCCCAACCGCAATAAAGTTGGAAAGGTTACCGAGAAGCAAGTGGAAGAAATCGCCAAACTGAAGTTGCCGGATCTGAATGCCCGCGACTTGGCGGCAGCCGTTGCCACCGTCAAGGGCACGGCGCGTAGCATGGGGATTGAAATCACCGCATAATCGCGGTGGGCGGAAGAAGGAAAATCGAAATTCGAAACTCGAAGTTCGAAAATCGAAGAGTGCATGCAGAGAGCCGGGTTTCGAATTTCTAGTTTCGATTTTCGAGTTTCGATACGGAGAATCTGGAATGTCTAAAGTTGGGAAAAAGTTCGAAGCAGCCAAAAAGCTGGTTGACAAGCCCTCCTATACACTGGCTGATGCCATGCCACTCGTCAAAAAGGCGGCGTTCACGAAGTTTGATGAGACCGTGGAAGTCGCGATGCGTTTGGGCGTTGATCCCAAGCACGCGGACCAGATGGTGCGCGGAACCGTGGTTCTGCCGCATGGGCTGGGAAAAACCAAGCGCGTGGTGGTAATCGCTTCCGGCGATAAAGTGCGCGAGGGCCGCGAAGCAGGCGCCGATGAATCCGGCGGTGACGATATTGTGCAGAAGATCCAGGGCGGTTGGCTGGAGTTTGATGCTGTGGTGGCCACCCCTGACATGATGAAGTCTGTCGGCCGCTTGGGAAAGGTGCTTGGCCCCCGGGGCATGATGCCTAATCCCAAGACGGGCACGGTTACGGTGGACGTGGCCAAGGCCGTCAAGGAAGTCAAGGCAGGTAAAGTGGAATTCCGCGTCGACAAGACGGGCATTATCCACTGCGCAGTTGGCAAAGTTTCATTTGAAGCCAATAAGCTGGCGGAGAACGCAGGCGCACTGATTTCCAGCGTCATCAAAGCCAAGCCTGCCAGTTCCAAGGGGAAGTACATCAAGAGTATTGTGATTTCATCCACCATGGGGCCAGGACTGGCGATTGACCTGGTTTCGGTGGAGGCGGCGTAAGAATAGTGACGAGTGACATGTGACCAGTGACAAGCAGGAACAAGCCAACTGGCACGTTTGCTCGCCACTTGTCACTCGTCACTGAACTAAGGAGTTCGTATGGATCGGGAAGAAAAGAAGAAAAGTGCAGAAGCGCTCCACGAGGAACTGAAGAAAGCGACGGGGATCGTCCTTTCCAAGTTCCAGGGAATCACGGTAGCTCAGGATTTTGCGCTGCGCAGGAAAGTTGCCCGTACGGGTGCCCAATATAAGGTGGTAAAGAACAGCCTGATTGAGCGCGCCGCCAAGGGGACAACGGCCGAGCCGATTGCACAAAAGCTGGCCGGAACGACTTCCGTGGCGCTTACCCAGGCGGATCCCGTGGCGTTGGCGAAAGCGTTGACGGAGTACGCAAAGGAAAATCCCATCTTTTCCTTTAAGTGTGGGGTCGTTGAAGGAAGGGTCATATCCCTGGCAGACCTGAATTCGCTCGCAACCCTGCCATCGAAAGAGCAATTGCTTTCCAAAGTTCTGTTTTTGTTTAATTCACCGGCGCAACGGGTGGCATCGACTCTGTCAGGCGTGGCGCGCAACCTCGCGTGCGTTATTTCGCAGGCGGTTAAAGAGAAGAAGTTTCAGGAAACAGCTCACAGCTAACAGCCGGCAGCTCACAGTTGAAGGCGTTCAAGTCTGTGGGTTGTTAGCTGCCAGCTATCGGCTACCAGCTACATTGAAGAGGAGAATCTAGCATGTCGGAACGGGTAGAAAAAATCGTTGAAGATGTAAAGGGTTTAACCCTGCTCGAAGCGGCTGATCTTGTCAAGCGGCTCGAGGAAGTTTTGGGCGTGTCCGCGGCAGCAGCAGCTCCTGTTGCAGTTGCGGGAGCGGGCGCGGTTGCAGCAGCAGCGCCTGTTGAGGAGCAGACCGAATTCTCGGTTGTCCTTACCGCTGTGGGAGCCAATAAGATCAATGTCATCAAGGCTGTCCGCGAAGTCACCAGTCTGGGGCTGAAAGAAGCCAAGGACTTGGTTGACGGCGCCCCCAAGGCAATCAAAGAGGGCGTATCCAAAGACGAGGCCGAGACCATTAAGAAGAAGTTCACCGAAGCTGGCGCTACCGTCGAAGTGAAATAGCTGTCCTTTCGCCAGACAACAGGGAAGAAAGGGTTTATCCCGGACTTCCCTGGGGGTGTTTGCCTGGTCGTAAGGCCCTCATTCTCACAGTGACGAGCGAAGAAGTTACCGATTGCCGACTGACGATTTTTGATTATCTTGCCCAATCGTTCATCGGCAATCGAAAATCCGCAATCTTGCTTGCCACTGCTCTTAAGTGGCACGGATGATTCCCATGGGCCGCTGGGCCATCGGGGTGGTTGGGTTGCATCCTCACAGGCAACGTGTGCATCCAATTCATTAAGGGTCTGTGTCACTATTGTCCGATCGACGTTTGAAATTTCACGCAAGGAGCAAAAGGAATGCCTAACGGCAGGAACGGCGCTGTGCGTCAGCGTATTAATTTCTCCAAAATCCCGACTGTCATTAAGATTCCTAATCTGATCGAGGTCCAACGACGCTCCTATGAGCGCTTCCTCCAGATGAACCTTCTGCCCTCGGAGCGGGAAGATGTGGGTCTGCAAGCGGTTTTCAATTCCGTCTTCCCCATTACCGACTTCCGTGGCATCGCGCAGTTGGATTTTGTGGACTACTCCATCGGAAATTGGGAATGTAAGTGCGGAAGCCTGAAGGGTCTCCACCATCTGCGCAGTACCTGCAAGAACTGCGGGCATACGGTCATTACCGATCCCTTCAAGGTGGGCGAAGTTCTCTGCACCAAGTGCGGCACCTTCAACAAGAACGTGGTGACGTTTTGTAATAAGTGCGGCGACCCCGTGGCCCTCCAGTTGAAATATGATGTGACGGAGTGCCAGGAGCGCGGCATGACTTTCGCGGCGCCCCTTAAGGTTACCATCCGACTTACCCTTTACGACAAAGACGCCGATACCGGCCACAAGAGCATCCGCGACATCAAAGAGCAGGAAGTTTACTTTGGTGAAATTCCGCTGATGACCGAAAACGGCACTTTCATCATCAACGGCACCGAACGTGTTATCGTCAGCCAATTACACCGCTCTCCGGGAGTCTTTTTCGAGTCGAACTCTCAAAAGACTTACTTCCTCGGGAAGATCATCCCTTATCGCGGCTCGTGGGTGGAATTTGAGTACGACACCAAGAACCTTCTCTACGTCCGAATCGATCGCAAACGCAAGTTCCTGGCCACCATTTTTCTCCGGGCGCTGGGACTGAAGAACGACTCCGAAATTCTCAAGGCCTTCTACAAGATCGAGAAAATTGCGGTGAAGGACCGCAAGGTATTTTGGGAGGTTTCGGACGGGCTGATCAACAACCGTATCTCCAAGAGCATCGATCACCCGCGCACGCATGAAGCAGTAGTCCCGGCCGGACGAAAAATTACCGCAGCGGTGTTCAAGGAAATCCTGAAGGCCAAGATTACCCAGGTGGAAGTGGCTGCCCACGATTTGGAAGGCGCCTACACTGCCTCGGATGTTGTCGATCCCAGCACGGGAGAAGTGCTGGTTGAAGCCAACAGTGAAATTACCGCTACCGCGCTGAACTCCATTCTGGATTCCGGAATCGAGGAATTGCAGTTGTTCTTCCCGGAGCGCGACGATACCGGAGTGGTTACCAGCCAGACATTGAAGCGCGACACCCTGAAGACATCACAGGAAGCCCTGATTGAGATGTACCGCAAAATGCGGCCGGGCGATCCCCCGACGCTGGAAACGGCCACGTCGCTGTTTAATGGCATGTTCTTCGATCCGCGCAAGTACGATTTTTCCCGTGTGGGCCGGCTGAAGTTCAATATCAAGCTCGGTTACTATTCCAAGCTTAAGGTTCGCCTGGACGACAAGGCCCAGGAATTCGAAGTTGAGGAAGCGCGGAATTTTCCCCCCGCCAATTTTTACGTCATCGTGGATGACGAGAAGATGTTCGTAGGCAAGCGGGAAGGGAATGTGTGTACGGAGGTTGTCCGCGCCTGCGAAGGCACCCTGGCCACCGACCACTCCGAGCATTCCCCGGTGCAGTTGCCACTCGACAAGCGCACGCTGGAGCCGGAAGATTTCTACTCCGCTATTCGTTACCTGCTGACCCTGAAGAAAAATCCCGGCGGCAATTACGCCGTGGATGACATCGACCACCTGGGAAACCGCCGTGTTCGCGCCGTGGGCGAATTGATTGAAAATCAATTCCGCCTCGGTCTGGTGCGCATGGAGCGGGCGATTAAAGAGAAGATGTCGGTCTACCAGGAAATGTCCACCGCCATGCCCCATGACCTCATTAATGCCAAACCGGTGATGGCGGCAATTCGTGAATTCTTTGGATCGTCGCAACTCTCGCAGTTCATGGATCAGACCAATCCGCTCTCCGAGATTACCCACAAGCGGC
>CAYTMD010000320.1:0-6553 GCA_964438685.1 uncultured Acidobacteriota bacterium
CCGCAGTAACAATTTTTCACAACGTGCAGTATCACCGTTTGGTCTGGTTCTACAACCGGAACAAATACGGTCTTAATAATGCGGCCGCCCAAAAGTACGGATTGGCAACCTTGGTCAATGGCCGATGGCTCACCTATGTTGCGGCAGCGGCATTGTACGCGATAGTTTTCGATGTCATTCCGCGCTTTGTTCTGCCCGCGGGTGTGGGCCTGATGAACATCGGGACACGAAACCAGATGATCTTCTCCTTCTTCGCTGCCCCAGGATTGCTGCACTACTGGGTTGACGGTCACATTTGGAAAGTGCGTTCTGATCCCGAACTCCGAACCTACCTGCAACTTTGAAGCTTGGCTCAGCCCGACAACTTGTTATCAAGCAGCCGGTTGAAAAAACACTGCATCCAAAGAGTGATAAGATACGTTTGCGCTGGCGTGATAGATTCCAGGGTAGCAAGGGCTGTTCACATTACATCTGCAAGAGTAATTTGATAGGGTTCATGGAAGTTCTGCTGAATACAATCTGGCTACTGGTTGCCATTGGAGCCTTCCTGTTCTGGAGGGCCGAGGCCTTTGAGGGGGCGCCCACAAAGCGCGGCCACAACTGTCCGCTTGTATTACTTTCGCTGGCCTGCGCACTGGTTTTGCTTTTCCCCGTCATCTCCCTGACCGACGACTTGCACGCCGAGCAGGCTCCGATGGAAGATTCATCCCGCTCGGTAATGAAAGCTCGGAATTTGGCGCACGGATGCTTTCACACGAGCAGGTTCCCGCTAATCACGACTGCGAACCGCGCTCTTCGTTCTTGTGGGCTGCGCCTGGTTTTGGGCGCCGTTGTCCTGCCGGATACACCTTCACTCGGTATTCCTCCGATCTCCTCACACCAGGGTCGCTCCCCTCCGTCCAAGGTATAGTCGACCGCAACCGCCAATTCGGGACAAGTGGCGATTCCCCATTAATGCCTGAGAGTCATCGCGCGCGCCCCATGAGGTGGACTCAGGGTCCCAATGGGCAACTCCAAGTCGGGTTGACATAAAGTCCTACCCTGGAGGGATGAGCCTTTGCAGAATGCGTTCACCAAGCATATTCTACGTAATAAACGATTTATTGTCCCATGCCAGCGATCCCTGGCAGCAAGGCATAGAACCTGTATGTTGTTGAGGATCTGCAACGTTGGACACGCTGTGGGAGCTGATCAAAACGCCAAATCCTGCGCCTCAAGGTTGGCGGATTAGGATGAGCCTGGGGAGAAGACCTAATTATGCTGAATCGAAAACCAGTAGTTCCTCTTATTCTTTCTCTTCTGCTGATGGCCATCTTCTTTGTGGCAGGTTGCAATCGCCGGGCAAGCGCCGACGCACAAGGCCCCGCCGCCGTCGAGGCTAAGATCGAGGAAGTTCATGGCAACGGGGTTGTGCAGGTTGAACACCCCGAACAATTCCTCCTGGCCGCGGTGGAGCAGCGCCCTGCTGTGGATGAGCTCCATGTAACCGGCGCGGTCACACCTGACGTCAATCGCGCCGTGCCGGTGCTATCGTTAGCGGGTGGGCGCGCGGTGGACATCCGTGCCAAGCTGGGCGATGAAGTGACCAAAGGCCAGGTTCTACTTGTCATCGAAAGCCCTGACGTGTCCCAGGCTTTTGCCGATTACGATAAGTTTCAGGCTGACGAGGGCTTTGCCCGCCAGCAGCTTACACGCGCCCGGGAGCTTTATGAAAAAGGAGCGATGGCCCGGCAGGATTTGGAAGCCGCGGAAAATGCCGAGCATAAGGCGCAGATCGACGTCCGTGCCATCACCCAACATATCGCCGTTCTGGGCGCCGATCTCCAACATCCCTCTCCTCTCGTTCCCATTCGGGCGCCAATTTCCGGTGCGATTGTGGAACAGAATGTAACCAGCGGGACGGGTGTTCGCTCCCTGGATAACTCGCCCAATCTATTCACCATTGCCAACCTTTCCGTGGTCTGGGTGCTGTGCGATGTCTATGAAAACGACCTGCATCGCGTGCAGATGGGTGATGCTGCGGAAGTACGGTTGAATGCCTTTCCCGATCGCGTTTTTCCGGGTCGTGTACGGAACATCAGCACGGTACTGGACCCGTCGATGCGCACCGCAAAGGTTCGCCTGGAACTTGCCAACCCCGGCGGCATCATGCGCGCCGGGATGTTCGCCACCGCGACCTTCCGGTCAAAGATGGCGCAAATGCGGCCCATGGTTCCCGTCTCCGCCGTCCTGCGCCTGCACGATAAGGATTGGGTTTTCGTGCCGATGGAAGGAAAGCAATTTCGCCGGACCGAGGTTCAGTCGGGCCCGGTTTCCTCCGATGGATTTCAGGTTATCCTGAGCGGCCTCACCGAGGGTGGGAAAGTAGTCGCCAACGCCTTGCAATTCGCCAGTGCGGCGGGAATGGAATGAAGAGATCGGGTGATCGATTGATCGGATGATCGGATGAACAAAGAACCGGCAGCGAGTGGTTGCTTTTTGTTCACCCGATCTCCCGATCACCCGATCGCCCGATTTCATAACTTATGATCCGCTACCTTGTTGATTTTGCCCTGCGCGAGAAGTTCCTGGTTTTGGCTTTGGGCATAGTACTGCTCGTCTGGGGGGTCATCTCGTTTCACCGGCTCCCCGTTGAGGCTTACCCGGACGTGGCCGACAACTATGTCAATGTCATTACGCAATGGCCCGGCCGCGCGGCGGAAGAGGTGGAGCGCCAGGTTACCATTCCCCTCGAGTTGCAGATGAATGGCCTGCCGCACCTCACGCATCTACGCTCCACGTCGCTGTTTGGAATCTCCTCGGTGACCATGGTTTTCGATGATGATTCCATCGACTTTGAAAACCGGCAGCGGGTGCTGGAACGCCTCTCCCTGGTGAGTTTGCCCGCCAATCTCAATCCCCAAATTGGACCGGATTACAGTCCCGTGGGCCAGATCTACTTCTACACCCTGCAAAGCACCGATCCCCGTTACGACATCATGGCCCTGAAATCGCTTCAGGACTGGGTGGTGCTCAAACAATTGAAGTCCGTGCCCGACATCGCCGACGTGGATATTTTCGGGGGGATGACGCGCGAGTATCAGGTACAGGTTGACCCCAACAAGCTTATTGGTTACGGCCTGAGTATCTCCCAGGTGGAACAAGCCCTGGCCGCGAATAATGTGAACGCGGGGGGAAGCTTTGTGGAGAGAGGCCAGCAGGCCTTCAACGTTCGCGTAGTCGGGCTGATGGAAACCGTTGACGACGTGGGCGCCACGGTATTGAAGGCGCAAAATGGCACGCCCGTCCGCGTTCGCGACATTGCCGATGTAACGCAAGGAGCAAAAATCCGGCTGGGAAAACTGGGTAAAACGCTGCGCCGCCAGGACGGCATGGTGCTGGATGACGATGACGTGGTTGAAGGCATCGTTCTGTTGCGCAAGGGAGCGGATGCGGAAAAAACTCTGGCCGCCTTGCACGAGAAAGTGGATTTCGTAAATCGCCACGTTCTGCCGCCGGGCGTGAAGATTGTCCCTTACCTTGATCGCAACGACCTGGTCCATTCCACCACCAAAACCGTCCTGCACAATCTGGGTATGGGTATCGCGCTGGTGGTCATCATCCTTTTCCTGTTCCTCGGCAACTTTCGCAGCGCCTTCATCGTGGCCCTCACCATTCCCTTCTCGCTTCTTTTCGCTTCCATTCTGCTTGACCTTCGCCACATTCCCGCCAACCTGCTTTCGCTCGGCGCATTGGATTTTGGCATGGTGGTGGATGGCTCGGTGGTGATGGTGGAAAACATCTTTCGCCATCTCAGTGAACGTCGCGGCAGTGAAAAGAGTCTGACGGAAACCATTCGTCAAGCCGCGCACGAAGTGCAACTTCCGGTCTTCTATGCCATCGCCATCATCATCACCGCCTACCTTCCCATTTTCACCCTGGAACACGTCGAGGGCAGGCTGTTTCACCCCATGGCCTGGACCGTGGCCTTCGCGCTGCTCGGCGCGATTGTCTTCGCCATTCTTCTTGCCCCGGTACTCGCCAGCTATTTCTTCCGGGGAGAAACCCATGAGTGGCACAATCCGGTTTTGGAATTCATCACTGCCGTCTATCGCAAATCCATTGAGTGGTCGCTCCGCCATCGCCTGGTCACGCTTTCACTGGGAGTGGTGGTGGTATTGTCGACGTTTGGCCTGGTGGCCAGCGGCTTGATCGGGTCTGAATTCCTTCCCCACCTTGACGAAGGCGCCATCTGGGCGCGCGGCACGCTGGCCCCCAGCACCGGACCCAGCGAGGGCATCCGCACCATGAACCAGGCGCGGCTCGCCTTTGCCCGGTTTCCCGAGGTTACGAAGGTGGTTTCACAGGTGGGGAGGCCGGATGATGGCACCGACGCCACCGGCTTCTTCAATACCGAGTACTTCATTGATTTGAAGCCCCACGATCAATGGCGGAAGCAGTTCCATAAGGACAAGGAGCTGCTGATCGGGGCCCTGGACAATGAGGTGGAAAAGATTCCCGGCGTGGACTGGAACTTCTCCCAACCCATCTCCGACAATATGGAAGAAGCGGTGAGTGGGGTAAAGGGCGAGTTAAGCGTCAAGATTATCGGCGACGACCTGAAAACCCTGGAGACCAAGGCTGATGAAGTCGTAAACGTAATGCAGCCCATTCCGGGCATTGCCGACCTGGGCATCTTCCGCGTACTCGGCCAACCCAATTTGGATTTGATAGTCGACCGGGGTAAGGCTGACCGCTACGGCCTGAACGTCAGCGACATCCAGGATGCCATTGAAACCGCCGTGGGAGGTAAAGCCGTAAGCGCCATCCTGATCGGCGAGGAGCACTATGACCTGGTGGTTCGCTACCAGGCGCCCTACCGAACAACGGTGGACGACATCTCCAACATTCGCATCCTCGCGCCTTCCGGTGAGCGCGTCTCGCTGGGTCAGCTATGCGACATCAAGATTGAAGATGGCGCGTCCATGATTTACCGCGAAGAAAACTCCCGCTATATCGCCATCAAGTACAGCGTGCGCGGCCGCGACCTGGGCAGCACGGTGCGCGATGCCATCCGCGGCGTTCAACGGAAAGTCCAACTGCCCTCCGGCTACACCTTGCAATGGGCGGGCGAATACGACAGCCAGCAGCGCGCCAATCGCCGGCTGGCGCTGATTGTTCCCGTCACCGTTCTGCTGATCGTCCTGCTGCTTTATTCGGCTTTCGGTTCTTTCAACTGGTCCCTGCTGATTATGGCCACCATGGCCACTGCCCCGATAGGAGGGATGCTGGCCCTGCTGGTTACCGGCATCCACTTCAGCGTTTCAACGGGCATCGGCATGCTGGCTCTTTTCGGCGTATCCGTACAGGTGGGCCTGATTATGATTCAATACATCAATCACGCCCGCGTGGACGAACCCGACATCTTCCGGGCGATCGTGGAAGGGGCGGTGCGAAGCCTGCGGCCAACCCTCATGGTGATGCTTGTTGCCACTTTGGGACTTCTCCCCGCAGCACTTTCCCATGACATTGGCTCAGATTCGCAGCGGCCGTTTGCCATCGTCATTGTGGGAGGCCTTACAACCGACCTTTTCCTGAGCGTTATTCTTCTGCCAACTCTCTATTCCCTGATTGCCCGGCCGGGGGACAAAATCAGTGACAAGTGACAAGTGACGAGTGACAAGTGAGATAGTTGGTGATTGGTGATTTGTGATTGGTGATTGAAGAAGCAGGCCCATTGATGGCGATCGATCCGCGGTCCTTGCGACGCGACGATGTCGGCACAATTCAGAATCTACAGCGCTCGCCACCGTGGGAGTAGATGCCGTCACATGGAATACCGCAACGCATGTAACTCTACATCCCTCGCCCCCTTGGGAGTAGATGCAGTCAAATGGAATACCACAACTAATGTATCCCTACATCCCTCTCCCCCTTGGGGGAGAGGGTGGCCCGCAACCGCCGTTTTCACCAGGTCAAAGCGGGACGGGTGAGGGGGTCAAAACTCACGGGCCTACTGAGACATTGCCAAAGCTCGCGGAAGGGAAAGCGTTTCACACAGAGGTCACGGAGTTAAGGCACCGAGAACACAGAGACATCTCGGGAATTTCTCTGTGCACGCTGTGATTCAATCGATCGATAATGCCAGCGGGTACAAGCTCCGCGAACTCCGTGTGAAGCATCTTGAATTTGCTCTCCCTCCTGCTATTTCACCAATAATTCGGGCAAGGGGGCGGTTCTTCCGACGACGCGCGCGCAATCCCCCGGGTTATCGTCATGAAGATAGGTTGCATCTGCGTGGGAAGAACCGCAGACCCCAAGAACGCGGGTCCGCGCCACACGCTTGCCGGTAGCCCTCACGCCAGAATCTCGCGTACCATCTTGGTGGTTTCGGTGACTTGGTCGGAATATCGGGGATAGAAACCGATAATCGTCGCGTCCATCGGTTTGATATTCTTATAAGCCCAATCAATGGCTTGCCGCTTCTGTTCTTCCGACGCGCACTTGCGCCCTGCCGCGAGCACCTTATAAACCAGCGCGGGTGTATTCACCTTGCGCACGGCCTCGGCCATCT
>CAYTMD010000320.1:6563-7421 GCA_964438685.1 uncultured Acidobacteriota bacterium
GCGGGTCAGAGGCGATCCAGCCCTCATCCAGGGGAAGCGTGCCAATCTCTTTCATCCAATCCTCGGGGTGCCGGGTGACATACTGCAATCCCGTCATATAGAAGTCGTTTGCGAATCCCTTATCATGAAGCGTTTCCAGAATTTTGGGATTGTGCGTGGAAATGCCGGCCGGGATTCCCAGGTCATGAACGCTGTTGATATAGCTCTTGATCAGGTCGATCTTGCCCGCCCGGAAAAGGAGGTCCGTGGCCCCACCGTGGAAGGCGATGCCGATGGGTTTGAACTCTGCCGCGGCTTGCGCACATTTAATGGTTCCATCCAGAATTTCTTCCGGCGTCCGACCCATCTTCTCATCGTAGTGCCAGGAAGCGGCCAGGCAGATGAATTGGATTTTGCACCCCGCCCCACGAATCTTGGGTATTTGCCGCTTCTGGTCGTAATGGAAACTGTACTGCCAGGTGTTTATCCCAGCCTTCTCACAGTCCAACAATAGGTTGACGACCCGCTCATCCGTGAACCACTCGCGCATATGCTGGTCGTACTGGCGGTTGAAATGGGAATAGCCATAAATGGGGTTGCTGCCGACGATCAGCCGGGTAACACGATGCGGACCCAGCATAACCGTGGGCAGCAATTCAGTGGGTTGCGCTTGAACCGCCCTCGGTGCCACCAGGCCCGCGGCGACCGTTGTGGCGCTCTTCAAGAAATCACGTCGACTGCTCTCACCCTGGGAAGATTCCGTACTCCTGCGTTGCTTGCGTCCCATATGCCTTCTCCCTTCTGCGTGATGGGTCGATTTGCCGCACTGCTGTCCAAATTAGCAGACGAGCCGTGTGGCGAACACGGTTCTGTTCGTGA
>CAYTMD010000321.1:0-7412 GCA_964438685.1 uncultured Acidobacteriota bacterium
AGCACCTTCTCCCCTGGGAGAAGGTCGGTTGTTAAACTGCCCTCTCCAAGGGGAGTCCGATTTCAGGTCCGATCGGATCGGACCATCGGACCCCAGAAATCGGGGAGGACGTCCCGATGCATCGGGGCGGGTGAGGGGGCTCTTCGTGCGCCCACGATGATTTGGTTGTGGCTCCGCCGCGCCGCGCTGCGCTATTCCATCTCCACCGTATGTTTCCCCTGTGGAAGCACCACGCACACTCGCCCGTTATTGCTCAAGACTTGGGCAACCCCGGGGGCGCCATCAACGAGCACCGTTGCCGGGGTCCGATTCAGCATGACGTAGCAACGCCCGCGGGATTCATAGGTCAGTCTTACCCGCTTGCCCGACTGTTCCGCACTCAGGACGGTGCCGTTGACGCCCTCGGTGCGCAATGGGCTCTGGTCTGAAGGCATGGAATCGGGACGCGTTGAAACCCGGTGCTCGCCGGCCGGAATCAGCACTTGTGAATCCGACCGGAGGGGCCATTCCTTGCCGTCGAGGTAAACCTCTCTCCCTCGCGTATCGGTCTGCCAGAGGAGCTGGCGTCGTGCCAGGACCCTTCCATCCTCCGCCATTCCCATTGTCATCTGTTGGGCGCCGAGAACGAAGGGGGCCAGCCGCATATCATCGGCGGAGAAGGTACTGAAAGCGTAGAGCGTGATCAAATCCACGTCGGAGGCAACATTGGCAAGCAATTCGTAGAGCTCCAACCCGCGCGGTCTGTTGAGCGGACGTCCCGGTGGCATTCTATCCACGACGTTTACATCCATGGAAAAGGGCGTGCCCGGTTGGAGCCGGGGGCGATAGTATTCACCGATGGCCCGGTAGCGGTCAGGGCTGGAGTTCCAGACCGTGTACGGATCTTCAATCTCCACGGCAAAGCCGAATTTCTTTTGCAGCGCCAGCAGGCGGGCCGGATCGACGCCAAACCGTTCGGTTACAGTGGGATCGCGCAGCGCGTCAATGAAGGTGAGCGTGGTCTGCAGGTAGGGCTTTTGCGACTGGCAACTCGTCAAAATACCCAGAAACTTTTCCGTCAATTGCGTGATCAGCTCAACGCGAAAGTCTTGCAGTTCGCTCCGCAGTTCGGGGTTCTGCGGCCCATACTGGGGCGAATCGGGATCGAACATCTTGAGCGGGTCCACCCCGTAACGATCCTGGAACATTTTCCGGAACGTGGGATGCATGGGGGTGAAGTCCCTCGGACGTTCGAAGATTTTGCGCTCCCCCTCAAAATACAATTCGGCAAAGTCCACCCCGTCCCAATCGTAATCGAGCACCAGGCGCCGGGTGAGTTCGGCCACAGCTTGAAAGCAGGCAGGATCTACCAGGGACATGTGCAGGCGCCAATCCATGACTGCCGGATGGCCGTTGGCCGCCACTTCGCGCCATGACGGGTGTTGGTCCCAGAACTCCTGGCTGACCATGGGATATTCCAGCCAGGCGTACACGGCGATTCCTTCCTGATGAGCGGCGGCGAGGAAACGCGGGACAAATTCCAGAAAGATTTCCGAGCCATAGAAGAAACCGAGATGGACCTCGCGGACGGACCAACTCTTCAATTGCCCCGCGATCACCGACGGATCAACTTTGGGCTCGCCGCCGACATCGAGATAGACACAGAGATTGTCCGCGGCGAGCGTTGGGGCGACGTGCAACTCATCAACGATCGCCTGCGTCAGGAAGGGCAAGTATTGGAAGACCATCCCGTCCTGCGGTTCGAGAGGAATCGCGCTGTAAATGAATCGTCCTTGCCCGCGGCTTCCCGAAACCACCAGCGGGGCGTTGTGCTTGAAGTCGAAGGCCAGCAACTGAAGTGAGGGGCTGGAACGGAATTGTGGGTAGGACAACTGCCCCGGCAGTCGCACGGGACCCTCGGCATACCTGCCCCAACGATACTGGGTGATCTCGGCACTAGTGCCGATTGCCTTAACGCCCAACTCCGTGGTCATCGGCGTAGATCCATCCAGGAGCAGCGGCATCCCACCTTCCACGTCTTTGAGAATTGTCTGGACCAGCGTGGGATTAAGCTGCTGCCCTTCCTTCTCCGGAATGACCAGCAACAGCGGAAGCCCGCGCGAAAGTGAACCGTAAGCTTCGGGCGAGACTTCCCGCGCCCGGAATCCAACCGTGGATAGCGCCCGCGTAATGCCGGGATAGTGACTTCCGGTTGCAGACATGATCAAGGCTTGCGGCACGAAGAGATATTGGACGCCTGACGTCTCTTGGCCGCAGTTGGCTGAAACTGTGGTAAGCAAGCAACCAAGGATAATACCGGGAAACAACCTGTGAGTTTTGCGCATCGGCGGGATTATACTTGTCAGGAGCGGGCTTGTCACAAAGATCGGGTAATCAGGTGATCGGGAGATCGGGTGAACAATGAGCAACCCATGTAAAATCCGTCTCTTGCTTACTCGCTCACGAGATAGGAAGATCCGATAATTGGGAGGGCGGGTGAACGCAGAACAACCCCAATCGAATCCACTTTTTGCTCGACCGATCACCCGATCTCCCGATCTCCCGATTCCCCGACTCTCCCGCCTGGATGTGGCCGGGGCGTTCGGCGATATTGGTGTGCTCTTTCCCATCGCCATTGCCCTCATCACCCTGAACCATCTAAATCCCACTGCGCTGTTTCTTACGGCGGGACTCACCTATTGCCTTGCGGCGCGATACTTCCAGATTCCCATCGCGGTGCAGCCTTTCAAAGCGGTGGCCGCCATTGCCCTTGCCTTGTCGCTTTCGCCCTCCGAGATTGCCAGCGCCGGCCTGTTGATGGGCGTGCTCCTGCTCTTGGTAGGGGTTACCAACGTTGCGGATTGGCTGGCGAAACTCTTCACCCTGCCCATTGTCCGCGGAATTCAACTGGGATTAGGGCTGGTGCTGTTGCGCGAGGGATTTCGATTGGTAGCCGGGTCGCAGGGTGGGAACCCATTACCCGGTGGCGAGCTTGCACCGTGGCTCATCGCCCTCACCGGAGCCCTCTTATTGCTGGTGCTTCGTGATTCGCGGCGTTTCCCCGCGGCGTTGGTCTTGCTGGCCTTGGGGATTGTATTGGGGATCGCCATGCACGGGGGGAAGGTCCCCGCCTTAGACTTTGGTCCTGTAACGCCCCAGTTGCTCCATCCCCACTGGAGCGAATTCAAAAGGGTTTTGCCGCTGCTCGTCTTACCGCAATTTGCCCTGACCTTTGGTAACTCCATCGTGGCGACAGAGAACACGGCGCGAATTCTCTACGGTGACCAGGCACGGCGCGTCACCGTGCGCGCCCTCACCCTGAGCATTGGTATTTTGAATCTGGTGAGCGCGGCTATTCAGGGCGCACCACTGTGCCATGGTTCGGGCGGCATCACCGCGCACTATCGCTTCGGCGCGCGCTCTCCCAAATCGAGCTACGTCATCGGCGGTGTTTGCATCCTGCTGGCACTGTTTGGCGGCGCCGCCGTCGGCTTACTCCATTTGATCCCGATGGCAGTCCTGGGAGTGTTCCTGGTATACGTGGGAATTCAACACGCTGCCTACCTGCGCGACCTCATCCAACGCTGGCCACAACTCTTGATTGCCATTGCCGTTGGCGTGGTTTCGTTCGTTACCAACCTCATGTGGGGCACACTGCTGGGGTTTGCCATGGAAGGGATTCTGTGGATGTACAGGCGCGGCCGTGGCGAACCAGGTTAAGTCGTAATGTTGTTGGGGTCTTCCTTGTCGCTTTCGCCTTTGGCGATGCGGCGGAACTGCCCAAAGTAATAGAACAGGATGGCGATCGTCCCCCCAACCATGAGTACCATTGGGAAAACCGGGTGGATGTGGGGAATAGGCTGCGCGGCGGCTCGAAGGATCTCAAGCAACATGAAGACGAAGAACAGGTTCATCACGATGCTGATGTATCCCGCCATGTCATTGAGCATTGAAACCACCCGTGCGCGTTGGGAGGGAGGGAACGAACTCAGGCGGCGCGATCCGAAATGAACTGCCCCGGGGTTCCTTTGGCCAAGGTACGGCACCGCCAGGAAGACGACGGTTGTCAGGGCCTGGGCACCTAGCAGAATCCAGAGGGTGTCGGGACTTCCCCATCCATTGGCAACCCCGGCAGCGTTAAAGTGCGTGGGAATTAGTCGTGGGAGTTTGGGAATACTGGTTTGGATCAAAAAGTAGGAATAGATCACCATCACGAGTGAGATGAGTTGGAGCATGCGCAGTTCCTCCGGGGCTATCTTATACCCAAAGGTTTTCCGTATAACATATTTTGTTTTCTATAAGATCACGGGCTGACGGCCATTTCAGGCCGTTAAAGACCATTCAATGGCAGCCGAAGGTCTAATTTTGATATAATTGACTTGTTTACAATACGATAGCACGATATTCGCCTAACTGTTTATTTTTCAATTACTTCTCGGGTGGTCCCGGTTTCTTGAATCCTGTCGTCCTTTATTTTCAATAAAATTCCGGCTTCGAACGGACAAATAAGGAATTCTTTTTTTGATTCCTGCCGGGTGGCTATGATCGCAGGAGCCGACGGGAGTTTCGTGTCAGGGCATGGCGGCACCAAGCGTCTAGCCATAGGCCTAGTATACACCATAGGCTAATGTTGTTATGAGATAAAGTATCGCGGGCGGTCTTCGGCGTGAGTGCGATCGTCAAGAGATCACCATCGGCTCGGCATCCGCAAGGCGGCGAATTGTACCAAAGCCGTGCGCTTCCTCGTCCCAATTCTCCCCGTGGACTGGCACGACAAATTTAGGTCGGACGGCTAAAGCGAAGGCGCGCAGGTCAGCGGCCGAGGCATGGCCGCTTGTGTGGATGTAAGCAATCTCCGCTCCGCCCTTCTGGCACCATTCCAGCGCTTCCTTGTAATACGGTTCCGACAAGTAGCCTTGCCACATGGAGAAGTCGAAGGCGTCATCGGCCGTGGGCACAACGCCGCCAGCTTGATAGTCGTGCAGCAGGGCTCGGCGCAGCATGATGACGTGCCGACACTTTGCGAGGTGGCGCGCGGCGATACCGTTTGTCGCCATTCTCGCCACAAAATCCCCGCGGCCCCGTCGACGGTAATAGCTGCCCAGCCCCCTCGTGACGACGATCTTCAAATTCGCGTAACCCGCCCGGGGCAGACGAGTGCCTTCCGCAATCTGATCGAGGACGTCAGCGGTATAGAGATCGATGGCGAGGACCCGCCCCGTGCGCTTGGCTGCCCGGTAAAGGGTCACGGTGGGGTCGATGTTCTGGCCCGACCACGACACGAAAACGCGGCCCCTGGTACGCTTGAACAAATCGACGAAGTTCCGCTCGATCTCTTTCTCCGTCTTCACTGGCTTGTCCGTGCCAAGATTCGATCCCTCGATCAGCAGCACGTCGATATTGGGCGGCGGGTTTGCCATGAACCGTTCCACCAGCACGGATTTCCGGCCGTGGCACCGGAAATCGCCAGTGTAGAGGATTCTCTTCCCAGCGCCCTCGACCAGCAGCATATATGCGTCTAAGGCGGAGTGGTCGGTTAGATAGGGCGTCACGGTGAAAGGCCCAATGGCGAAGGGCCCCGAGCGGCTGTGCCAGGTCTGGAATTTCCGGGTAAGGGGATGGCGGGTCACGTCGCCGGTAATCGCGATCAACTTGGCCGAGCGCGAACCCGTCCAAATCGGCCAGCCGCGCGGCAATTCCTCCACCAAGCCCCAATGGTCCTGATGGGAATGACTGATCAGAACCGTCGCCGGCCGGGTCAGATCGAGCGATTTTGGCAGCAGATCGGTGGCGCCATCCGGCGCGTCGAGCGGCCGCCCGGCGTCGAGGACAAGACGGTCGCCGGCCGGATGCTCGATTTCAATGCAGGTCCCGCCGATCTGCTGCGTACCGCGATGGACGGTAAGGGTTAGGGTCAAGTTGGAACTTCCAAACTCTAGTTACTAATTCCGCGAGTAAACTTATAAGGCTTTCCTTTCATTAGCAATCGGTCCTGGAAATAATCGCAGAGGATTTTCTTGTGATCCTTCCAATCATGGCCGTTATCCTCATCAGCACTGAATTCAAAAATCACGAGCCTGACGTGTGAATCGATATTCAATTGCCTCCGGCCGACTGCCACTTCTTTCACCAAATCGTGAGTGCGGTCTGGGGCCAGTTGGAATAAGTTCCTACAAACTTTACGATACGATTCTTCAAGATTCGGCCTATATATCTCTATAAATGCTTCATATCTTTCAATCTGTTCGAGTACTGCTGGTTTGAATATCTGTGATCGCAACTCGCCGTTATGGAACCGCTTTGCTTCGAAAAATACGATGCAGGCGTTCCCGTCCTTCTCCTGAATTGCCGCAAAGTCGATGCGGTCGGCAACCCGTCTAACCTTGGGATTCTGATCCTCACCCTCTGGCTCGTCATCAGTGTTGGGTGATAGGGCGATCTCGACGTCGACGACGTTTTTATTGCTCTTCAAAATGCTATGTACGCCCACTTTCTCGTCCTCAGCATACCAGCATGACGATTTCTTCAACAAATCGAGTCTGAATTCGTGTATGAGGATTTCCTTCACTCGATCCTCAACAGCAGGGCGTTCGCCCTTCCATAAAACAAGAGGTTTCTTCACATTGGGATGAACAAGGTATTTATAGTGAGTTTCGAATATGAGGTGCGGCTCCTTGTAAGATATTCGGAAGAGGCTGCACCCTTGATAATATATATTGATATATTCCTTTCTAACTCCGACATATAAATCTTCATCGTTGCTAATCTCCTTCCAATGCTCCCAACCCTTTAGCGCGTCGATAAATTTTTGGTTGCTAATTCCTCTGTCGAACATCGCCTTCCTCCTCAGTTAGTCGTTCCACCAAAATGAATACAAGGTTCGAGTATTACTGGCGCTCCGTCTGTTCTTTCAGCGCACCTTCGACCATCGCGCAAAGATCTTCCACCAAAGTATCTTTCTTGACCACATAACGGTAAGCTCCCAGATTCACGGCCTGGATGGCGGTCGCCATGGTCGGAACCGCAGTCATCAGGATGAACGGTGTCCGGATCTTCGCGGCGCGTGCGTGTTCGAGCAATTCGAGTCCCGTCACATCCGGCATACGAATATCAGAAATGATCAAATCATAAACCTGTGACTCAATTTTCGCTTTTGCGGATTGTCCGCTCGTGACGGTCTCCACGATATGGCCCTTCTTGCCAAGGGCGTTCTCCAAAACCTGACATAGTGATTCTTCGTCATCGATGATCAGCAGTCTCGCCATGGAGGATTCCTTATCTCGGAAGGGATTCTTGTTTTGCATTTGCGGCCGCCCGGTAACATACGCCTAACTAACTCACAAGGCAATGGTCCAATCGGGTTTTCGCCTACCATACACCCAGTGATTCCGTAAGGTAAGGACTCCGTCGGCTTCAGTTCGTTTGTTTACGGG
>CAYTMD010000322.1:0-7412 GCA_964438685.1 uncultured Acidobacteriota bacterium
CAAGGTGGGCCAATTTAAACCGCCGCAAATGGGCCAAAAGAAGTTGCCAAACTCAATTGCATCCATCAGGCCCATAATTGCGTGAAAGTCTATGAAGGTAATGTCCATATTGAGTATATTTCTCGCTTCTCCCAGCGACGTTGACATTGAGCGAACGATGGCTGAGGAGGTTGTGACCTCCATCAATAAGTCGGTGGGGCTCCAACTGGGCTGGCAAGTTCATCTTCACAGATGGGAGGATACGGCCCCGGGATTCGGAAGGCCGCAAGCGTTAATCAACCCAAAGGTCGATGAATGTGACCTCTTTGTTGGCATTCTCTGGGAAAGATGGGGGCAAACAAGCGGAGAGTATTCCTCGGGTTTCGAGGAAGAATACGAACGCGCAAGAGCCAGACGCAAGAGCCACGACAGGCCAGAAATCTGGCTGTTCTTCAAGGACATTGACCCTGAAAGGCTGAAGGATCCTGGCGATCAGCTCAAGCGGGTGATCGAGTTCCGAAAATCGCAAATGGACATGGGTGAGGTATTATTCAAGGACTTCCACAAACCCGAAGATTGGAAGATTCAATTTAACAACTGGCTCGTGGGCCATATTTTGAGGTTGGCGTTGCCAGTTCAGGCAGCGCCACAGCAACCCGCCGCCGCTGTTTCAGTTCCCGGATTGCCAGCAACTTCTGAAATCGGATCCTATACGCAAGGGGGTGATCAAGACGCAGTCCCGCAGCAACTCAAGTCACTCGCCACATTGCTCGGAGAGACGCTGCAATTGAACGTCCCACAGTTCTTTGCTACCCATGACAACCCGCTTCAAGAGTTTGACGTTGCGCGTCTTTATCTCTTATCGGCAACTTTGATGTCTCAGAGGTATACGAGAGACGTTTTCGGAACCCATGATGTCAACCTCTTGTACAAATATAGAGAGCATCTGGAGGCGACATCAATCGAGCGATTCGAGCTACTTCGCACTGTCGTCGGAGACACCGGCAAAGTGAAGCCAGGGTGGTTTTGGTTCCAAGGAACTGATAAAGAGCCAGTCCAAAATGTGCTGTTTGATCTCGCGCGCCAAGACTCTTCTGCCGACGTGCGAGCGCGAGCAATAGACTTGTTGGCAGCCGCTCGGATCGAAATCCCACCGGAATTGTGGCGTTTGCTTCCTCTGCACGACGATTCAATCGGGGTTCGCAAAAGCGCGTTCAATTATATAGCCATCAAGGGGGATGAGAATACCTTATCGTTCCTTGAGAAATTGGCACAAGATGGCGACGACACGCTGCAATCCGAAGTAGAGGACGCAAAATTGCGAATCTTGATCAGGTTGACTCCTGGAAAAGCCTTGTCCGAAGTGATCGCAAAAGACGAACACATTTCGACTTCCAAACGGCGATCGCTGCTGGCCCGCATTTCTGAAGTGGAAGAGCAAACTCTTCTAAAGGGGACTAACAGCTCGTGGGAGGAGATAAGAGAGCTGTGTCTGAAGGAGTTAGTACGGAGAGGGACACTTCCATCTGTGCTTGCCGAGGCGTTCACGAGGGACTCCTCCTTGGCAGTGAGGGCAATAGCTTTCCAAAGTTTGGCGGCGACAGGTTCACTCCCTGACATTCGGAGTGTCCGCAAGGCATTGACAAACAAAGATGACGATCAGGGTACTAAAACCGGGTTGCATCTCAGCGCCTTGGCGGCATTGGGTGGTCGTTGGACCGAGCCTGCACCCGATGTCGACTCGATAATAGCTACCTTTTATCGTACGCAAACCACAGAGGAGATTCTAAAGGCTGTGCATTGGTTATCAGTTAATGGCCATCTCGCCTACAGAGCACTCGCCTTGGATCGATTCGACAGCTTTTCAAATGCCATCCGCTCCGATTTGGCGAATGGGTTCAGGAGAATAAAGGAAGAATCTTTCAAGCGAGATGAGAAGGAATTCGGACCGGAGTTCTCCAAGAAGCTCGCCGCTTCCTACGAAGACCTCGACGAATTTTGCACGTTACTGTTTACAAGGGCTGCGCTGGTCGGCTTGGCCAAACATGCGCAACCTACCGACGCGGAACTCGTGAGGTCGTACCTTATACACGCAGACCATCCGCTCCGGGATCTCGCCGTGACCATCATATCCGACATTGGCATCCCAGAAGACGCAGACATTCTCCTGAAGATCGCAGAAGAAGCTTACGGAGATTTAAAAGAAAAGGCAGCTGCCGGCGCCCTGAAATTGTCTGCGGATCCACTTAAAGTAGCCAAGGAACTAATGGGAAGCAACAGCTCGGAAGTGGTTAGAATCGCATTCGAGTGGATGTTTAATCAGAATTCCCGGGAAGTGAAGAAGATCTTCAGAGATTTGCTTCGCGATGGGAACGAAGCTAACAGAGTTCGGGCATTGTATTACTTCTCAACGAGGTTGCAAATCGCGGAACTGGAAGGTTTACTCGATGAATATATCAGGGAAAAGGACTACTACTACAACGTTGTAACGTGGCTGGATCGACTGCTTTACGCTCCCTCCCCCTTAAGAGACATGTTCGCAAGAGATTTGGAAGCAAAAGCGAGGGGGAGCATCTGACTTGGGGTGTGCATACCGACGCTGCTGGTCGAATGATCTGGCGCTCCAGCATTGTCCGGCTCTTTGCAAACGTTGAGAAGCGCAGTTGGTTTTCCTCTGCGTCTCTTAGAATCGGAATGTCGACCATTAGGCAATACGGGAGGGCGGCGGAGGAATTCTGCTCGGAGCCAGCAAGTAGCGCGGACCGGCGGTTCAAGGTCCGCAGCTTTTCATCCGGAATGACGCAATTAGATTTAAATCCACGTGCGCACATTGAAGTCGTAGCGCGGACCTGCGACTCAAGGTCCGCGGTTTTTCGGCTTTAAATGCGCGTATGCACATCGAAAGGAAGCGGAACGAGATCGATCCTCAGTCCGCCCTTCCGCGGTTGATCCTCCGCAGTGACCCCGGCGTACTCCGGCATGTTCGACCACTTCCAGCAAGGCCGCAGACCTTGGGCTGCAGGTCTGCGCTACGGTTTCTTCACGAATCCCCGGCGTGCGGGGTTTAAACCGTCACAAAGATAAATCGGTCATACAGAAACGGCCGGCGCAGACGCGACATCGGGATAATTTGCGCGCACGCCCAATGGCGTGCATGGCCTAAAAGCCGCGGACCTTGTACCGCAGGTCCGCGCTACGATCCTGTGATAGCCTCTGGAACCCGGTCTAACGTGTTGGTCACTTGGTCGTTCAAGTTGCCTACGCGTAGATGTGCCCGGGGAAACACCCTGAGGATCACGGTGCGGTCACAGCCCCGAGCCCAGAAAGGGCGTGCCAATCGTTCGCGCCTTCAGAGCTCGGGCCTATGGACGATATATTACGAATCCGAGGAGATTCATTCCGGCAGTTTCAGTTCTTTCCAATGGCGAAAGAACTCAGCCAGTGCTCCGTGAGCATACCTTCGCAACTTTACCCTTTCGTTTTCGTCGCCGCCCATAAGTTCGAAGTTGGCATACTGCGAAGGTCCTCGATGGTCCGGGGGTTGGAAGTGGGTTCGCAATCGCTCCATCGCGGCGGCGACATCCGGGTGGCCGAGCACAGGGCTCCTGGCAATCTCCTGGACCATCGGGCGCGGACCATCTTTGTACGCGCTGAGCGTCCACACAACGTCGTAGCTGTCCTTCGTCTTATCGCGTTCGTCAATCGCAAATGCCTTGAGGACCAGGAATGGCAGCAGGTTTGCCACGTGGGCGTTCACGGCCTCTTGCGTCCCTCCATGGTCGAGCAATTCCCCGCCCAGCGAAACGACCACATTATCCATGGCAGCAAGTTCCGCGCCGCGAGTTCGGATGGCGCTGATTTTTGATCCCACGTTCGATCCGGGGTTCCTAAGAAGCTTGCCCGGTTGCCCACTTCCCACCGGACAAAAGAACTCCAAGTGGACTCCGACCCCATCCACCTGACGTGTCCAACGAAAGGTCTGCTCCTGGCCCGTGTCCGGATTTATCGCCGGTGCGAATTGGGCGTCTTTCAAATTCTGTTGCAGGGTACGATAAGCTTCCTCTTCCTCGGACGAAATGGTAACTCCCACCACAATGTCAAGGTCCGTTGTCCCAACGTGTTCTTTGATGTCGAGTAGAAGCGGACCCACAAGATAGCGCGGTGTCATTCCGCCAATGAGTACCAGGCGTTGCCCCCAGGGTCCAACCTTGGTTAGGATCGTCCGCAACGCCTTCTCGCAAGCCGCGAGGGCTTCTGGAGTGTAGTCCGCGCGGGGATTCAGTTGGCATTGGAGAGAATTTTCTCACGAAGATTTTGGGCGATCTCGGCCGAACGCCCGCCTTCCTTCAGGGCTTCAATATAGGCCCGGGCACGCGTCACAATTCGAAGATTGCCTGACTCTATCGCCACGGCGCCTGTAAGTTTCCACAAAGTTGCGTTTGTCAGGGCGAGACCCTGATCTGACCGCCATAACTGCAAATTCGCTCCTTTATCCACGATCTCCCCACCGATCGCGCGCGCCACCCGCTCCGCAGGAACGCGCGCGTCAAGCCAAACAGTGGGCTCTGGAATAACCGTGAGAGTGGGAGCGTACACATTCGCAGCCGCAGCACCGCCAAGAGCCCAATGCTCGCTGACTTCGTCCAGAAGTGCGAGTTTTTGGATAAGATCCTTTGGCGACCTGGTCCACACATGAAGACCTGTGGGTGGTGGCGGCGGCTCTTCTTCTGCCGCCCACAGGTCTAACAAGCCACCCCGATCAACGAGCTGCCAATAGCGATTCGGGCCCGCTCCGTAAATCTCAAGCAGCTTCAAGCTCGCAAGCCGTTGCAGGACTCGGCTCACGAGAGCTGCCGAGAGTCCGGTTTGATGAATGAGCTTTCCCGCTTGAATCCTTTCCTGTTGTGGTGCGAGCAGGAGCACTTCAGCAATCAAACCTGAGCGTTGGCGCAACCGGGCTCGAATAGACGGCGCTTTTCTTCGTTGGGAAATATCTTCGGCCTTCACTTCCACGAGCATTCCCGTGCCCACCAATCGACAAACGCCGGTTAGCTGCTCCACCCAGGACACGCCCGCTTTGCGAAACAGTTCGCGAGTCGGTTCCGATAATTGACGGGTGGCCAATAAGGGTCGGTGCTTTTGCCGGGGCGCTGCCTGTACCTCCTTGACCAACTCGTTCGCACGCTCTCGGCTGAGAACGGGAAAGAAGCGTGCGTTGAAGACCACCGGGGCCGATCCATTCACGCGCACAACTATGGATGAAGTGCGCGCGCCTGGTCGCACCTTCAATCCCTCCACCCGCTGGAGCGTGCGGAGAAGCCAGTCTGCGGAAGACCTTGTGCGAGAGATAGCCACGGGCTAAGTTTACACCTAAGGCCATATTTACAGCAAGTGTAAAAATAGCCTTATCTGTAAATATTCAAGGAATATCAATACGATACGAACGCTCATTTCTTCACCAGCTCCACAGCAACGATCTCCCCCTGGTTCTGCTGGTCCTTGGCGGGATGGTAAGTGATGCGCGCGTGCCAGCCTTTCAGATCGACGCACGGGTTCAGGGTGCCCTCAGGGGTGTAATTCGCGGCGCTATAAGGAATCTTGAAATAGCTATCGCTGTATAAGTGCATCTCACCCGCGGAGGAACTAAAGGTGATTTCCAGGGTTATACCCCCGGAGCAGCGGATGTCTTTGATAGTGCCTTCCGCCACGCGGCTGACGGGCAGAAGTGGGGGCCGCTCAGGAGGCTTGGGCCGCACCACAATGCCACCGGGAGGCAAATCCACGCTGGCGGAAGTGGAATCGTCGCGGTGCCGCAGCATCGGCGGGCTTCCCGGGTCCGGGTTCGTGCGGGCGGTGGTCGCCCGAACCCTTCCCGCGGCTTCCTGGTGTTCCTTCATCTGGTCCAGATAGTCCCGGTGTCTTTGCGCGTTGGAGATCACGGCCATTGCCGCCGACTGCTCCCCCGGCGTCTTCGCCATGGAGGCGGCGCGGTCAGCCACTCGAATGGCATCATCGACACGGCCCATGCGCTCAAGCACCTGGGCAGAATTCAGCCGATAGTGGACGTTCCCCGGCTCGAGGCCAACCGCGGTCAACCCCATCATGTACGCCTCCTGAAGCCGTTCCGGCTTTTCGGCGTTCTCCGGGCGCGAGACAAGCAGCCAGCTTAGTGCATTGTAGGCGGGAGCAAAGGCAGGGTTGATCTTGATGGCGGCGCGCAGGCTCGCCTCAGCCTTGGACGCTGAGTCGGCATCCAGATTGCCCTTCAGCAGGTTGCCGGCGTAGTAGAAGTGCGCCAGGAAACTTTGGGAATTCAGCGCCACAGCCTGGGAATACCACTTATTGGCCTCCTCATGCTGGTTCTGCTCGGCGCACAGGAATCCCATGCTCTCGTGCGCGGAGGCCAGCGCCGGGTCGAGCTTCAACGCCTGCTCCAGCATCCCCCGGGCCTCGAAGTAGTGACGATCGTGCGCCATGAAATCCGCGCGCATCGTCAGAGATTCGGCCTCAGTGATGGCCTGCGGCTGGAAGTTCTTTTCATCGATGGTGGCGGGAACATCCAGGCGCTCTGCCATGAAGCTGAAATGGCCAATATACTGCCCCAGCGCATCCTCCAACACATCGGGCGCGCCAATCGTGCGCCGCGCGGCCTCGTCCGGCGCAACGTTTTTGCCCAGCAGGGCGATGAAGTCGTTGACGCGTTGAGTACGCTCACGCCAGTCGCGTGTGATCAGGTAATGCGTCAGCGCCCACGATTCCGCGTAGAAGATCGAGGTTTTGTTGTTTTCGTGATAGTACGGCGAGGAAGCATCCACCCGGTACAAGGTGGCAAGCGGCAGCGGCGGGTTCTGCTGTAAGACCATGATGTTCGAACTGCTGGGCGCGCCGACAAGGGCCCTCTTGCCTTCAATCCGGGTATTGCCGTAAAACTCGGCCAGGCCCTCCACCATCCACAGCGGCAACTGCGCTATCATCCGGCGCGTGAGGTAGTGGACGTACTCGTGATACACCGGCTCGAAAGGCTCGTAGGCCTCCTGATTCATGCTGACGTCGAGCCGCAGCCCCACATAGTTTTTTTCCGGACCACCCAGGTAAACACCGGCAATATGCGCCGAGCCTTTCTTCGCCCAATATTCGGGCAGCAGCGCCTTGAGCGTGTTTTCATCTCTGGCGGCAATGATAATCACGGGCGGTTCCTGAGCTGAGTTCTGTAGATTGAAGTACGTACGGAAAACGGCCCGGATCATTTCAAACTGGTAGGCGACGTGGCGCACCTGCTTCTCATTGGCGTTGGAAGTAACAATGAAATTGGGGCTGCGCAGTTCGATCCAGTTATCCGAACCGGCGCGGACAGGGCGTGGGGCGGCGGCGATTAACAACAAAGAGATCAGAAATAAGCGCAAATGATGGGAAAACATGCGGCTGGTATACTC
>CAYTMD010000323.1:0-7411 GCA_964438685.1 uncultured Acidobacteriota bacterium
GGAAAGGTCTGAATTCGCACCGAAAGCGAACAGCTTGGTCAGCCTTTCGGGATGATGGATCGCGATGTCGAGCCCAATGATCGCCCCATCGCTCCAACCCACCACCACGGCTTTGGGAATGTGCAAAGCATCCATCAGGGCCAGCACATCAGACGCCATCAAGTAATAGGTGATCGGCGCGGCAGTGCGAGTACTTCGGCCATGGCCGCGGCTATCAATGACGATGACCTCGAAGCGTTGGGCGAGCGCTGGAATCTGCAGGCCCCAATAATTCGAACTCGCCATCCCACCGTGTAAAAGGATGACTGGAGCCCCGTGACCAAAAACCGCATACCACATGCGGATGCCATTTACTGGCACGATACCGCTGTGTAAAGGCTGGGGTAATGCTGGGGTGGGCGGCAGACGCTCCCAAGGGTTCTGCGCAAGCGCGGGCAAAACCCCGGTAACGAATACCAGAAAAACATTAAGGCTGAGACACCGCATTGTGAGAGATTGTCTTGACATGCGTTGGCGCAAGGCGACCCGGTCAATATTAAGGATTTGCCATCGACGCCGCAACAAATTCCTGGAAGACTTGCATGTAAGGCCATCAAAATCCGCGCGTTAGTGCAGACGCTAAGAAGCGACGGTCTGCGTCATCCCGCCGAAAACAAGGGCGCCTATTTGAACGGATTTACGACTTGGAGCGTACCTAACGTGCGGAGGCCCGGGACGTCCTCCGAATAGAGGGTCCCCACCCCTGCCTCAGCACACGCTGCCAAAATCAAAGCATCCCAGAAGGACACACCGTGAGTTGCATGCAATTTTTGGCCGCGTTCAAGCACGCCTACTGTGGGAAGGATGAGAGGCAAGAGAGTAAGAAATTCTGTGAGTCGGTTCCACGCATCAGATGCGGTGAAGCCTTGTGCGCTCAGTTTGCGGGAAGCCGCGACAAACTCACAGGCAACTTGCCAAAGCAGGACGCCATCCCGGCAGTTAGCAATGAGATCGATGGCGATTTGCTGGCGTTTGGAATCCGCCCGGTCGCAGGCGTAAAGGAGGACGTTGGTATCAAGCGCGATCATGGAGGTCCTCTCGCGTGGGCAGTGGCCCGTTTGAGAAGAACTGCATACCTGCGATCCCAGCCTTCAATCGCGCCACGGCTGCGTCCCGGTCCCCAAGGCTGTCCTCGATCGGCTCAACGATAACGCGGACACGCTGGTGCTCGCGGAGGTTGAGATCGACCGCAGGCTTCAGAACGCCGTGAGAGTAAATGGCCTCCGTGATTTGCGTCATGGGCACCTTCCTATATCAAGATTACTATGAGGTCGTCGGAGGCGCAATCCCTCAAAAGGAAGAACCCACTGCGCAAGCGCGGGCAAAACCCCGGTGAGAACGACAAGCACAAAAGCAGCAAAGCGGAGAGATCGTATTGAGGCAGACGATCCTGGCATGAGCTAGCCCTTTGCAGGCAGCAGGCTGAGAATGGACTGGCTGGGGCGAGGGATGACATGGGCGGCGATCAGCTTACCCAGGCCGTCCACCTTGGCTCTTCCGGCCTCGACGGCAGCGTTCACCGCCGCCACATCGCCTTTGATCATCACTGTGATATAACCGCCGCCCAATTTTTCCCGGCCCAGAACCTCCACATTGGCTGCTTTGCAGGCGGTGTCGATGGCTTCAATAACCGCGGTGAAGCCCTGTGTCTCAATAAAACCGATGGCAAAATCAACCTGTTGGCTCACGTAATTCTCCTTTGTCATTCCCACCGCAGGGTTGTAAACGACGTTCTGTTCAATCAAGGGATTAAATTCCGGACCGACCAGATAGGCGGCTCTTGCTTCGACGTCGGCAGCAGAAATCAAATCGCTGACGCATTCCACCCGGAGGGATTTGGCCAGCGCTACAGCCGCTTCCAGAGCCGCGCTTACATCCGCCAAGGGTCCGGTGATCTTCATACAAACCCCGTACAGATCATTTAATTCTGCCTGGAGCAGGCGGACGGAGCCTGCTTTTTCCATGGCATCCAAAATAACCATGGATGGCGACCATCCGTGGACTTCAACCAGACCCAACGCTTCTCTCAAAAGGCCCCCTGTTTCCGCAGCTTCTCAACAACTTCCTGGGCAATCTGGGCAATTTTATCGCGACTCATGTTGCCAGAGCGCGGCGCACACCCTCCTGGCGGCGGTTCTACTACTCCGAAATCCGACATGATACATTGCAGAACATGTTGGAGCGCTGTTTGGTCTATGCGCTGAATTTCACTGAGCGGCTGCCGACTCCTGCCCAAATTGAAGCCGCGCAAATTGATGGCGGCGCGAAAGCCTTCCGGGAAGTCGGCGGATAACAACATGGCGTCAAACAATTCCAGCAAACGGAACTGGAGTTTCATGGCCTGGTCCCACTGGCCGGCACGCGTCAGATCGTAAACCTGGCGGGTCAATTCCGGAACAACGCCGCTGGTGGCATTCGTTCCGCCCTGGCAGCCCACCATTAGCATGGGCACCAATACTGCCTCCCACCCCGTCAGAAAAACAAAATCCGGCCGAATCGGCCGAACAGCCGACATCATGCGCATCATGAACGCCAGGTCTCCCGAAGAGTCCTTGATTCCGATGATCCTTGGAAACGCACTCAACCGTTTGATGGTGGGCACGTCAATGGGACTGGCGAACATCGGAATGTTGTAGAGAGTTACATCAATGGGAGAATTCAGCGCGATTTCGCGGAAGTAGGCAAAAACTGATTCCGGGCTCAGCCGGTAGTAAAACGGGGAGACAATTGCCACGGCCCGGGCCCCGAACTGTGCATATTTTTCGCAGGCGCTCAGGGTCTCCTTGACATTGGCCTCCGCGGCCCCCGCTAGAATTGGTACTCTACCCTTGGTCTGATCACAGAAGATCTCAATGATCCGGCGCCGCTCCTCCGCCGTGAAACGGGTGAATTCGCCTGTCGAACCATTGGGGTACAGGCCGTGTACGCCGCGCTCAATCAGCCAATCGATATACCGCCGGAGTTCCGCTTCGTTAATCTCGCCGCTCTGGTCCAAGGGGACCATTGTGGGGGTGAAGATACCTTCCAGCTTCTCATTCATAATTGCGCCCTCAAGACTCGGCACATATTACACCCGCTACTGACTGCGTTTAGCCCAGTTTGGCATGGCGCGTGAAATCCTTGCTTCCTCCGCCAAACCGCCGGGCACATGGATTTCAGAAGACGACTTACAGAAATTCAACGATCAATCCCTCGTTTTCGTTCGCATCATGGGTAAGCTTGCTGCCGCCACGGCCTGTCCCACGCGTCGGGTTGATTCATCGGGCAGATGCAGAGCCACCTTCGCCGCCACTTGCGGGAATTCCGCCTTCAGCACTTCCACGGCGCGCTGCATGATAATGTTGCCGCCCTCGCCGGAAGTGACGCGTCCGAGGATCAGCACGTGCCGCAATTCATAAAAGTCTGCATAGTGCGCCACGCCGTATCCCACGTAATAGCCGATGGTTTCAAAGATCAACCGGGCGCGTTCGTCGCCTTGGTGGAGCAGTTCCTGCACCGACTTAAGCTTTTCAGCCGGACCCAGTTTGGCGTCGAGCGTGATGCCCGCCACGGGCGCCAGCCTGAACACCGCTTGCTGCGAGAAGTAATTCGCTCCCACGCCGCGGTCTCCCGACCATTCGTCCACGGGAGCCTGCGGGTCCATGTCAACCGGGCAGAAAGCCAGTTCATTCAGCCAGGTGGTGAGTTCGCCCGTAGGCGTCACGTATCCGCCCGCCTCACTGGAGCCCAAGGCCATGCCCAGCACCCCTGCGTCATTTAGAGACAGAGCGCCGGCCAGCGCCGTCACCTCGCCATCGTTCACAACATCAAACGGAATTCCGCCCCATTCCTTTTGCAGATCGAAAAACAGGTTGCGAGTCTGAGTGTCAAACAGCGGTTTGGGGACTCCACGATACAGCGAGCCCACGCGCGGCCGGTTATTGATGTACACGCCCGCCGCACTGCCGCCCACAGCGTCGACATGGGGCAGGTGCTGCGCGGCCGTTTTCAAGGCGGCGTTGATCTGGTCGAAGTGATAGCGGGGGTCGGTGGCGTTTCTCGGATCCCAAACCACCTCTTCGGTGTAGACAGCATTGCCATCCTTGACCGCGGCAACCTTTCGATCGCTTGCACCCAGGTCGAAACCAATGCGGCAGCCTTCCAGGTGTCCACCCAGGCGGACGGTGCCCTCGCTGGGCGCGGGGACCTTCCCGGCCTCCGTGATTTCCACAGTGAAGGGATGCTCGTACACATTCCCCATGAAGTCCGCGTCAAACGCCCGCGGCCCTCCTTGTGAGTAAACCTTGCGGATATGCTCGCCCACGCTCGGCGGGCCTCCCACGATGACGCGCCAACCGCCCTTTTGCCAAAGCAGCATTTTCACCACGCGCTCGGCATAAGGAAGATTCACACTGGCGGAGTCGGAACCTTCATCCAGGCATTGCGTCCGGTAAACGGAAAGGGAATGGTCCCCGCGCTCGATGCCGATCACGAGCGGGACTCCACTTCCAGAGTTCTTTATAAAATCACAAAAATTGCGATTAACCAGCGCCGATGGAGTGAATGATCTGTGCAGCGACGATACGAATTGAGGTTTTGAATGCTGTAAAAGCGCGTTTATATCCAACTCTTCCCCCGGGAATTGAAAGAAACTTATCGAATGCAAGAATCCAGACTCTGATGATAAGTGGGACACTGGCAAGGGTCAAGCCGACAAGTAGTCTTGTCATTGAAGAGGGCCTCGATTAAGCGGGAGGCTTCACTTTTGCTTGCCGAAACAAGAATTTGCTGGCAATGTCGATTTTTCAACGATCAAACGTCGTACTGATGGTAGAAACTGAGGAGCAACTCGACGGGTTCTATCTGGAGGGCGAATCCTAATCCGAGAGCGCGCATCTCTTATCTAAGTGCCCTGTCGGCGTGCACACGTCGGGAAATGAATCAAAAGGAGCATCTATGGACCCCGATTTCCACTACGTTGATAGCATGTTTAAGACCAACACCAGCTTGGTGACGAAAGCCATCGAGGGCATTCCGCCCGAACACTGGTCACTCAAGCCCGGTGATTCCTCGAACCACCTGCTGTGGGTTATCGGGCACCTCGTTTGGTGCCGGGGGAACATTCTCAAAACGCTGGGCTCCGAGGGGGCGCTTCCCTGGGCTCCGCTGTTCGCTCGCGGCGCCAAGCTCTTGGATACTCACGAATACCCGCAAGTTGAGGAGGTCCGAAAGGCCTGGAGTGATGTGTCCGACCGGCTCGCCGCCTGTCTTACCGATGTCCCGGCAGAGCTTCTGGCGAAACCGCACGACAAGCCCACATTCGACGGCAAGGTCGGCGGGTTCGTCGCCTTCCTGGCGTTTCACGAAACCTATCACGTTGGCCAGGTTAGTTATCTGAGGAAATGGCTCGGTCACGGGCAACTGACGGGTTGAAAGAGATTTTGATTTTTCGAATAACATAGCTTCGCTTACCGCGGGCTAATCCACCTTGCACAGAGGGAGGCAAAACGATGAAGAAAATCAGAGTCTTCGTTATGTTGGCTGTTTTGGCTGGTTTGGCGATAGCTCGACCGCATACGCTGGCGGGACAATCCGAATCAGGCAGCGCCGCTTTCGACAAACTGAAATCCCTGGTGGGCGAGTGGGAAGGCAGTATGAAAGAAGGCGGGAAGGAACTCCCCGCCACCACGTCATTCCGCCTGGTTTCCGACAACTCGGTCCTGATGAATGTGCTGGGCGCCGGCACGCAGTACGAGATGGTTACGATGATCCACATGGACAGGAGCGATCTGATGGCCACCCATTACTGCGCCGGCCATAACCAGCCGCGCTTCCGCTACGTATCGTCCTCCGATCCGAATGTGGTGGCACTCGAGTTCAAAGACGCGACGAACCTCGCAACTCCCACGTCTCCGCACATGGTCGGGGTGAAGTTCACCCTGCTTGATTCGAGCCACCACATTGAGGACTGGACGTACCTTGACAATGGTCAGACCAGCACAAGCAGGTTCGACTTCCACCGGAAAAAGTGAAACCTGGATGTGGGCGGGTGCGAAGTGGGTAGCGTGGATGCAGGCGCAGTTTGCGTTAGCCTGCGCTACCTTGCTTGTTCTTGTGGCGGGTGATGGGTGTCAATCCCGGATGCATGCTTTGCATCACAAAGTACTTGACAAGAGTTTTCGGCATTTGGTATAAACACCCGCATGCCTTGTGCCGGACCCATTCGTTCTCGCCGCCTTCGACCTGTTCCCCAGCAGGCCCATGCCATTGACGACCTGCGCTTCATCCGCGAAACCATGGAGAACGCCGCATCCTTCACGGCGGTTCCGGGATGGGGTGGCATAGCCATGGGGATGACAGCGCTGGCCGCAGCTTTCGCGGCTCCCCGCCCGTCGAGCGCCACGCCGTGGATGATCGTCTGGCTGGCTGCTTCCCTGTGCGCATTTGCCTTGGGCGCCCTGGGCATTTATTGGAAAGCCCGGCGCGTGGGCACGCCTGTCCTCAACCGGCCTGGACGCAAATTCCTGCTCAGCCTGTTTCCTCCCCTGTCGGCAGGAGCGGTGATTTCCTTCGCGATTTACGGCACGGGAATGACGCACCTTCTGCCCACCGTTTGGCTGCTCCTTTACGGCGTCGGCATAATTTCCGCGGGAAGCTTTTCCGTTCGTATCGTTCCCCTGATGGGTTTGTGCTTCATGCTTGCAGGTGTCGCGGCATTGTTTTGCCCGCCCGCCTGGGGCAATGTGGTAATGGCCGCGGGGTTCGGGGGACTGCACATTCTGTTCGGAACGATCATTGCATGGAGGTACGGTGGCTAGATCCAGTCCTCTCAGCGGACATCGTCCGCTGGAAAAACGAAGAACCGGTCACGCTGCTCAAACGGAGCGTGCCTATGTGCCGGCGGCTGCCGCGGCGGACCTTGACCGCCTGATTCATGAGCGCATGCGCCTGGGAATTGTCAGTGGTCTGGCGGCAAATGAATCGCTCAGCTTCAGCGATCTGAAGAAACTGCTTGCCACTACGGACGGCAACCTGAGCGTCCACGCGCGCAAACTTGAAGATGCGCAATACATTGAGTGCGAGAAATATTTTGAAGGCCGGCTGCCCAAAACTGTTTACCGGCTCACCACGGTTGGGCGGCGGGCGCTGGAACATTACCTGGATCAAATGGAATCGCTGATCCATTCCATGCGCGGGCACTAGCCCGCAGGGGCAAAATTTTTTGTTCATTTACTTTGCATCACAAAGTACATTGCAAATCCATGAAGGCGTCAACCGGGTTCCACCCGGAGGTCGGCTGGAATTCAATGCCCTCGCCCCTTTGGGGGAGAGGGTGGCCCGCAACCGGCGCTTTCATCAGTCCGTCAGCCGACGGAGACGGGTGAGGGGGTCA
>CAYTMD010000324.1:0-7405 GCA_964438685.1 uncultured Acidobacteriota bacterium
GCAATCCCTGCTCGCCAAGGAGCCGCTGAACTTTTCCGCCAACGTGTTGTTGCGACCGTTGGTACAGGACTCGCTGCTTCCGACGCTGGCGTATGTGGCGGGCCCTTCCGAATTGGCCTATCTCGGCCAGGCACGGTCCCTCTATGGGGAGCTCGGCCGTCCGCAGCCGGTGGTATTTCCACGAGCTGCGTTCACCCTGCTTGATTCGCGAACCGATCGCCTGATGGAGAAATACAAGCTGAGCCTGGAAGATGTATTGCGGGGTGAAGAGCACCTGGGCCAGACCATTGCCGCCGCCGCATCCACCGAGAGTTGGTCGGAACATTTCGATCAAGGGGAGCGCGAGCTGGAACGGCTGTTGGACCGATTACAAGGTGACATCGAAAAACTTGATCCCACCTTGCTTGATACCCTCCACCATGTCAAAGAGAAAATCCAATACCAGATGGAGCGCCTGCGCGGCAAATTGACACGGGCCGCCCTGGGTCGTTCGGAATTGCTGGTCCGTCACGTGCAAGCGATAACGCGATTCGTCCTTCCCCACAAGGACTTGCAGGAGCGGCGTGTGGGAGGGGCCTATTTCCTGGGTCGCGCCGGCTACGAAGTTCTGGACCGCTTACTCGCGCAGGTTCAAGTAGGGTGTTCAGATCACCAGACCTGCAAATATTAGCGTCCTGCTGGATTGTAGCCCCCCTTCAACTGGACCCCACCTTATAGTAACCGCATGTCCGATGGTCTGGTATAATCCGTGGTTGCAATTGACGGGGCAAACTCATCCAAAGGGGCCATCATGAATGTTCATTCTGTGTTCGATTTGATCGTTCGCGATCGCACCGTGTACGAAATTTCCGATAATGGTGGAATTGTCCTAAAGAACGCACAAAAATTCATTGACCAGACTCTGGATCTATTGGTGTGGAACTCGGTTTTTGGAGAGAGTGAGGACATCCGCGGCACGGCCCGCTGGATCATCCGGCGCGCGGGGCTGGAGTTGGGCGTTATCCCATCATCAATCCAGGGTCTCTACGAGGCTCGGGGAAGAAAAGAATGTGCCGGCTTCACGGTTCCGGCGATTAACATTCGCGGCCTGAGTTTCGACGTTGCCCGTGCAGTTTTCCGCGCGGCCCTGCACTTGAAGGCTGGCGCTTTCATTTTTGAACTATCGCGCAATGAGAGCAACCTCACTGACCAAAAGCCTTCCGAGTTTGCGCCGATCATCGTTGCGGCAGCGTTGAAAGAAGGCTATGAGGGCGCGATCTTCATCCAGGGCGACCATTATCAGGCCAACGCCAAGAGATTTGCCAAAGACCCCGATGGGGAATTCCAGGGACTTTGTAATTTTGCCCAGGAATCGGTTTCGTCGGGGTATTACAACATTGACATCGATACCTCCACTCTGGTCGACCTCACCAAACCTGGAGTGCATGAACAGCAGCGCGCAAACTTCGAAAACTGCGCAAAGCTCGCGGCCTACGTGCGTTCGATTGAGCCCCAGGGAATTACGATTTCCCTGGGAGGTGAGATCGGGGAAGTGGGGAAGCAAAACTCCACCATTGAGGAGTTGGGCGCATACATGGACGGTTTTCTCGCCACGCTTCCAAAGTACTCCGGAAAGAAGAAGGGGCTCTCAAAGATCAGCGTTCAAACGGGTACAACACACGGTGGCGTAGTGCTTCCGGATGGGTCGGTGGCCCAGGTCGCCATCGATTTTGAGACCTTGCACAAGCTCTCGGATGCCGCCCGCGAACGCTATGGCATGGCCGGAGCAGTGCAGCATGGGGCCTCTACTCTACCCTCAGACGCTTTCCATAAGTTTCCCCAGTGTGAGACCGCGGAAGTCCACCTGGCGACCGAATTCCAGAACTTGATTTACGAAAATTCGGCTTTTCCACCTGACCTCAAAGGGGAAATCTACAAGTTCCTGCGCAAGACCTATGCGGCAGAAATGAAGCCCGGCGATACGGACGAGCAGTTTATATACAAAACACGAACCAGGGCATTCGGTCCCTTCAAGAGAAAGCTCTGGGAACTTTCTGCTGAGGTTCGAGGCAGGATTGGGAATGATTTGGAAAGGAAATTCGCTTTCCTGTTTGAGAAATTGAATGTGCGGCGCACGGCGGAACTCATCAAGAAAACGGTCGCACCCGTTGCGGTGTATCCTGCTGTGCCGGCCGCCTTAACGGACGCTCTCCACCACGCGTATGCCCCGCGCTAAATGGGGATCGTCCTATAAATCGTGCTTTTCACCTCAGGATTATCGAGGATTTATGGCAACACCGGAACCCGGCAAAGCGATTTCTGTTCAGCGGACACCCTCCCGGCTGCACACCGCTTATGTGGAATCTCATGCGCGCGTTGAATTCAAGGATATCACCAGCCTTGTGCAAAAGGTTGTCACCGAATCGGGCACGCAAAGCGGGACCTGTATTCTCTTTGTTCCCCACACGACGGCGGCGATCCTGATCAATGAAAATGACGATCCTGCGTTGCAAAAGGACCTCGACAAGTTTCTGAATTCGTTGGCACCGCGTAACAACGACTATCACCACAATGATGGCAATTGCGATGCCCATCTCAAGGCTGCGGTGATTGGGAATTCAAAGTTGTTGCTCGTCGAAGGAGGGCGACTGGTTTTGGGCCGTTGGCAAGGGGTTTTCCTGTGCGAGTTTGATGGCCCACGCCGCCGGGAATTACGAATCAAAGTGGTATCTGATTGAGGACTGCCCCATTCTTCGCTAGGTCTGCCGATGTCCACTCAACCGGGCACTGGCCCAACCGCTGACATGTCAAACCTCGGCATTTACGTCCAAGTCCCGTTTTGTGCATCGAAGTGCAGCTTCTGCAATTTCAGCTCGCGTGTAGACCGCGGCACAATCTTCGACCAGTACGCTGCGATGCTCCAGCGTGAACTGGAGGGGTGGTGCGGTTTTTTCCCCGACCACGGAATTCCCGCGGAGATCCTGTCGCAAGCTGTGGACTCAATATACATCGGCGGCGGAACGCCTACGCTGCTGGGTGAAAAACGCCTGGGCCTGCTCGTAGCATCTCTGCACGCCCACTTGTGCATGAGCCCGGAAATCGAATTCACGCTGGAAACGACTCCCGGCTCGGCCTCAGCGGGACAGCTCCATGCCTTGCGCGGTCTGGGCGTGAATCGACTCAGCATTGGCGCTCAGACGTTCGACGACAGGGAACTCCGCGCCGTGGGCCGTCTGCATTCTGCCCAGGAAACTTCTGAGCTTGTGTGCCAGGCACGAGAGGCGGGATTCCAAAATATCAGTCTGGATTTGATTGCCGGGCTGCCCTACCAGACAGTTGAGTCCTTCCGTCGCAGTCTGGAGGCCACGGTGAAACTGCGGCCCGAGCATGTGTCGCTCTACCTCTTTGAAGTTGATGATAAAAGCCGCCTGGGAAGGGAAGTGGTTCACGGCGGGAATCGCTATCATGCCGCCGCTGTGCCCAACGATGATTTTATGGCGGATGCTTACGAGTCCGGGTGCGCTTTTCTTGCGGGTGAAGGCTACGCCCAATACGAGATTTCCAACTTCGCGCTGCCTACCTTTGAGTCGCGTCACAACCAGAAATACTGGCAGCTTGCGCCTTACCTGGGGCTGGGCGCCGGGGCACATTCCTTTGACGGCGCACGACGCTGGTCGAATCGGATCGATGTCCAGCGCTACCTGGAACAGTTGAGCGCCGGTCGGACACCCATCGAGGAATGTCGTATCCTCACGGTGGAAGAGCAGGTGGAAGAATTTTTCTTTCTTGGATTGCGGCAGTCCGATGGCGTCAATCTGGGCCTGGCGAGGGAACATTGGGGAGCGGCTTGCCTCAGACCTTCGGAGGAAAAAATCCAACATCTTGTGCGCAAAGGCTGGCTTGCGTCCTGCGGAGATAACGTCCGCTTGGCCTCCAATACCAATCTTATTTCCAACGAGATTTTTCAGGAGTTTGTTTCCGTGTAAGGTCGATTACTCCCGCACATTGCGGCATTCGATATAATGCTTGCGAGTCGTTATTAATGATCGGAGTGTGAGGATTTATGCCAGAACCTATTGTGGATTTGCGCAGCGACACGGTTACCAAGCCCTCTGCCGCGATGCGAAAGGCCATGTACGAGGCTGAAGTCGGAGATGATGTCTACCGCGAGGACCCCACCGTCAATCACCTGCAGGACCGGGCGGCGGAGATCTTTGGGCGCGAGGCCGCCTTGTATGTAGCTTCCGGGACCATGGGAAACCAGACGGCAATCAAGGTCTTGACGCACCACGGGCAGGAGGTCATCTGCGAGACCCGCAGTCATATTTACAATTTTGAAATGGGTATGGCCTCGGCCTTCTCCGGAATCACGCCCCGGGTGGTTTTTGCCGAGGACGGAATCCTGACGTGGGACCTGATTGCTCCGCATGTTCGTGCCCGGAACGATCATCGTTCTCGAACCGCGCTGATCGAACTTGAAAACACCGCGAACTTGGCGGGAGGCTCGGCCTATCCGCTGGCCAACATCGATGACATCGTCGATCACGCCCATGCCGCCTCGTTGCCAGTGCATCTGGATGGCGCGAGAATTTTCAATGCCAGCACCACGCTGGGGATATCTGTCGTGGACCTCACCAGGAAATTTGACTCAGTGATGTTCTGCCTCTCCAAGGGATTGGGCGCGCCGGTGGGATCAATGCTGGTGGGGAGCAAGGAATTCATTGAGGAGGCGCGCATCGTCCGCAAGATGCTGGGCGGCGGGATGCGTCAAGTCGGTGTCTTGGCAGCCGCAGGCCTTGTCGCGCTGGAGGAGGGGCCTAAACGGCTCCACATTGATCATGCCAATGCCCAGTACCTGGCCCAGGAATTGGCACAAATACCCGGAATCAAAATTGATGCCGCCAAGGTGGTGAGCAACATCTTGTTCTTTGATGTAACGGGAACAGGGCTGACGGCTCCCGCGATCTCGAAGCTGCTGGCCGCCCAGGGTATTCTTGCCAACGCTTCGAACCCGCAACTGATTCGCATGGTCACCCACCTGGATGTGGACCGGGCCGGATGTGAGCGCGCCTTGAAAGTTTTGCGTGAGGTTGTAACTCCGCGGACTGTTGCCGCATCCTGAGAGCTATTTCTTCTTCATTTCCTGCCGCTCCTGAATCTTCACCAGGGCATTGAGGTAGTGTGTGAGGTAGGTGGGGTCATCGGGTTCAAGGTGCGTTGCGATGCGATATTCCTTAAGGGCCGCGTCGATATCACCGAGTTTCTCCAGTGAATACCCGAGCCCATTGTGGGCATCAGCATCATTCTGATCGTGACGCAAGACTTCAATCATTTCTATCCGGGCGCGTTTCCATTCTTTGGCCAACAGGAAAGTGATGCCCAACTCGCGGTGCAGATCGGAATTCTCCGGGTCGAGTTGCATCGCCTGGCGAAGTGCCGCAACCGCTTCATCCAGTCGCGCCTGGCCACGGAGTTGAACAGCCTGCTGTACCAGGCGCCGCAATTGGGCTTTGTCATCGGCTATGGCGGCAGCATCGCTTGTCCCTGGCAGGGGCGCGGGTGGTTTGGGAAGAATCTTGGCTTCCTCGTTGACCTTCGGCGAGATGAAGTATGTCGCGTCAGTCTTGCCGGGGCATTGCACGTGGACATAATGATCGCCGGGAACAACATCGGCGATGGTAAGCTTTCCGGCGGCATCGGTGGTGCCGGCAGCGTCCGCGTCCAACTCCACGCGGCACCCTGCTGCACCACTCTGGACGTTGACCTTCGCGGTCTGCGGCTGGCGCTCACGCGCCGATACCACCCCGATATTCACTGCTAAGATTAGGCAGCAGGTTAGGTATTTACGCATCTTCAGTTAAATCTAAAGCTCTCGGGCTCGACGGGTGGAGCTGTATGTTGCCGTGTGGTTCTCACCCGCGGATTATGCCATCAACTGATTCGGTTCCTTAGCTTAGCACGGTTACGACAATGGCATAGGGCCCACTCCGATTTCTTGACGCCTCCCACGTTGTGTTATAGCCTGAATCATGGGTGGGTTAGAGTCAATTTGCGCGCCTTATGCCCAACAGAATTCCATCTTTGCCAGTAACAAATAATGGCATTGGGCTCAATTTTCTCAAGGATTCTGAACGGCTGGGACAAGGCCCCTCCGGCCAAAAGATTGCCATGCCCGAGATAGATCGCGACTTCGTGGACAAGATTATTGCGGGTGACCGGCGCGCTATCGCCCGGGCTATTTCTTTCGTGGAGGACCGCGCTCCGGCGGCGATTCCACTTCTTCGCGAGCTGTTTCCAAAGGCGGGGCGGGCGCGAGTGGTAGGACTTACAGGCGCGCCAGGAGCGGGCAAGAGCACATTGGTGGAAAAGCTTGCGGCAGAGTATCGCCATCGCGATGAGCGCGTTGGAATCCTTGCCGTGGACCCAACCAGCCCATTTTCCGGCGGCGCAATTCTGGGCGATCGGGTGCGCATGCAAAGCCTTTCCAATGATGCCGGCGTCTTTATTCGCAGCATGGCGACGCGCGGGCAACTGGGTGGCCTCGCACCGACCACCCAGGATGCGGTGACCGTTCTCGACGCGGCAGGATGCGAGGAGATTCTGATCGAAACCGTCGGGGTGGGGCAGGACGAAGTGGAAATAGCGCGTCTTGCCGACACGACAGTCCTGCTGTTGGTGCCGGGCCAGGGCGATGACATTCAGACGTTCAAAGCTGGCGTGATGGAAATCGCCGACTTATATGTGATTAACAAGGCGGATCGCGCCGGAGCCGACCGCGTCGAACAGGAAGTCACGGCAATGCTCTCCCTGGCAACTCGTCCTGATGGCTGGGTCCCGCCCATCATCAAAACAGTCGCGACCACGGGCCAGGGCATTGCGGAGTTGGCCGTAGCGCTCGACCAGTTTCACGCCTTCAGCGAGAAAGGCGATATCGCCCGAGGGCGGCGAAAGGAACATTGGCGCTCCCGGCTCCTCGATTTGCTGCGCCAGACACTCTTTGAAAGAGCGGTTGCCGCACCGCTCCTTGACGGTTCACTTGACCGGCGAGTTGGCGATTTACTATCGCACCAGCGTGATCCGCATCAAGTGGTGGAGCAGATCATCGCGGCATTCCTCTCGACAACCGCGACCACCTGCTCCGACCATTCGTCGCAAACCGGCGGAGTGAAAATTCATCACTTGGGCATTGCAGTGGATTCGCTGGAGCAGGCAATCCCGGTCTTTCAATACCTGTTGCGGAAAACTCCCGACGCGGAAGAGACCGTTGCCGACCAGAAGGTGCGCGTGGCAGTTTTCCGTCTGGGTGACAGCCGTTTGGAGCTGCTGGAGGGCACAGCGGCAGATTCTCCCATCGCCCGCTTTATTTCGAAGCGTGGTCAGGGAATCCATCATCTGGCGCTCGCCGTTCCCAATTTGGATGCAGCGC
>CAYTMD010000325.1:0-7348 GCA_964438685.1 uncultured Acidobacteriota bacterium
AATACGATGCGCCCGTCTCCCGATCCCAAATCATAAACCACATCGTCGGAAGTAACCTTGGCCAGGTCCAGCATCTTTTCAACGACGTCCTGGGGAGTAGGGACATAGGGGACCTGCTTTATCAGCGTGGCACCGGTGAGACTTTGTCCTTGGGGAGTTGCCGCGAACGAAATCCCCGAGGGTCCTGACCGTACCAGGTACAGGGTTGCCGCCATTAGGAACAAGCCGGCTGATAATTCTGGAAGAGAACTGCGTCGTTGTGATTTCCGCATACACTGAATTCTACCGGCATCTTGCAAGGTTGTCGAGGCGGGAGAACGGAAACGTTTACGGACAAGGCTGGGGAGGGGCGCCAGAAATTCCCAATCTGAGATTGTACATTCGGAGCAAGAAACCCTCTTGCGCTCCTGACGTTTCCAACCTAGGCTGTGACGGACACTTATTTGCGCGAAGTGCATTCCAGCACCGGCCCTCCGCGAGTGCAAACGTGATCATCCCTAATTCTGGAGAACCCGAGAGTGGCTCAACCTTCTTTACGCCGAGAATTGAAATTCAGCCATGCGACGGCCATTGTGGTGGCCAACATGATTGGTACAGGCATCTTCACCACCACCGGATTTCTGGCCGGTGATTTGGGGCGTCCCTCGCTGGTTTTAGGAATATGGGTGGTGGGCGCATTCATTGCCGTTGCCGGCTGTCTCTGTTACTCCGAAATGGGCGTCAACCTGCCGGAGTCGGGCGGCGAGTACATCTTCTTGCGTGAGGCCTGGGGCCCTCTGTGGGGCTTTCTGAGCGGTTGGATCTCCTTCTTCGCGGGATTTGCGGCCCCGATTGCTGCCGCGGCCCTCGCCTTCTCCGCGTATTTCTCTCACTTCTTCCCCTCCTTTGCGGTAACGGGGGCGGCAGCGAATTCCGGAAACGCGGCAGGGTGGTTCCACACCGGACACGGGCAATGGCTGGCAGTGGGAATTGTGGTGGGGTTTTCGGTAATCAATATCGTGGGGCTCAGGCTGGCGGCCAAAATCCAGAATGTAATCACTGCCTTAAAGCTCGGCGTGCTGGCGCTCTTTCTTGGCTTCGCATTCGTTGTTGGCCATGGAAGTTCAGCACATTTTTCGCAGCTTGCCGTTCGAACCTCGACCCATAGCCTGCCCGCCCAGTTTGCCGTGTCGCTGATCTGGGTGATGTTCGCGTACAGCGGTTGGAATGCGGCCACCTACGTTTCCGGCGAAATGAAAACACCCGAGCGCACGATACCCGCCTCGCTGGTGGCGGGCACACTTACCGTCGCCGTGTTTTACCTGCTGTTGAACGTGGCGTTTGTCTACGCCCTGCCGCTGGAATCAATGAAGGGTGTTGTGGCGATTGGCGAGGCGTCCGCCGGGGCGCTCTTTGGGCTGCGCGGTGGAAATTTCTTCAGCGCCATCATGTCCGTGGGACTGCTTTCATGCGTAAGCGCCATGGTAATCGCCGGACCGCGCGTTTACTATGCCATGGCGGTCGACCGCTGCTTTTTCCCCACTGCGGCGCGAGTCCACCCGCAATGGGGCACGCCCATGTACGCCATTGTCTATCAGGCGTTGGCAGCCATTCTGATGATTTTGACCGGGACGTTCGAAAGCCTGGTTTATTACATTGGATTTGCGCTGATCTTCTTTGCCGCTATGGCCGTGGCAGGGTTGATTCGCCTCCGCCGGCGGCAGGGATGGAAGAAACTCAGGGTGATGAACTGGGCCTACCCGCTGGCTCCCGGCCTGTTTATCGTGGCGAGCGCATGGATGCTTTTTTACACGGCCACGTTGCGCCCCAAAGAATCGGCCCTCGGGCTGTTGACGATTGTGGTGGGTGCGGCGCTGTATTATGGGAACTTACGACACGCTTCCAAGCCGGAAGCGTAATAGACCATGCCCGTTGGGTCGGTACGTATTGAGGTGATGTGGCGCGGGCCGGAGAAACGTGTCTGCATTGCAATGCCGTAAATTTTCGTTTGTTTGGCAAACTTTTTTGTGCCCTTGTTGAAAGTGTGAGGTAGAGAGAAGAGACCCCTCATCCGCTTCGTACCTCAGCACCTTCTCCCCTGGGAGAAGGTTGGTTGTTAAACTGCCCTCTCCGAGGGGAGAGGGCGGCGGCCATGCGCCGCCGGGCCTACGCCCGCTGAAGGGCCGATCAAGAATTGCAAACGATAGAAGCTTCGACCCGCAGGCGGGTGAGGGGTCTTTTCGTCCGCCCACGAAGATTTGGTTGTGGCTCCGCCGCGTTGCGCTACGCAGGTCTTTATTATTACTGCGGACCCACCAACTCATCAGCATATTAGAAGTGCTGTCGGCTGCTTCGAAAAGCACTGTGGTGCTGGGTCCGATTGAAAAATGTTATAGTGATGGACGCTCGCAGGGGAAATCACGCTTTTCCGTAGCCTGTAGTGCCCGTAACAACCAAAACTAACTTGTGCCACATCAACTCAACTGATCACAACGCCTATAGACCGCAACCGCGCGGGCAGATCGGCTCTGCAACGTTACGGCCTCTTTCCCGGCGCACGGGCCTGCATGGTGCCCGACTGCTCTTCATCTTGTTTTGCCTGATCCCTTGCGCCGCCGGAGCGGCCCAACCGATTCAATATGTGGTGGACTTACGGGCGCCGGAAACCCACATGGTGCATGTCACCTTAAGCGTTCCCGAGGCGGGCCCGGGCACGGAGATTCAGATTCCAACCTGGAATTGCCTTTATCAGATTCGGGATTTCGTGCGAAGCGTGGAAGACCTGAAGGGCGAGTGTGATGGCGAAGCGGCTGACTTGAACCGTGAGGATCTGAACACCTGGCGCGGGCCGACCCGGTCGTGTCGCAACCTCACCTTCCACTACTCGGTTTATGCTGATACTGATGGGCCGTTCGACAGTATGTTGGATGCCGACCATTCCTTCCTGAACCTGGCCATGGTTCTTTTTTATCTGCCTCGCGAGCGCAACCGTCCGGTGCAAGTCCTGTACAGGCTTCCGAAGAATTGGAAACTGGCAACATTTCTCGAAGGCGAAGGCGTTGAATTTCAAGCTGTGAATTACGACGCTTTGGTGGATAGCCCAGTGGAGGCAGGCCATTTTGAGGACTTCTCCTACCCCCTGGACTTTACCCCCGCCGGCGCGTCCCCGGCGGAAACGAAGCACGCGACCATTCGCCTGATTCTCGATGCCGATCGCGCGGATTATTCGCCCGGCCGAATTCTGAATTCCGTTCAGAAGATTACGGCGGAAGAAACCCGGCTCATGCAGGACCTTCCCTTTAAACGTTATACGTTCATCCTGCATTTTCCGCATCAAGGCGGATCGACCGGCGGCATGGAACATCGCGACGGAGCGGCAATCGCCATTCCCGTTTCCGACATTCGCAGCAACCAAGGCAGCCTGGAAAGCATTGTGGCTCACGAGTTTTTCCATGCCTGGAACGTCAAGCGCATCCGGCCGCAGTCACTTGAGCCCGTGGACTACATCAACGGTAATGACACGCGGGATTTGTGGTTCTGCGAGGGCGTCACCAGCACCTATGCCCAGTTGGCCTTGCTGCGTGCGGATCTTATTGATCGCGTCACCTTTTATGAGCGCGTCGCCGGCGCCATCGAGGTATTGCAAGAGCACGGCGCGCGCCGCTTCCAGAGTGCTGAGATGTCGGGCAGGGAAGCGTGGCTCGAGAAATACAGTGACTATAACCGTTCCGACCGCAGTATCTCCTACTATAACAAGGGGGAATTGCTCGGATACCTGTTGGACCTGGGTCTTCGCCACGCCAGCCAAAATCAGGCCGGACTGGACGATGTGATGCGCCGTTTGAATCAGGATTTTGCCCGTCAAGGCCGCACCTACGCCCTCGCAGATCTCCAGTCCATTATCACGCAGTTGGCCCCGGCGTTTGATATGGATCGATTCATTGCCGAGGACGTGCGGGGAACCCTGGAACTCGATTATTCCACGTTCTTTGGATATGCCGGACTGCATCTCGCGACGCATCGGGTGACATCACCCGTACAAGGGTTTAGCGCATCGCGCAATTCCGGCGGTTTGCTGGAAGTGGATTCAGTTGACACGGGGAGCGATGCCCAACGCGCTGGATTGCAGCCGGGAGACGTGCTGATGATGGCCGATGGAGACATGTTGCCGGGGGGCTCTAATCCCGCCCTGCCTTTCTGGCGGCCAGGCCAGGCCGTCGAATTGCAGATTGTGCGGGAAGGCGGAACCCGCACCATCAAATTCAGGATCGGCGTAAACCAGGAACTTTCGGTTCAAATCGAAGAAGACCCTCATGCCAGTCCCGACCAGTTGCGTGTGCGTGAAGGCTGGCTGAAGGGCGTGACAAATTCATCTCCGGGAAAACGATGATCCGCGCATTTATAGTAACCACTCTCACTTTTACTTATATTCTGTTGATTGGCTTTCCGTTTTTGATCCATGCCTGGCTGACCAAAAACACCGACAAGCTTTATCATTGCGGCATCATTGGGGCACGGATGGCGCTGTGGCTCTCTGGTGTTCGTCTGGAAGTACACGGGCTTGATAAGATTCCGCATGGACGCGCCGCCATCTACATGCCCAACCATCAGAGCAACTGCGATCCCCCGGCAGTGATTTCCATCATCCCACCGGTTATGGTGCTGGCCAAGCAGGAATTCTTCCGCGTGCCCATCTTGGGGACGGCAATGATCTATCGTGGTTTTATCCCGGTCGATCGCAAGAATCGCGAGCGCGCCATTGCAGCCGTTGAGCAGGCCGTGGCCTCAATGAAATCAGGAAACTCGTTTCTGGCGTTTCCGGAAGGCACGCGCAGCCCCGATGGCCGCCTGCAAACGTTCAAGAAGGGCCTCTTTGTTATGGCCATTAAATCCGGAGCGCTGATTGTTCCGGTTTCAGTTTCGGGGGCGCGGAAGATAATGCCGAAGGGCAAGTTTGCGATTCACCCCGGCACTGTTCGCATCACCATTCAAGACCCCATTCCTGCGGAAAACTATTTGCTGGAGAATCGGCGGGAGCTCATTCAAGCCACGCGGCAAGCCATCCTGAAAGGCCTTGACCCGGAAGAATGGCCGGTGGAGCAGCCGGATATCGTCGCTGAAGAGCCATAGTTTTTAGGATCCTGTGCTTCCGAACCCGTGCACGTCGCGTTCGGTGGAGGACACGGAATCCACTTCATTGAACTCCACTTCTACTCGCCGGATAATTCGCAGTTGAGCAATGCGATCCCCCGCGTTGATCTGGAAGGCTTGCTTGCCCAGATTCGTCAGAACAACCTTCAACTCGCCGCGATAGCCAGGATCAATAACCCCGGCCAGCGTGCAGATTCCCTTCAAAGCCAGGCCGGACCGGTCCTCGACGAGCGCCCCATACTCCGCGGGAAACTCAAAGGCGAGTCCGGTGGGAATGGCTTTGATTTCACCGGGCGTCAATTCCGCCGGCTCCAAAGCCGCCACGTCTGCAGCCAAGTCTCCAAACGCGCCGCGATGCGCATACTTGGGCAACCGAGCCGTGGGGTGGAGCTTCGCAACTTTCACGTTGACCGTCATAAGTGAGTATTCCTTTGGAATTGAGGTTGTTGATTCGTGCTGCGCGGTCGCTATACTGGCGCGCCAAATCGCTTTGGACTTTCTTTATGTCGGATTCAGGATTTGTCCTTTTCAATGAAGCTCTTCATTTTGCGGTAGGCCGCGTACATATCCGGCAAGCGTCGATAAATGGCAGAAGCCTTTAGCCACACATCGTGGTCGACGGCAGGGGAACCGGAAATTGTGGTGTTGGGCCGAACGTCGTTGGGCACACCCGTTTGTGGTGTGGCGATCACGCGATCGCCAATGGTTAGGTGTCCGGCCACGCCAACCTGTCCGGTCAGGATAACATTGCGCCCAAGCTTGGTGCTGCCGGCAATTCCCACCTGGCTGCAGAGCAGGGAATTATCGCCAATATCGCAACCGTGCGCGACTTGTACGAGGTTGTCAACCTTAACGCCGCGGCGCAGGCGCGTCTCACCCACCGCGGCGCGGTCGATGCAACTGTTGGATTGCACTTCCACCCTGTCCTCGATAACGACAATGCCGGCTTGCACGATCTTGTAAAACGTCCCATCGGAGCGGGGCGCGAAACCGAAGCCATCGCCGCCAATGACGACGCCGTTCTGCAGGATCACATCGTTGCCAATGCGAACATTCTCGCGTACCACGGCGTGGGAGTGAGCTGTGAAGCGGTCGCCGATTTTCACTCCCGGGTAAATCATGACAAAGCCTTTGAGAATACAGTCGTCACCAATCTCGGCGCCGTCCTCAATGACCACATAAGGACCGATGGACGGATTGTTTCCCAGCTTAACGTCAGGAGCAATGACCGCGGTGGGGTGGATTCCAGCGGGCGGTCGCTGCGGCGGATAGAAAATCTCAAGCGCCTGGGCAAACGACATGTAGGGATCGGCGGACCGCAGCACAGGTTTGCCCAGAGTATCGACATCCGCGCCGGCGATGATGGCTCCCGCCTGCGTGGTGTGCAGCTTCGCCAGGTATTTGGGATTGGATAGAAAAGTGATATCGCTTGCATTGGCTTCGTCCATTCCCGCCACACCGGTGATTTCCAAGTCCGCCGCTCCCTCCATTTTGCATTCCAGTTGCGTTGCCAGGTCGCCGAGCTTCATGATGATCTCTCCGTAATGAGTGGCTCCGTCCGGGAAGCACTGGTCGCGGGACCGGGGTCCACTTGCGGTCGCTTGCATGTGCAAGCGTACCAGTGGTGGAACTTCATGGCAATGCCCGGCATACCATCGCCCCAACAGAACCCAGTACGAAAGTACTGGTACGCCCGTTACATTGGATAGTTAAAGCGAATCGAGTAGATTCGCTGCAACAGTTCCCTTACCTGTGAAGTTCCAGGTAGGGTTGACAGGGGCATGATCGGCCGTGCGCTCAGCATCCGCATGGAGTCTGGTTCCTTGAAAGAGATCCACTCCGAACCCATTGGAGATGGATTCTCAGGTAGTGGCAGTCAGTATGCACACCGGGGTGATGCGCCATTCCCGCCACTCCGGTGTGTCACTTGTTTGTCCGTACGCACAAGGTGTCATTCCTTCCGCCAGTACTTGCGAGGCGGCCGGAAAAAGGTTAATCTTCCCAAGGAGACCAGCGGAGTCATCATGAAAACGAATCAGCGCCGTACCAGCCAGCGATTAACGATGGAACTCCCGGTTGAAATCCGATGGAAGAGTCCCGCCGGTAGCCAGAAACAAGCAATGGGCAAGACCAGCAATATCAGCGGCAGCGGATTGTTCATTGAAATTCCCCTCCGCCTGCACCGCGCGACCTCAGTGAAGATCAAGGTAATGCTTCC
>CAYTMD010000326.1:0-7323 GCA_964438685.1 uncultured Acidobacteriota bacterium
AACCGGGTACCACAGAGCTGCGCGATAAGAAGTTTCGCGGGTGGCGCATACATCGTGGGGTGGGGGCAGACGTCGTTTGCTTAGAACTGCACTACAAATTCACGGGTGGCGCATACATTGTCGTGCATGTATGCGACCGCAGCGGCGAGTATTCAACGCATGTGGTCCATCGCCAATAGAGAACGATCCTCGCGGTAATAGAATCTCCAACTTGACCACGGCCAGTCGCCGGGGTGGGCCACCAACCCGCGCGCCACGGGATTATTGTGGATGTAGTCGATCTTCTCGTTCTGTTTCTTGCCGCTGCAAATATTCATGTCGTATCCGCGCCGGTTCCAAACCCGGTAGTGCGCGTGATGATGAACGGTCGCAGGCAGTTCAAATCGCTTCCGCATCTTCTGGCACCAAGGGTACGCCAGGTTTTCGCGCAGGTTGCGGAGTGTGAAGTTCGCCGTGCGCTCCGAAAGCTTCTGCATGATTTGCGAGGGGTTGGCCGCCGTGCTCGGCCAGAGGAGCAAGTGACAGTGCTCGGGCATCAGCACATAGGCGAAAATCTTGAAACCCAGTTCTGTCCGTAGTTCGTCCAAGGTCTGGACGAACTTGTGCCGGAAGCGGTCGGAGTCAAAAATGCGAGCTCGCCGATAAGTGTTTTCAGTAAGGTAGTGGTAGTGACCCTGCCCGTAGAAATGCCTTGAGTGGCATCGGCGCAGTTTACCGCAAGGGGCAAGTGACGTCCCGATGCATCGGGACGCCACCCAGTCATTGTTGGATTTCCCCGCAACTCGCAATGACCTTGCCGATAAGTCGCCTAACCACCGAAAGGCGAGCGATGCCATGGATAGCTGTCTGCGTATCAGGTTGGAACAACTCGGAAGGGATGGCGTGGGGAGCGGGCTTTCCACCCGCTGGGGGTCAAGTCCGCGCCTGGCTAATTTGCGGCTCCGAAAATGTAGAAACTCCAGGGAAAGGCCTTGAAGGTGTGAAAGAGTACAATCTTTACCGCAGAGACGCTGAGGCGCAGAGAAATGCCTCTTTGCTTTCAGCCCTCTGCGCCTCCGCGCCTCTGCGGTGAGTGTCATAGCGAAGAGGAACAGTAAGGTTGAACCATGACTCGCAATGGTGTACAAAGGGGCACAGGCTTTACGGACTGATTGTCTCCCGGGGGTTCAACATGGAAATCCGCAAACAGGATGTTCTTGACTACCACCGCTTGGGACGGAAGGGAAAAATTGAAGTTGTTCCCTCCAAGCCTTGCCGCACTCAATATGATCTAAGCCTCGCCTATACGCCCGGCGTGGCGGAACCCTGCCTGGATATTCACGATAAGCCCGAATTGGCATTCGACTATACGGCCCGCGGAAATCTGGTGGCGGTAATTTCCAATGGCACCGCCGTGCTGGGTCTCGGCAACATTGGGGCGCTGGCCGGCAAGCCCGTGATGGAAGGCAAGGGCGTGTTGTTCAAGCGTTTCGCGGACATCGACGTCTTCGATCTGGAGGTAAATTCCGAGAAGCCCGAGGAGGTCATCCGCCTGTGCCAACTCCTTGAGCCCACGTTCGGCGGCATCAATCTGGAGGACATCAAAGCGCCGGAGTGTTTCCAGATTGAGCAAACCCTGCGCAAGACGATGTCGATTCCGGTGTTTCACGACGATCAGCACGGCACGGCCATCATCTCCGGCGCGGCGCTGTTGAACGCGTTGGAGGTGGTGGGCAAGGACATCAGCAAAGTCCGCGTGGTCTTCAACGGCGCGGGCGCCTCCGGCATTGCCTGCGCGGAGCATTACGTTCAACTGGGTGTGCTCCGCGAGAATATCTTGATGTGCGATACCGCGGGCGTGATCTACGAGGGCCGCGAAAAGAACATGAACCCGTACAAGGCGCGATTCGCCGCCAGGACCGACCGGCGCACGCTCGCCGAAGCCATGAAGGGCGCCGACGTCTTCGCGGGCCTTTCGCAGGGCAAATGCGTTACGCAGGATATGCTCCGCTCCATGGCCGCGCATCCCATCGTTTTCGCTTTGGCCAATCCCGATCCTGAAATCAGCTACGACGAGGCCAAGGCGGCACGATCGGACGTCATTATCGCCACCGGCCGCTCCGACTATCCGAACCAGGTCAACAATGTTTTGGGATTTCCGTCCATCTTCCGTGGAGCACTCGACGTGCGGGCGCGCGCCATCAACGAGGCCATGAAGCTGGCGGCCACACGCGCGCTGGCGGCCCTGGCCAAAGAAGATGTGCCTGATTCCGTGCTGCGGGCTTACAACGTCAGCCGGCTGCAATTTGGAGCGGAGTACATCATCCCCAAACCCTTTGATCCTCGGGTGCTGATTTGGGTGTCATCCGCCGTGGCGGAAGCCGCCATGAAAAGTGGCGTGGCCCAAATCACCGTAGACCTCGACGAGTACCGCGAACAACTCCAAAGGCGCCTGGGCCGCACCTACGCCGTAATGCAGAATATCCGAAATAGCGCCAAAGCTGCGCCGAAACGGATCGTCTTCTCCGAGGGCGAGCACGAAAAGATCATCCGCGCCAGTGTCCGCCTGGTGGAGGAGAACCTCGCCCACCCCATCTTGCTGGGGCGGCCCGCGGTGATCGAAAGCAAATTCCAGGAGTTGGGCCTCGGAAAAGTGAAAGCAGAGATTGTCGACCCCGCCTGTTCCTCGCGTCTTTCGCCCTATGTGGATGAATTCTTCCACCTGCGCCATCGCTATGGAATTACGCGGTCAGAAGCGCATGAGTGGATGCTCAACGCCAATTACTTCGGCGCCATGATGGTCCACATGGGGGATGCCGATGGATTCATCGCCGGCGTTAGCCAGCACTATCCCGACACCATTCGCCCGGCACTCCAAATCATCCGCACCCGCCCCGGGGTGGACCGCGTTTCCGGCCTCTACGTGATGGCAACCCACAAGGACGTCTATTTCTTTGCCGACACCACCGTCAATATTGAACCGACCGCCGAGCATTTGGCGGAAACCGCCATCCTCTCCGCCGAGGTGGCGCGCTGGTTCAATGTGGAACCGCGCGTGGCCATGCTCTCATTCTCGAATTTCGGCAGCACCCGCCATCCCCTTGCCGATAAAGTGCGGCGGGCCACGGCGCTCGTCAAGCTCAAAGCCGAAGGGCTGGTCGTGGAAGGCGAAATGATGGCCGACACGGCTATCGTCCCGGAATTGTCCGCCGAGGATTATCCCTTCTCCCTGGTCAAAGGCGACGCCAATGTTCTGATCTTTCCCAGCCTTGAAGCCGGAAATATCGCTTACAAGCTGATGATGCGAATGGGCGGAGCGGAAGCGCTGGGACCGATCCTGATGGGAATGGCCAAGCCCGTACACGTCCTGGCGCGTGGCTGCGGAGTGGAGGAGATCGTCAACATGGCGTCCATCGCCGTGGTCCACGCACAAGCCGGTGTGATGGGAATTCAGCAGCCCGCCGCCCAGGCAGCGAAGTCGACGACGGCATGAGGCCGAATGCATTACATTTGGGAGAGGCGGATCGTGAACCGCCCCGGCAACAAATTCCGGAGGATTTCGTAGCCATCGCAGTCAGCCAGCGCAGCGCGGCAAAGATCCCTAGTGCGTCATGCTCATGTCGCTGGACGTTCCTCCCGCGGCGGGCACGTAACATTTGAGCGTGTAATCCATCACCATACGGTCGGCATTGAATCGCCATCCCAGGGTGCGGATGGTTCGCTTCATGCGCTTGATCCAGCCGTGGGGCAAGCCGTCGCGGTCCCTCTCGTAGTAGAGAGGGATGACCTCTTCCAGGAGCACGCGATACAAGTCCTCGCGGTCCCGCGCATCGTGAATGTCCACATTGGTGTGGGTCCTGCCCGTACCGATGGCGAAACCATTCAAGCCGTCATAGGCCTCCGCCCACCAACCGTCCAGGACCGAAAGATTGAGGCCGCCGTTAAGGACTACTTTCTGGCCGCTGGTTCCGGACGCCTCGAGCGGCCGCCGGGGATTGTTGAGCCACACGTCAACACCCTGCACCAGATGCCGTCCCACATTGATGTCGTAATCTTCGACAAAGACAAACCGGTCGGAGAATTGACGGTCGCGCATCAGGCGTGCCACTTGCTGAAGGACGCGCTTGCCGGGCTCATCGCGGGGATGGGCTTTGCCGGCAAAGACAAACTGCACAGGCCGCTTGGGATTGTTGGCCAGCGCGGCGAGCTTTTCAATATCGGCCAGGATCAGGTTGGCGCGTTTGTAGGTGGCAAAGCGGCGGGCAAACCCAATGGTCAGGGCATCCGGACTGAGCACGCGCGAGAGGCGCTGCCGGACTTCCATGGGTTCGGCGCGGCGCTCCGCCTGCTCAATGGCGCGAGCGCGGACAAATTCCAGGAGGCGCTGCTTCAAGCTGAGATGCGTTTCCCAAAGTTCGCCATCATCGACGTTTTCGATTCCTTCCCAAATGCGCGGTTCACTGCTGTGCTCGTGCCAACCCGTGCCGAGGTGGCGGTCGTAGAGGCGGTACATTTGCTGCGCCAGCCAACTGGGAACATGCACACCATTGGTGATGTGCCCAATGGGAACAGTGTCTTCCAATTGGCCGGGGTAAAGCCCCTTCCACATGGCGCGGCTCACGCGTCCATGCACCTCCGAAACCGCATTGGCGCGGCGCGAGACCTTCAAGCCCAGCACCGTCATGCAGAAATCTTCATTGGCATCGGCGGGATTCTCCCGGCCAATCTCCATAAGGCGATCCAGCGAAAGTCCCAGCCGGTCGCGCAGCGGGCCCAGATGCTCTTCCACCAGGCCGGCGTTGAACCGATCGTGGCCGGCGGGCACGGGAGTGTGGGTGGTAAAGACCACTTCACGGGAGACGAGCCGCATGGCTTGTTCAAAGGGCAGCCCCTCATCCTCCATGCGAGCGCTAATCGCCTCCAGCACGGCAAAGGCGCTGTGCCCTTCATTCAAGTGAAGAACCCCCGGCGTAATCCCCATGGCCTTCAAGGCACGCATGCCACCGACACCCAACAGCAATTCCTGGCGGACGCGCACGCGCCCATCTCCACCATACAAGCGGGAAGTCAGTTCCCTGTCTTCCGGGGCGTTTCCGGGGACGTTGGAGTCAAGAAGGAGAAGATCGCAGCGGCCGACTTTCAACCGCCACACCTTGGCGCGAAGAATACCGCTGCGGGTATTGATTTCCACCGTCACCGGTTCACCCGACTTCCCAATGGCAACTTCCATGGGCAACTGGCTGACGTCGGTTTCAAAATACTCTTCCCGCTGCCAGCCGTCCCAGTCGAGCCGCTGGCGGAAATATCCCTGGCTGTAGAAGAGTCCCACGCCTACCAGGGGAATATCGAGGTCGGAAGCGCTCTTGATGTGATCGCCGGCAAGAACGCCCAGACCGCCGGAATAGATGGGGATCGATTCATGCAAGCCGAATTCTGCAGAGAAATAGGCCACTGGACGGGGCCGCAACACCCCCGCGTGTATGGCTCCCCAGGTCCGATCCCTTTGCAGGTATTCCCGCTGCCGACGGTAGGCGTAATTAATTCGTCCGTGCAGAACCAGCTCCCGGGCGCGGCGCTCAATGCCCGCAAGCGGAAGCGGAGCGAGCACCGAAATCGGATTGTGATTGAATTGCCGCCACCGCAACGGATCAAGATCCAGAAACAGACTGCCGGAGTCATGATCCCAACTCCACCAGAGATTCCGCGCCAAAGACCAGAGCCGCTCCTGGGATGGAGCAATGAAACGGTCAAGAGTCCGTGCTTCGCTGACCACCGGGGCGACTTGCGCAGCAGCCTCCGAAAGCATGCGGCGCTCATCGTCGTTGTAAACACGGGGCTCAATCGTCTGAACCGTCAGGACGCCCTGCAACAGGCCTTGATCAATCAGGGGAACGCCGAGAAAGGAATTGTAAGCGTCCTCGCCTGCTTCACTGAAGTATTTGAAGCGGGGATGCGTCAGCACCTCTTCCACCGCCACAGGACGCAGTTGCTCCGCCACCAGACCCACCAGACCTTCATGCGTGGCCATGCGAAGCGTGCCGATGCATCGCGGGCGCAAACCGACCGTTGCCGCCAGCACCAGGTTAACGCGATCCGGCTCCAACAAATAAACGCAGCATACATCAGTCCGGAAGCGCCGGGCAATCAGCGCGACCACGTTCATCAGGGTCTCGGCAGGCTTACCTCCTTCGTGCGCAAGGTTCGCGATCTCTTCAATCGTCAATACGTGACTGGCATCAAGCATATCTTCAGTTTGGCCCATTCCTTTAAGTCTCCCTTTAATCCTAGCGGCTACGATTCACCATCGCAAAGTTGCACCGGCAAAGTTGTGCCTGCCAGGGCCATGCGAGGCCCCTCAACCTTGACAAAGGCTTATAGGGGTATCTCTGCATATTATAATCGTAAAATGCAGTGTCCCCCCTGCCCTCAAGTGCTTCAATTGGACTCGAACCGAAAACCCGCTGGATGGCATGACTTAAAGGTACAAATCAGTCGAAATGCCCGATTGAACGGCTCGGACCCCCCCCAGCTTATATGCCGGGTTGCTTTTTCCTTCGAATCCTTGTTTTCGTCGGTTCAATCGGCCTGAGTTTGAAAGGAAATCGTGTTCCCTAAAGCCAGTTCATAACATACCGTGGGGGCGCCAGAAAGTCAATCGCAAAGGCACTGCTAACACACCTGTCGATCTCAAATTCCCTGCCCACCATCTTTGGCTGGAATTCTCCCCACACGCTTGGAAGGATGGGACTTCCGCCCCGCCCTCCCAGCCGGTCCCCACGATGTTGAGGGGACTGTGGCGCATCCTACGCGGACAGAGTCAGGAGTTGCGTCAGCCTCTTGGCCGCTTCTTCCATCTGGATGGCGGAAGCAATCAGGATAATGCTGAGGTCACGGTCCCGGTTAACTTCCATGTTGAGCCAACCATCTTTGGCTGCCAATTCGCCACGCTCCAGTGGAAACCATTTCGCGTTGCGGAACTCACCCACCTGGAATTGCGCCGAACCCGCCAGCACTCGACTGTTGATGCGGACCCGCCCCTCTCCCATCGGCAGCAGGCACAACATCCCGGATTCCCTCAGGTCTTTATGGTCCAGGCTCATCAGCATCACTTGATTGCCGGCTTCGCAGTACTTTCCGTTCGGGCCCTCGACGGAACCGGCGGTCTCGATGGACTGAATTCCGCCGCTTGCCGTCACCGCCAGTGCACCTGGCATACGACGGGCAAGGTCTACGCGCACGAGTCCCGCGGCGGTCTGGAATCGCACCGTCTGCAAGGGAGCGGAGTCGTCCCGGTTGACCAGCGTATACAGTTCATCGCCCTGGCTGGTGACGGAGCGAAAGAGG
>CAYTMD010000327.1:0-7289 GCA_964438685.1 uncultured Acidobacteriota bacterium
CAAGGGGGCGAGGGGAAATGTATCGTTAGTTTGGCGTCGTATTCGTGATCGTTCAGGAGCAGAACCGTGTTCGCCACACGGCTCGTCCGCTAATTTGGACAGCAGGGATCTATTCACCGGCTGGGCCGGCCCCCCTCCGATCACGTCATTTTTTGCTTGACGATCATTCAATTATAGGCTACAGTTGTTGCGTGACACGGGGCTTGCCCGGAAGCCGGTGGAATTCATGGACCGGGCAGGAAGAACATTATCATGCCATTTGCCAGGCTCGATTTTCCGCCCGATGCGGGGCCAAAGGTTGCCATGCCGAGAGCGGAAACGGCCCGCCCCGGCCCTCGAATTTTGTGGCGACTTTGTGTCCCGAGTGTGTCCCCCGTGACGAACCCGCCAAAGCTGGTAACATCCTGAAAACAAAGGTCGCAAGAGGGCATTTTTTCATACCGCGAAGCTGACAACATACAGATAAAAAGCCGGTTACATGGTTTTTTCACAATGCGAAAATAACATGACAAACTGCCCGGCTGATGACAGGCCCCATTTCTCCCTATGGGTCGGGAAGGGAGCAGGTTCAGCCCGCCGCTGTCAGTCCGTTGCATTGATTCCACGTAACCCTCTGGGGGGTTGAGAACAGCACCACAGAGAATCGCTGAGGCTGGTGAGAAGTCCGGGTTAGGAATTTGTGGTTATGGAAAGAAGTCCCGAATTGGAAGTCTTGGAGCCAATTGGAATGGAATCCCTTTTGAATTACTGGCCATGCCCCCCGAACGGCAAGTCCTGGATTCTGAATTCCGCATTCCGAATTCCGAAGCCAGAATCCAGATCTCCGAGTTCCAAGCTCCGCCCCGGAAACGCGAACCCCGAATCCCTAACCCCTAACCCCTAACCCCGAGCTTTCAGTCTCCGCCTTGCCGTTTCCAGGTGAGAACCTCATTTTCAGAGGAGGCGGCGAGGAATCGGCTGTCGGGGGAGAAGGTAACATCCAGTAGCGGTTCGCGGCTTTCCTCAAGTGTTTGAAGCAGCGTCCCGTCCTCCGCCGACCACACGCGGACCGTTCTGTCCTCACCAGCAGAGGCAATCCACTTGCCGTTGGGTGAAAACTCCGCCCGATGTACCGTCCCGATGTGTCCGGCGAGTGTTTGCAAAAGCTTCCAATCGCCAACGGAGTAGATGCGCAACTTGCCATCCTCGCACGCGGTCACCACTTTTTGGGTGTCGCGGGAGAAAGCCATGCTCATGACTGTGCCCTCATGCCCGTGCAGTTGGTCGACGAACTTGTGGGTTTTCAACTCCACTACCGAGGGGTCTGCGCCGGAAGTGGTCTGAATCTGCGCCAGTAATAGCCAGTGGCCGTCGGGTGAAATCTCGTAGAGATTGGGAATCTGGGTCAGGTCGGGAATGATGACCCTGCCTCCTTGGCCCGTCAGTGGATTCCATAGATCAAAATTACTGTCCTTGTATATTGCCAGGTAATTGATCGTTGGAAAGAAGCGGGCCGGACTATAGCCGCCTTTGCCGCCAACCATGCTCACCTTTCCTTCCAAATGATCCTCATCCGTATTCCACTCGAAGCTTAAAAGGGGCGTGGGGCTCTTGCCCTTGCCTTTGGCATGAAAGACGCCGTTGGCAAGCATGAATAGCAGATGTGGGGAAAGAAAATTGGCGGAGTGTATCTGGATGTCCGTGATATCAGGAAGGCGGGGTTTTAAAATCTTCTGGATTCCGTCAGTGCGGAGGTTCATCAGTACGAGTTTCTCATCGGAGACAACGGCGAGCAACGACCCGTCAGGCGAGAATGCGCCGGCGGAGGAAAACTTCAAAGCCAGGTGGCCCTCCGTCTTGCCATGACTTACCCACACAGCAGCCGTGGGGGCGGATGCCACTGTCTCAACCTGCGCGCCCAGAATGACGCCGGGCAGGAACAGGGCAGCCACGAGCAAAAATGCGGCACTTATCCTGACGAAACTGGTGGCTGGGAACTCGAAATTGGAAACTCGAGAATCGAAAATCGAAAATCGAAACTTGATACAGGTCTTCGGATCTTCGAATTCCGAATTCCGAATTCCCAATCCCAAACATCGGGACTCGAGTTTCGAATTTCCAATTTCGATTTTCGATTCTCGAGTTTCCAATTTCGAATTTCCAATTTCCAATCTCGCCGTGCCGTTGAAGTTAAACAAGCTCCCCCTTGGAGATGCGGATTACCAACTCGCGGTCGGCTTCCAGAAAGTTGTACTCCGGCAGTTTGGCGCGCGGCGCCCACTCAATCGTCTCAAACACCTGGTTGCACATTTCCCCGTGAAAGCCTTCCAAGGTGAAGAAAGCCACTTCCACATACCGGTCGGGATAGTGGTGGCGCAAGCGAAAAACCTCTGTGCCAATATCTGCCTTAATGGCCAGCTCTTCTTCCAGTTCGCGGCGCAGGGCTGCTGCCAATGGTTCCCCAGGTTCCACCTTGCCACCGGGAAATTCCCACTGGAGGCCGTAGGTGTCAGAGCGCTTCCGTTGGCAAACTAGAATCCGGCCTTCCTTCTGTATGATGCCGGCCACGACCATAATGGGTTTTTGCGGTTTCATAAACGGTTCAGATTGTAGCAGAAGGAAGGGGATGGCAGGGTGGTGGAGCCGGAAAAGAATAGCAAGCCGCCATGGGCTATGGGGAGCGACACTGCGCGAAAGAATTATTGACACAACCCCCGATTGCGCATCAGGCGGCAATTAGAGTAGACTGTGCGCGTTTGGAACGGGTTCCTGTGCCTGTGCGGGCCGAATCTGAATCTTGTTAATAACAGGTATGTGGGTCGTTCCGGAGGGCCATGTCACAAGTTGAAATTGAAAACAAGCCGGAGAGCATCCTTTCCAGGCTAAGCCAGCAACTCACCGCCTTGGAGCAGCGTGACTTTGAACAATGGGTAATCGTTGTCGGCACGGGCATCCTGGTAGGGGCGGGCCTGGTGGCAATACTTTTCCCTGGCGCCATCCTGCGTGAGGGGGCGGTGCACTTTGAAATTTCTGTTTCCCGTGAACTTTTCATGGGATTGATCGCCCTGCTGGTTCTTTTCAACACCTACATGATTTCGAGCCGCCTGAAATTGCGGCGCACGCGCGGACAAGTGATCTCCACGGCGATACACAGTGAGCTCCTGCGCCTGCAATCCTTTAGTGACCCCCTCACTGAGGCCTACAACCGGCGCTCGCTCGACGACATGATGAAGAAATACACGCGGCGCGCCGAGCGTCTGCAGAAACCCCTCAGCTTCCTGCTGATCGACGTCGATCGCTTTCGCGAAATCAATTCCCGTTATGGCCACACTACGGGCGATTTTGTATTGCTGGAGGTGGCGACAATCCTCAAATCCGCAGTCCGCGGCTCCGACGCCGTGATCCGTTATGGAGGCGACGAATTCTTGATCATCCTCGCCGACGCTCCCTTGGAGGATGTCGACGTGGTCATGGGACGCATTGAAAGATATGTGCAGGATTGGAACCAAAGCGGGCACTTGAGGGATTTCGAACTGGCCCTGAGTGTGGGTGCTTCCGTGTGGGCCAAGGGCAAGACCGCTGACGAAATTATGAACGAAGCCGACCGGGAAATGTACGCCGCCAAAGCCCGCGGCAAAAGCGGTCACTCCACCTCTGCAGGATAACGGCTTACACCCTTCCTCCATCCTTCATTTGTTCGCTTCGTGGGTTGGCGGCTGGTCCGCGACCTCCCCCCCGACGCACGAAATTTGGTGAACCCGCGCACCATCGTGAACGGGCGCAGACTATATCTTTTCCGCAAGCAGTGCCGCGACGCTATCCAAGAGATCACGGTCAAGAGGCGTAAATGCCGCCGGCTGATCGCTGTCGATGTCAATTTCGCCCAAGATGCGGTCCTGTTGTTTGATGGGCACCACGATCTCCGAGCGTGTTTCCAGGCTACAAGCAAGGTAACGAGGGTCGGATTTCACATCGTCCACGATCAAGGTCCGGCCGGTGGAGGCCGCCGCACCACAGATGCCTTGATGCAGGGGAATGCGCGTGTGCTCGGTAGGCTTTCCAACATAGGGCCCCAATACAAGCTCTTCACCCTCAAGCAGATAGACGCCAACCCAGTGGTAGTGCGGGCGCTCCCGGTGCAGCAAGCCGACCACTTCTTCCAGCAGCGCAGCCACCTCCGGCGAATTTGCCACGAGTTTGCTAACTGAGTTCAAGATTCCCAGATTATCCATGAAAAATCTCCGGCGTGCGGATGACCTTTCTCATAAATCGCATCATACGACAGGGACATCGAATTGGGTAGAGGGGGACCGTCCCATGGAAGGAAGGCGGGACGTTACCCCCACCCCATCCGGCCAGAGAATTTTATGAGTTTTCCACAACTCTTTCGCGGTCAGAGTGTTGTATATAATGTGGCAACTATGGCCATAGAGAACGACCTTGATCTGATGCTGCGGGTCCGCGATGGCGATACGGCGTCCTTTGAGATACTGCTGCGCCGTTATCGCCTTCCCATGGTCAGCTACTTTCGCCGCATGGTGCGTGATCAAGGATTGGCAGAAGACCTCGCACAGGAAGTCTTTCTGCGCGTATACAAATCGCGGGAACGCTATCAGCCCGAGGCGAAGTTTACGACATGGCTTTATCGGATTGCCACAAACCTGGCGCTTAATGCGATACGTGATCGAAAGGATGAGGTTTCGAGCACCGTGGGTGACGATCCTGACGGCGGGACTGAATTTGAAAGGTTCGTTGATCCCCAGCCGACGGTGGAGCAGCGATTAGTGCAAGGTGATCGCGAACGCCTGATTCGCCAGGCCGTGGAAGCGCTGCCGGAGAATCAGCGAGCCGCTGTTCTTTTGCACAAGTACCAGGAAGTGGATTATCGCCAGATCGCCAGGATTTTGAGGGTGTCGGAAAGCGCCGTGAAATCGTTGCTTTTTCGAGCTTACGAAACGCTGCGCTTACGCCTGGAGCCGATGCTCCGGGAGGGTCGGATATGAAATGCCTTGAAACTGAAAAACTGATTGGTTACGCTTATCGCCTGTTGGACGAACCGGCGGCATCCCGGGTGCGCGCACACTTGGGAGATTGTCCCCGCTGCCGCGAAATTGTTGAACAACACGGGCGGTTGGATGCGGTACTGAGCGAGTGGAAAACGGAAGAACCCTCGCCGGAGTTTGATGCCCGCGTGCGGCTGGCGGTAGAGGCGCAGAAGTCCGGGAGCAACGCCTGGGCTGTCTGGCATTGGCAATGGGCTCGGGGCTTGGTCCTGGCTTCCCTCGGCGTGTTGATCATCGCTGGAGTGGTTTTGTTTACGCTGAGCCATCGCGTGGTTCCCGACTCATCCAGGGTTGCGGAACAAAAGCCACGACAGGCAACGAGCGCGCAAGCTCCGGCACAAGTGGCGAATTTTCATTCGCTGGCAGTCCCCGGCGATGGGAGCTCGAGCCCGGTGCAGGCCGTTCACGGGAATAAATCGGCAGTAGGCTTTACAAACGAAGATAAGGTAACACAGGCCCTGGAAGACTATGATTTGGCCGCAAATTTCGATCTACTCTCGGAGCTTCCCAAGGGAGAGCCAAGGGTCGCCAACTGAATCTCCGGCGCGCACATTAGGCGCCCGAAGCGGCGATCTCCACCCTTGCCTCGGTTTCTTTTGGACATTATTGCTGTGTCTCCTCCTTTCTCCCGCCATGATTCTTGCCCAGGGGGGCCGCAACCAAGGTCCACCTCCCCAGGGGATGGGACGGCCTCCCCGTGTTGGTGGTGAGCCCTTGCAGCAGCGCCCGGTGCAAGGCGGATTCTTCCGTCGGCTGCGGGAGTTGCCACCCATGGAGCAGCGGCGAATCATGGCGAACAATCCGGCCTTCCAGCAATTGTCACCAGAACGCCAGGAGTTGATCCGCGAGCGCTTGCGGGAATGGAACGCCAAGTCTCCTCAGGAGAAAGAAGCCATCCGGCAGCGCGAGGAGATTTTCCAGGGGCTCACTCCTGAGCAAAAGCAGGACGCGCGGAACATTTTCCCCCAATGGCGCGGATTAACGCCTCCGCGTCGACAGGCAGTGATGGTGGCCTTCCGTCATCTTCGCGACCTTCCGCCTGACCAACGCCGGGCCTTCCTTGATAGCCAGCGTGTGCGGGAGCAGTTCTCTCCCCATGAGCGGGATATTCTTGAGGGCATTAATCGGCTCCTGTCGAATTCCCGCCCGGCTCCACCCAACGATCCGGAACAGTGAAGCGTGACGCAGACCTTCAGGTCGGCACTCGGGGCCGAACGCTGTTTGGCCCTACGAAGCATATGCCGCCCTCCCGACTCTTTCGGGACAGGTTGCTGACGGTGTCACATCCGCTTGTGTGCGGTGAGGATCAGGTCGTTTGAACTTTCCATTTCAAATGGAGTGTGGTTGAAGTCGCCCCAGGACGCGAAGTTGCCCAATCCAGCGTGGGTTGCAGTGTCGGTGAGGAGTTTTTGGAAGAGGGGCATTTGCCGGGATGCCCGGGCGTGGGCCTGCCATTTTCCATCGGGTTTTTCGCGGGTTAGAAACATGGCGTGGAAGTTGATGTAATCCGAATGGTACTCGGCGACCTTTACCAGCAGGATCTCTTCGCTGGACGTTTCGCCGGTCAGGAGGGGAAACTGGCTGATCCGCTGACGCCAGCGCCGGTCGTAGTTCAGGTTTTGGGTTAGGAGTACGCCACCGGGGCGGAGAGCACTGGCCACTCCCTGCAACGCAGCGAGCAGTTGGCCCTCAGCGCAGAGGCCGGGAAGGGCATTCCCCAAACAGAAGGCTATGCCGAATTCCCCGCGGAGGTCGGCGGCGCCCTCCATGGGGAGCACCCTGACCTCGGCTTTTCCGTGGGCGGCAGAGATGGCCTCTGCGGCGGTCTCAATTCTCCGGTGAGCAAACTGCGCCATGCCCTCATCGGCGTCAAAACCCAAAACATCGAAGCCTTGTTGAGCCAGCGCTACCACGTGCCCGCCAGTGCCGCACGCGGGAACCAGGACCCTTCCACCTGTTTCGCGCGCCAGTTCTACCAGCAGCGGCATTTCCCGCGCCAGTCGCTTTTCCCAGTTGATCACTGCATCGTAATACGGCGCGAAATAGTCAGACATGGTGCGATGCTCCACTCATATTGGGGGGAAGTAGTCGATTCTCAATTCGTGTCGGGATGACCCCCTCACCCCATAGGCGTTAAAATAACGATTGGCAACAATCCAAGCCCGCAAAGCGGGCGAAAGATCGTCACTGCTGTCCAAATTAGCAGACGCTCCCAGTGGACCACGCGGGACCGCGCTCAGCCATCAT
>CAYTMD010000328.1:0-7270 GCA_964438685.1 uncultured Acidobacteriota bacterium
TCATCAGCCGGGGCGGGACGGGTGAGGGGGTCAAAGACTCTTGGACCTACTGAGATATTGCTGAGGCTGGGGGTTCTCACTTTTGCCTTTTGACTTTTGCGCTTTGACCTTTGACTTGCTTTTGGGACTCTAACCCGTGGGTTGCCATCTTGGTGCCTCCCCCTCTCCCCCAAGGGGGCGAGGGAAAATGTATTCTTAGTTTCGATTTGTCCACCACCCATCAGGTTTGCCGGTCTTCCCTTCCATTACGGCCCTCTTGAAATGGAAATGAAATCTCCGTGTAACACAGACCTAACACAGGGCGAATAGATTCAGTCTGTTCCTCCCTTAACATATTCGGTACGTAACACAGGAGATTGAAAATGAAGATTCCCCACAGAAGCTTTATGTTCCTGGCCGCAATCATCACGGTAAGCTTCGTCGCGTGTAGTGGAAACAAAAGCTCTTCCAACGGAGTACGGCTGCAGGGCGCCGGAGCGAGTTTCCCTGCCCCGCTTTATCAAAAGTGGTTCAAGTCATACAGCGCCGCCCACAACGGCGTCCAGATTGATTACCAATCCGTGGGCAGCGGGAGTGGGGTCAAGAGCGTCATTGATAAGACCGTGGACTTTGGCGCCAGTGATGCCGCCATGACGCCCGAGGATATGGCCAAGGTGGATGGCGGCGTACAGCTTTTGCCGATGACCGCCGGCTGCATCGTACTGACCTATAACCTCAAGGGCGTGACGGGGTTGAAACTCTCGCGTGCGGCCTATGCAGGAATCTTCCTGGGGAAAGTCAAGAAGTGGAATGACCCGCTGATCGCGAAAGAGAATCCGGGTGTGAGTCTTCCGGACGAACCCGTCAACGTTGTCGTCCGCGCGGATGGCAGCGGCACAACGTTCGTATTCACCAAGCACCTGAGCGCCATAAGTCCGGCTTTTGCCCAGAGTCCCGGCGTCAACACCCTTCCCAATTGGCCCGTCGGCACCCGCTCCAAGGGGAACGAAGGCGTAACCGCCAGCGTCATGATGACGCCTGGAGCGATCGGGTACATCGAATACGGCTACGCTAAGAGTCAGAACCTGCCAATGGCCATTCTGGAGAACAAGTCCGGCAACTTTGTGGCACCCACCACGGAATCAGCCCAAGCGGCCCTGGGGACAGCACAATTCCCCGACAATTTGATTGCCTGGGTGCCTGATTCGGATGCCAAGGATGCCTACCCGATCGCCACCTACACGTGGATCATCTGTTACAAGCAGTACCACGATAAGGCGAAGTTCCAGGTAATACAGGACCTCTTAACCTATTGCGTAACCGACGGGCAGAAGGAGTCCGAGGCCCTCGGGTACATTCCTCTGCCGGCCGGGGTTGCGGACAAGTCCAAAGCAGCCATTCAAAACATTACGCTGGTTCCGAACGCCGGTTAGGCAGGCGAGGGTGGCGGCGGCACTGTAGGGAGTGAATTAAACCGGAGCACCCGGAAAATCAAGGTGAATCGTGGCAGAAGCAAAGGCAATAACACAACCCCCGACGGGTTTACAACGAGCTTCGGATTCGATTTTTCGCGGCCTGTGCTACTCGTTCGCGTGGCTGTCAGTCCTGGTGGTCATCTTTATTGTGTTGCGCATTGCCTTCGCTGCCGCGCCGGCCGTCCGGCAGTATGGCCTGGGGTTCCTGACCACACGAACGTGGGATCCCAACCGGGATCAATTCGGAATTCTCCCTGAAATCTGGGGCACGCTGTACACCTCGCTGCTGGCGCTCGTGATTGGGGGAGCTTTCGGTGTGGCGGCGGCGGTGTTCCTCAGCGAGGGCTACCTGGGTGGGTTTGTCTTCTCCCTGCTGAAGGTCTTCCACCTGGAGTTTCACGGTCTGTGGGGAAAGCTGCCCGAACGGGTGGAAGATATTTTGAAGAACCTGATTGAATTGCTAGCCGCCATCCCCAGCGTTGTTTACGGCTTATGGGGATATTTTGTTGTCATTCCGCTCATTCGCCCGCTCTGCAATTGGCTGCACCTGAAGATGGGCTGGTTCGCGCCGTTTGGCACCGACCTTAGCGGCCCTGGCGTTCTCCCCGCGGTATTGGTTCTTTCCATCATGATCCTGCCGACCATCACCGCCATTAGCCGGCAGGCCCTGGTTTCAGTGCCTCCCAAGCTGCGCATGGCCGCTTATGGACTGGGGGCCACGCAGTGGGAGACGATTTTGGCAGTGATTCTGCCCACGGCCGCCCGTGGGATCCTGGGCGGAATTCTGCTGGCCTTCGGGCGGGCGCTGGGAGAGACCATGGCACTTGCCATGCTGGTGGGCAACGCCAACTTGATCAGCCTCTCGCTCTTTTCGCCTGCCAACACCCTGGCGGCGTTGCTGGCCAACACCTTTCCGGAAGCGCATCCCAAGGAGATCGGAGTTTTGATGTACGCCGCTTTGGTACTTCTGGGGATAACGCTGGTGGTCAATATGGTCGGCGCCTTCATTCTTCAACGCGCTTCTGCCGGCGTGGAAGGGGGGAAATAGTGGCGACACACGATGTTACGGGTGGTTCCCTGCTTACGACCCTGCCGGGCGCACCGGACCTTAACCCCTTCGCCGGAGTTGATTTCAACGACCTGGAGAAATCGCTGCGCCGTCCCCGCACGCTGGCCAATGTCCTGTTGAGCGGGTTGGTAACGTGCATGACCTTGCTGGCGCTCATTCCTCTGTTTTCCGTGATCTGGATGCTCCTCTGGCGAGGTGGAAAAAAGCTTGGCCTGGCCTTATTCACCCAACTTCCTCCCGCCCCGCTGGAACAGGGAGGAGGATTCGGCAACGCCATCCTGGGGACAGTGATCATTGTGCTGCTGGCGGCTCTGATTAGCGTGCCACTGGGAATCCTCAGCGCGTTGTACATGGCGCAAGCGCCGGAGGATAGTCGTCTCGCCAGCGTCGTCAGATTCTCCGCCAAGGTGCTGACGGGGTTCCCCTCGATCCTGGCGGGCGTCTTCGCCTATGGCGCGGTGGTCCTGGCGATGGGAGGGTACTCGGCAATTGCCGGGGCGGTGGCGGTCTCCATCCTGATGCTACCCACCATTATGCTGACTGCCGAAGATGCTATTCGCATGGTCCCGGCAAAAATGAAAGAAGCGGCGGTGGGAATGGGAGCCACGAAAACTCAAACGGTCCTGATGGTGCTTCTGCCCACAGCTTTTCCCGGGATTCTAACCGGCATCATGCTGGCCGTGGCGCGCGCCGCTGGTGAGACGGCCCCGCTGCTATTCACCGCTCTCTTCAGCAATTACTGGCCGCTTTCCGGGAACCATCTCAATCTGGCGCAGCCCACGGCATCGCTGGCGGTACTGATCTACAACTTTTCCGGAATGCCCTTTCAAAACCAGGTCGAAATGGCTTGGGCCGCGGCCCTGGTGATGGTTCTCATGGTGCTGATTACGAATCTCATCGGCCAGAGTTTTTCCCGACGCCAAGTGCAATCCTAGGAGCAACAAAGCATGTCAAGCACAAGCTACGCTCATGAACATCAGCCCATCGAAAAACCAAACGGTGGGGGAACCGGGAAGGCAGTGAGCCCGCAGGTGGTGATCGATTGCCACATCAAGGAACTGTATTACGGGACCTTCAAGGCCGTTCGGGACACTGCCATCCCCGTACAGAAGAACACCATCACGGCTTTTATTGGTCCGTCCGGGTGCGGTAAGAGCACGGTTCTGCGCTGCCTGAACCGGATGAACGATCTGGTGAGGGGCTTCCGGTTTGAAGGCCATGTCCACTTCCGGGGTAGAGACATTTACCATCCGTCGGTGGATGCCGTGGCTGTCCGCCGTTTTATCGGCATGGTGTTCCAGCAGCCCAATCCCTTCGCCACGAGTATTTACAACAACGTGGCTTTCGGTCTTCGCCTGAACAATTTCAAGGGAGACAAGCACTCCAAAGTTGAAGAGGCCTTGAAACGCGCGGCTCTGTGGGAAGAGGTCAAAGACAAACTGCACAAGAGCGGGCTTTCGCTCTCCGGCGGGCAACAGCAGCGGTTGTGCATCGCCCGCGCCATCGCCACGGAACCGGAAGTGTTGCTGATGGACGAACCTTGTTCCGCCCTCGATCCCATCGCTACACGCAAGATTGAAGAGCTGATGCTCGAATTGAAGACCCGCTTTACGATTGCGATTGTCACGCACAACCTGCAACAGGCCCAGCGCGTCGCCGATCACACCGGGTTCCTGTACGTCGATACCACCCAGGGTGGCCGGACGGGCTATCTTGTGGAGTTCGGAAATTCCAAGCAGCTTTTTGAAGATCCCAGGGAAAAACATACCCGGGATTACATCCGCGGAGAATTCAGCTAGCGTCCGGATCTTCCCGTGGCCCGTTGGCTCGTTCTTCCGACGCTTCTCCCCCGGCGGCACGGGAAAAGACAGGTGGAGTGTCCGGGGGAGGCCGCATCGTAACTCGGACTAAGGAAGAGGGAGAGAAATCATGGGATCGGGAAGCAGGTTTCGGGGAGACGGTCGTCACCTCCTGCTGGCCTTGGCGGCATTGATACTGCTGGGAAATCTCCTTGCTTGTTCCACGCAGGGACCTGCGAAGCCCAAGCCTCAGGTTCCTCCCGGCGGCGTGCTTCTGCAAGGAGCAGGGGCGACTTTCCCGTCTTTACTCTATAAACAGTGGTTTGCCACCTACCAACAATCTCATCCCCAAACCGTGGTCACCTACGATAGCGTCGGCAGCGGCGAGGGCGCCAGGCGGTTCCTCGGCCGAAATGTTAAAGACGAAGACAAGGTGGACTTCGGCGCCAGTGACGCCGCGCTCCAGGATGACGATATTGCCAAGGTTCCGGAAGGTGTGGTCATGCTGCCGGTGACGGCGGGGGGAGTGGCGCTTGCCTACAACCTGCCCGGTGCGCCGCCCGAACTCAAACTCTCGCGGCGGGCGTACGCGGGTATCTTTTTGGGCGAGATCAAGAATTGGAACGATCCCCTGATCGCCGCCGCCAATCCCGGCATCAAACTGCCGAAACTTACGATTGTCACCGTGGTGCGCCAGGACGCCAGCGGGACCACTTTCGCCTTCACCAAACACCTTGATGCCATCAGCGAAAAGTGGCGGAGCAAGTACGGCCCGTCCACCTTGATTGATTGGCCCGGAAGCGCCATGCGGGCGCAAGGAAACGCCGGAGTGGCCGGGCTCCTCCAACATTCCGTCGGCGGGCTGGCTTATGTCGGGTGTGAATTCGCCAAAAAGTATGGACTGCAAACCGCCCTGCTGGAAAATCAGGCGGGCAAGTTCGTCCAGCCCAATGAGGAGAACCTCCGGGCGGCGCTGGCCTCGGCGCAGATGCCGGAGAATCTGCGCGTTTATGTTCCCGACCCCGCAGGGCCCGACGCCTACCCCATTGCCACGTTCACCTGGATTCTTCTCCGCAAGAGCTATGGCGACCCCGCCAAAGCGCGGGCAATTCGTGACCTTTTTGCCTGGAGTTTGGGCGATGGGCAGCAGTCCGCCTCGGACCTCGGCTACATACCTTTGCCCCCGGAAGTCGCGGGGAAAGCCCTGGCCGCGCTGCAAACCGTCAAGCCCTGATTTTCGCTGGCAACCGCCTGAACGGGCGCAGACCCCCAAAGCCCCAAGGGCAATACACCGATTCCGTTTGGTGAGGATGAGAAAAGCACATGACCAGGCCCAATCTGTTTCTCAATTTGTTCCGTGACAAGGAAACAATGAGCTTTGCCGCCGGGCAATTCGTCTTCAAGGCGGGAGATCCCGGAGAAGCCATGTACATCGTCAATGAAGGTGAGGTCGAAATCCAGGACGGGCTGGCTGTCCTGGAAACCGCCGGCCCGGGGTCCATCTTCGGTGAGTTGGCCCTTATCGATGACGAGCCGCGCAGCGCAACGGTGGTGGCGAAGACCGACTGCCGCCTGGTGGCGGTCGACCGGCACCGCTTTCAGTATATGGTGCAGGAGACTCCGCTCTTCGGGCTTGCGGTGATGAAGGTCCTTGCGGACCGCCTGCGCAAAAATAACGCGAGAATTCCCTCCAGCGCCTCTTTAATTTAACCGTATACACCTCGGCGGAGCCGAAAACTGCGACGCGCCACGGCCATCTTGGCTATGCCCCAGCACGGGCGGGAGAAGCTGTGAAAAAATACGATCTTCACCACTTAGGCACTGAGACACAGAGGAAAAGACCTTTGGTTTCATGACTCTGCGCCTCTGTGCCTCAGTGGTGAAAAGGTTTTTGAGGATTTTTTTTGACACCTTCCGACGCCCGAGGCCCGAAATCTCCGCGCCGCAACAACGTGCCCGCGCCTGCCGCGCCCTTCCCCGGGTGCGGCAGGCGTTCAGGAGCGAGTTACTTTACGGTAAGGGTGACGGTGCCCGTCGACGTGGTCGAGCCTGAGGTGCCGACTACGGTCACAGTGTAGGTTCCCGCCGTGGTGCCGGGAGTGACGACGTTGCAAGGAGCGGTTCCTCCACTCACGCCGCACGCCAGCACGCCGCAGGTGAGAGCGGCAAGGAGCGTGAGCAAGCCGAGCATCCTCCGCCAACTACGCCGCCGCCCGGGGATGCCAATCAGCAGGATGCAGGCCAGGGCCGCGCCTCCCGCGGGGTACCAGGGAAGTCGATGATGAATGAGATTGGCCGAGGTGCAGCCGCCGGCCGCAGTAGTGGAGATGGTAAGGGTGGCCGTCCCCGCCGTGGCTCCGGTAATGCTCACCGGGCTGGTCGAGCCGAAGCTCAGGGTAGGCAGGGCTAGTGCGCCATTCGGGCTGGAAGTGACCGTGGCCGCCAGCGCTACGCTGCCCGTAAAACCTCCTGCCGGTGTCACGGTAATAGTGGAGGTGTTCCCCGTGGTTGCACCGGCAGTGACGGTGACCGCTGTTCCGGTGATCGCGATGCTGGGACTTGCAGCCGTCACTGTGACCGAGGCAGTGCCGCTGACATCAAGGTAGTTACCGCCGAGATAGTAGACCGTCAGGGTGTCAACCCCCGGGGCCAGCGTTCCAGCAGGGATGGTGATGGCTGCGCTGCCGCCCACGAGTGTCGTTTGTGCGGAGATGTAGCTGCCGCTGACCAGCATCACCGTGCCGGAGGGTGTCGGGCTGCCGCTTCCGGCGCTGGCGGTAATCGTTACCGGCAGGGCCTGCGTTGTGGTAATGGTCGATGAAGAGGGCGCGACCAATATCACTGCGCCCACAATGGCCACGGCGCTGCCGGCGGTGCTGACCGGGGCGGAATTGCTATCGCCGGCGTAGCTGACTCTCAACGCATTCAAGCCTGACGTCAGCGTTCCG
>CAYTMD010000329.1:0-7256 GCA_964438685.1 uncultured Acidobacteriota bacterium
AGTGGAAACGGAGCGACGACCTCGCCGCCACCGCGCCTCTCCTCGACTCTACCCACTTCTCACTGCGTGCGGACGAAGATGTGCGCCACTCCTGCAGGACAATTCGTCATGCTGTTATCACATTGCGATAAAATAACGCAACTAGATTGGTTTCAGTATGTTGTCAGCTTCTGGAGAGGAAAAACAAGTTTTCTGACCCTTTATTTTCAGCATGTTGTCAGCTTTGGCAGCTCCCGGAGTTTCTTGGCAAAGGGATAGAATGTCATCAAGAAATCTGGGGCGATTTGAGGCCGGGAAAACATCAGTGCGAAGACCTTCTCGACTCCTGGCAATGGACGCGCGCTCCTGCCGTTGCCGTGGGCAACGGCAACCAGCGCCGATCCCCGCTTTCCCATTCTAGCCTATAGATCTCGCTTGTCAAGATGAAAACGCGCGCTGATGCTTACGTTCTAGCCTATCTTATCGCAACGGTCGAGCGAAATTCCCTGTTATGCTGCTTGTGCCCGCGGACCGCCTAAGCTGGAACAGACCCGCTCAACAGGCGCGCGGCTGCCTGCGCAAAGAAGATAGTACTCAGATCGCGCAAAGAGTACGGCGACTCGTCCGTACCATTGGGCGGATCGACTGTCTCTATGAGGGCGCCGCGCAGATTGGGATCATGGACGTCCCGAAGCTGCATCATCAAGCAGAAATTCAGCCCGGTGCGTATCGAGTCGAGCCACGTTTCCTCGTGGGTTTCCTTCCACAACTCCTCCCATAAGAGGGCAGCGCACGCGATGCCACTTGTGGCATGGCCGAAGGAATCGGTCTTGAAATCGCGGCGGGTGCCCCGGAACAAGCCGCCATCGAGGCGCATGGCGTTTTGGTACCATTCTCCGGCGCGGCGAGCACAAGCAAGATAGCGGGGGTCGTGGCTGTCGCGATATGCGTCAATCATCGGGTATCCCCACCAATATGCCTGGCGCGGATGGATCATTCCCGTGGCGGCATTGCAGGGTCCGAAGCGAATCCAGTTTCCCGGGGGATCTTCCTCTCGCAGTAGCCGTTCGGCGACTTCGTAAAAGAGGGTGCGGAGTTCTGGCTTGCCGCTTCGCGCTGCTGCTTTAAGGAAAACGGCGTCATCATTGATCGGCCTGCCGGGCTTCTGCGCGCCCACCGGCGGCGGCATATAGCTCCAGGTCTTCACGTCAAACTGGTCGCGGAACAGGCCGTCGCCGAGGTAGGAGTGGCGCGCTTCCCACGCTGCCGCTGAATTTGCCCATTCGATGTAACGCTTGTCGCCGGTTGCATCGGCGAGCAGCCAAAGACCATCGACACATTCAAGCACGGCCGACGTGCTGGACTTGTTGCCGAAATCTTCGAACCCGTAAATCAGACCGTAGTGCGGGCTGGACTGATCCGCGACGCGCTCCGCCCCTATGAATCCTGCGGAGAGGCGTGCAGCGTCCAGCAGGTCCGAGCGGTTGAGTGCACGCGACGCCAGTACCAGTGCCTTGATGGCCTGTCCGGTGTGCCACACGGGGCAGAAGAAATCCCACTGGCGCGTGGAAGCGCGATATTCGCCGCGCAGAGCGCCGCGCCAATGCAAATGCTCCAGCTTGTGCGAATTGTGCTCGTTGGAAAGCGTGTCATTCTTCATTTGCGCCACGCCCGTAATCCAATCGCAAGCAGCGCCCAGGGCGCCGGTAATAGCCGCACGGTCAAGTGGCTGCCCGACTTTGCCGGCCGGGGCCGTCAGTGCGCCCGCGGGATGCGCGTTCGCGGGGACTTTGGGCCTTAGGGTAGGGCCGGAATTCTGCCTTTCGCTGCCTCCCGCAATTGCCGGGACGCTTCCACTAAGCGCGGCCATCTTCAGAAAACTCCGGCGTGTGGACATTAAAGGTTTCGCTTTCAGATGTACTGACCTCGCCTCTTCAGGCTAGTTTCGCCCTCGGGCACTTCATCATACCGCAGGGTGGATGGCACGGAAATATAATGAAAACGAGAGAAATCAATTCTTGCTCACTCTTCGTGCCTTCCTCCTGACGTGTGGAGAATTACTGTCCCTTCAGCGAAGCCTGCCGGCAAAGTAACTGAACCATCCGGGTTGGGCTTCACTATAGCGCCGTTTACCCTTGCCGTTTTCACTGGGCCGCTGCCGTCAATTTGGAGATGCAATCGTCCCTTGCGGAATCGAAGATCAGCCGTAACAGAGGGGCTGCCGGGATAGAGATTTGGCCTTAAAATGATCCTCCCACCTTCGAACCGGACTCCCAGCCAATGGTAGATTACGAAGAGTGTTATTTCGCCCGATACCCAAGGGATCAGGGCAGCGTCATGGGATCGGAGGGAGGGAATCTCCTCGAACCAGGCACCTGTCCCCCCTCCCGGCACAGTGTTCAGCCATTCAAGGCTTCGCCGGCTGCGTTCGTAAAGCCCCGCGTCGTGCTGCGCTCTGAGAACGAAGCATGTAGCGAGTGGCCAGGAGCCCGGCGTACCCGGTTCCGAGCTGGCATTATAGCGACCGTACCCTCCATCGCTCCAACGGGCGTTCCAGATGGGCTCAAGACTATCGAGAGTCTTTAAAGCAATCGATGAGCGGGGGGCAACCAAACCCAGCGCAATCGGCAATGCCACCTCAGTATCCGGGTTAAGCCGGTGGTATGTCTCCGTCAGGGATGGAATATCGGGCTCGAAGTGAGACCAGGAGGGAAGCGAATCGACCACCTCGCCGGTCATGTTACGCCGCTTCGTCAGGTGACCATTCACCACTAAAGAGTGGGTAGGATCTGAAAGCACGGCGTGGACAATGCGGTCAGCCTCCTGCTTCCACCGCCCCGCTTGCGCTTCGGCGCCGAGCGCAGGAGCCATCTCGGCAGCGTCGCGCAGGCCTAGTGCGACGTAAGCCTGATAGACCAGCTCATAGCCGTCATCAAAGTGGCGCTCCCAATACTCCCTCCGGTCATGGAGCATACCCGTCCCATCGCGGAACTGCGCCTGTAGCGGCCGCTCGATCATGGCGAGGAGGGCCTCCCGATGTTCGCGAACGAGGGAGTTGTCACCTGTCCAGTCCACGTAAGCTTTCAAGGCGTGAAGGAGCACCCCCATCTGATCGAGTTCCTCCATATCAGGCTTGTCGAAGCTGCTGGCCACCATGGTTCCGCCTTCTTTGTTGATCATGATGGTCAGGATTTTCTGCAAGATATTATGTGCAACTTCAAACATCCCCGCATGGACGGCCCCCAGGGCAGTGTTGGAGCTATCACGCACCCATTGGTTCCCATACCAAAATATGCCGGCATCCATAGTGCCGTCATCAAAGACCATACCCGGTAGACCGATTCGCGCCTTGTCGTAGATTTCTTGAATGGTCTTGTCTCCGGTCGCGAGCGCGGAAGTGGCAGCCCACGCCTGCTTCGTTTGCTCTTGTTCCTTCTGAATACCGGAAATCTGAAGGGTTCTGGCGCGATCAAGCACTTCATCGGCCGGGCGCGGCGGGATTTCCACGAGAAGCGCCGTTTCAACGGTTACGCGGGCGCGCGGCGGAACCGCGATGGGGCCGATCCTGAGCTGGCTCTTCGCCTCGTCAGCTCTTGCCGGTCCCTTTCCAACCGAAACCAGACAGGATTGAAATCCCTCTCCATTCTGAAGCAGGATCGAACCTTCGCCTCGCAGCGTTCCCCGCGGAACCGACAACCGGAGTTCCACATTCTCCTGCCCGACGACGTCCGCACCTTCTAGCTGGATGGACCTTTGAAAGGTGCCCTTGTTCCCCAGCGCCTTGATGCGCTCCGTAACGCGGATTCCTCCTGCCCACCACACAGCCTCCACCGCCGGGATGCCATCCAGATCGACCCATCGCGTCTCTGTCCTGTTCCCAAGGGCCGTGAACGGAAACCCTCCCAGTACAACTTGCAGTGCACTGGAGGCAAAGCCCCCGGGCGGCGCAAAATTGAACGCCATTTCTTTCCGATGCGTCTGGGACGGGTTCGCGGCGTCGACAAGGATAAAGGTGAAGGCAGGGCCAAGGTCAACGCGGTCTGCCTGCACAATTATCTTGGCGCGCCCGCTCCTTAAGACGAAATATTCGCGGCCATCAAAGAGAGATCGTTTCTGCAAATCCAAAACGGTCGGGACGTCCTGAGCTGGCGAGAATTTGGGACCTATCGCAAGAGGAAGAAGAAAAGCCAAAAGGCAAATCCGGACGCGCATAGAAATTTTCTCCAAGAAGATTCTGGTTGAGTTCCATTCGGCGGAGGGCCTTGGGAACTTGCAACCCTCCTTGCATGAGGCGAGGCCTCTGCCGCCACGTTTTTCCAGCACTGGCACAGAAAAAAGACACCTGGAGGAAGAAGGGAACCGTATTGCGCACGGCACATCGCATCCTCCCTTCACCTCGTAGCAAATTACGAGATCGCCACGCATGGTTCAGAACCGCGTCGGAAGGGATGGGAAAACGCCGCAAGGATACGGGGCGCAGATGGCATTGTCAAATCCATTCGCGTTTTGCCCACACTGCGTACCTCCGCTTGGAATTTCGCACGCCGTGGCCCGCTTTGCTCGTTGCCATGGTAGGTGATCTTTAGTACTATCCAGCTCTTTGATTGCCGGACCCAAAAACCCATGAAGCGATTCCTCAAATACCTGTGTCTACTGTTCTTGATCGTCTTACTGCTCACCATTGCCGGCGGAGGAATATGGCTCCGGTGGCGCACTCGTGCCAGCCTTCCCGCCCTTGATGGGGCGCTTTCCGCCCCGGGGCTTTCGGCACGGGTGGAAGTGTCGCGAGATGCGCATGGTGTTCCTCACATCCGCGCTCAATCTATTGCGGACGCTCTTTTCGCTCAAGGGTACGTTACGGCTCAAGATCGCCTCTGGCAAATGGATTTGAGCCGGCGGAAGGCTGAGGGGACGCTTTCAGAGATCTTGGGTGATCGTACCCTGCGCATGGATATTGAAAGCCATACGCTGGGCTTCGTGGGGGTTGCGGAAAGAGCCCTGGCCGAAATGTCGCCGGACGATCGGCGTCTCCTTACTGCATATGCTCGCGGCATTAATGTCTTTATCGAAAGCCATCGTGACCATCTGCCTTTAGAATTTTCGATGATGCGATACCAACCCCAACCGTGGCGCGAAGTCGATTCCGTTGCCGTCGCCCTGAACCTCTCGACGTCGCTGAGCCAAACCTGGCAGAGCGATTTGATGCGCGAGCATATCGCCGCCAAATTGGGAAAAGAGCTCTTCTCCGACGCGTTCCCCGATCATTCTGCACTCGACATGCCGGTTGCTGATGTTCCTGCTTCGACGCCCCCGGCTCCGAAAACAGCCGCCAACCCGGGCGTGGGCACGGAAGTGTTCCCGGACAACCTCCCTGTCGAAGCGCTATTTCCTGCTCCCTTGGAATTCACAAGTGGGATAGGGAGCAATAACTGGGTGGTGAGTGGATCGCACTCGAAGTCCGGCAAGCCCCTGCTGGCGAACGACCCCCATCTTGGCCACAGCATTCCCAGCATCTGGTACATGATTCATCTTAAGGCGCCTGAACTTAACGTGACGGGTGTAAGCATGCCCGGCCTGCCGTTTGTCATCATTGGCCACAATGAACATATCGCCTGGGGCATGACCAACACCGGACCTGACGTCCAAGACCTCTACATTGAAAGCTTTAATCTTCGTGACCCCAGCAAGTATTTGCATAACGGCCAGTGGGTGAACGCGGACGTTCGCAATGAGACCATCAAGGTTCGCCGCCAGCGCGATTATCATTTCACCGTAATGGTCACCCGGCATGGACCGGTAATTTCGCACGATGGCGATCGCGACCTCGCCTTGCAGTGGACGTTGCTCAGCCCGCACGCCGTTCGCATTCCCTTCCGGCACATCGACCAGGCAAAGAACTGGCAGGAGTTCACCGCAGCTCTCCGCGATTTCAATGTGCCCATGCAGAATTGCGTTTATGCCGATGAAGAAGGCAACATCGGCTATTACGCCGCCGGGTTGGTTCCCATTCGCAAGCAGGGTAATGGCGCCATTCCCGTGCCGGGCAGCACCGACGATTATGATTGGAATGGCTTCGTCCCGTTTGAGGCCCTTCCTCACGCCTTTAATCCCCCCAGCGGGATGATTGCAACAGCCAATGGACGCATTGTTCCTGACAATTATCCGTATTTCATTACCTCAAGGTGGGAAGCCCCCTACCGCACTGCGCGAATATTTCAACTTCTCCGTGCGGGAGGGCTGTTCACTTCATCGGACATGCTCAAGATTCAGACCGATATCGTGAGCCTGGAAGATGCGTGGCTGGCCAAACAACTCCTGGCGGCGGCCGGAAAGCAACCGCCGGCAAGCCCCGACGCTCAATTTGCGCTCGGCGCCTTGAAGGACTGGGACGGCGTAGCGCGCGCAGATTCCGCCGCGACGCTTGTCCTGGAGGTCACTCGCTGCGCTCTGCTCACCCGCATTCTGAAGTCAAAATTAGGTGACGAGTACTCCCTGTACCGCTGGCCCATGAGCACCATTTTCCTTCAGAATGTCCTGGAGCAAAACCTTGCGCGCTGGCTTCCTCCGGGTGATTCAGACTTCCACGTGACCCTTATGAAAAGCCTGGACGAAGGGACCCGGCAGATTCCTTCCCTGGTTCACAGTCAGGACCACGCAGCCTGGAAATGGGGTGAAACCATTCCCCTGACCTTTCACCATCCCTTGAGTGCCGGGTCGCCTCTCCTGGGGCGACTACTGGATGTTGGGCCATTCCCGCAAGCGGGAACCGCCACTACCGTAAAGGCGACTTCCCCTGCCTCGGGGCCTTCCATGCGCATGGTGGTGGACTTTTCCGACTTGGACCAGTCAATGCAAAACATCACCTTGGGAGAATCCGGCCAGGTCTTTAGCCCCTTTTACCGCGACCAGCTTTCGGCTTGGTACAATGGTCAGAGCTTCCCCATGTTGTTCAGCGATGCGGCCGTTGAAAAGAACACAGCCCACAAGTTGGTGTTGGAACCCGCTCGATGAAGGGATTGTTTATACCGTTTCGCCGCGCACGCCGCATTGCACCCGGCGTTTCAGGGATTCAAATAAACCAAAGGGATCACACCGAGATGAAATTATTGTTGCCGCACTTTGCCTCGAAGGGCCAATCGCAACCTTGCTGGTTATGTGCGATGGAGCACCCTTCACGCATTTGCGGGTACCTGTTCCTCTTCTTAGCGCTGAGCTACGCTGGCGGATTGCGGACCGCGGAAGGGATCACACCTCAGCACCTCGACCTTGCCTACACG
>CAYTMD010000330.1:0-7247 GCA_964438685.1 uncultured Acidobacteriota bacterium
CCCCAAAGGGGCGAGGGATGTCGATATCAAACTACGCCTCGAAAAGCGATTGCACAAATTCCTGGGGATTGAAGGGCAGAAGGTCGTCAATCTTTTCGCCGACGCCGACAAACTGAATGGGCAGTCCCAGTTCGCGCGCGATGGCGACGACCACGCCGCCCTTGGCGGTGCCGTCGAGCTTGGTCAGGATGATACCGGTGGCGCCACCGTGGTCCACAAATTGCCTCGCCTGCTGCAGCCCGTTCTGCCCGGTCGTGGCATCAATTACCAGCAGCACTTCGTGCGGAGCATTGGGAATTTCGCGCGCGGCTATGCGGCACATCTTTCCGAGTTCCGCCATCAGGTTGGCCTTGGTGTGCAGGCGGCCTGCCGTATCTACGATTACCACGTCGGGGTGGCGAGTTTTGGCTGCGGCGAGGGCGTCAAACAGCACCGCTGCCGGATCCGCCCCGGATTTTTGCTTGATCATCTCGATGCCCAGCCGTCCCGCCCAAATCTCCAACTGTTCGTTGGCGGCGGCGCGGAAAGTGTCAGCGGCGCAGAGCAGCGGGCGAAGGTTCTGCTGCTGAAAGAAGTGGGCCAGCTTGGCGATGCTGGTGGTTTTGCCGACGCCGTTCACACCCACCACAAAGATCACGTGGGGCATGCCGGGCGGCGGCTGAGTGGCCTTGGGTGCGATTGTGCCCGCGCCGTGGTCTGCCAGAATCGCCAGGATTCCCTGTTCAACCGCGGGGCGCAGTTGCGACGTCTCCCGCAGATTCCCCTGGCGGATTTGCTGTTTCAGCCGGTCCAGGATTTCCTGTGTGGTCCCCACTCCCAGATCGGCGGTGATCAGTGTTGCTTCCAACGTGCCGAGCACCGATTCGTCCAGCGTCGGCTTGCTTTCCACAATCTCTTCGATCCGTTCCACCAGTTGGGCTTTGGTGGAGGCAACGGCCTTCTTCAGCCGTTCCATGAAGCCGGGTTTTTTCTCTTTGTCCTTATCGCCGAAACCAAACAGGGAAACCATATCTATTCATTCTAGCCTGAAGTTGCGATTCGCGGCGGATGAAATCACGCTGGGAGGATTTTGTGTGTGGAGGCTTGGACGAGGCGGCCGCTTCCCCGGTGCTGTCGTCGAACTCTCAAGTCTTCATGTCGAGTTTCTCGATCAGAGCTTTGGCATCCTTCGACGCTTTTGCATCCTTGATGGCGCTTAGTTCATTCTTGAGCACTTCCAACAGTTTGACAGCGGCATCGTGCTGGGTCTTTGCGGCTTCCGCTTGTTCTTTGGTGGCGGTCGTATCTTTGGCGGCCTGTTCAAGACATGTCACCAGTTCCGCCAACATGCTGGTGTGGACGCTGAGCCGGTTCACGGCACTCTTCTGGTGGTTGGCCTGTTCAAAAACCGGAAGGGTCTCTTTTTTTACCGTATCGATGAGTTCCACCAGCGATTGCGTGGATCCTTCGAGCATCGACACTTCATCCTTGCAAGCTTGGGCGAGAACCAATTGCGGGGCGAGAAAGAGCCCAACGCCCATCCCGACCATGAGGGTCGTCCCCCATCCCTGTCTCATGGTTGCACCTCATCGATTGGATTGTGAACTTGCCCGCCCAGCGCTGCCCGCGGCAGTTCCTTCTCAGACTCGCGATTGAATCTGCCGCAGATGCTACCACAACCCGTTTCGTAATGCTTCAATATCGCCGCGGTTTACGGTTGTGCAACCGGGAGTTTGATCTCAACTTCAAGCCCCTTGGGCGACCGATTGCGGCAATTGACGATGCCATCGCAGGCTTCGATGCAGGTTCGCACAATCGCCAGGCCCAGACCCACGCCGCCCGTCTCCCGCTGGCGCGCCAGCTCCGGCCGATAAAAGGGTTTGAAGACTGCTTCAAGCTCCGCCTCGGGGATGCCCGGACCGTTATCGACGACAGTGATTGAAACCATCCCCCCTTTTTCCTGTGCCGAGATCACAATGGGGCCGCACTCGCCCGCGTAGCGAATGGCATTGCGCACCACATTGGCGAGCGACCGGGAGAGGTATTCCGGTTGCGCCAGGACTTCCAAACTTCCATCAACGTGGGTTTCAACGCGGGCGCCCTCACCTGCTTCCCGATCGAGAACACGGCGTACGATTTCCGCCAAATTCACGTGGGTCAACGGAGTGTCGGCGGCATTGAGCTGCGCACGGGAAAAGAGCAGCAATTCGTTCACAAGTCCTGACATGTGCTCCACTTCTTCCTGCACACCCTCCACATATTTCTTTTGATTGCCCTGGGCGCGTTGGTCCAGGATTCCCAGTGACACTTGAATCCGTGCGATGGGGGAGCAAAGTTCGTGGGCCACGTCGCTGAGAAACCGCCGTTGGCCGTGTACAAAATCGCTGAGGCGTTCCGCCATGCGGTTGATGGCTTCACTCAACTGGCCAAGTTCGTCGCGGCGACGCAGGGATAGGCGGGTTTCAAGTTTGCCTTCGGCAATTGCCCCCGTGGCGGCCGTGAGTTGGGAAATGGAGCGCGTCAGACCTCGAATCAGAGGCAGCCAGCAGGCAGCGGAAACCAGGATTACCACCAGGGCCGCCGCCACCCAGGGCGTGTAATCGAAAAAGAACGGATTCGTCCACAACGACGGGAACATCCACACCAGCGTGGCATCATCCGGCCTCATCGCCGATCGATCGAAGATGGGTACGTGAGCACCTACCCAGTAGCGAGTGGGGACGCTGGTCCTGATCAGGAACGCGGGAAACAGCAGAGGCGGGCGGGAGTGGTCGGGGAACGGATGCATCCCACCGTCGGGGGGATGGTGTTCCGGATCACCCCTCGCAATTCCGCCGCCGGGCCCATCCCACGGCGGCCAGGCGCGCTCCGCCGGATCCCTGTCCTGAGGCCCCTGCGGGTGTGGGCCGTGATCGGGCCGAAGAGATTGTAACACCTCTTGCGGCAGTGCCACGGCGGGTCCCGCCAGTTGCGTTCCCTGGCCGTCGAAGAGGAAAGCCGAAGCGTGCGTGGTGGATGTGTATGCCGCGAGCAAGCGGTCCCAATCCTTGCGATCGGTATTCGGCAATTGCAGGGCGATGAGCCGCGAGACGGCAAGGACGCGGTCGCGCCCGGGCGAAAGCAGCAATGAGTTCAGATCCAACCGGTACTGAACGCGGGCAAAGGCGGCAAAAACCATCGCCAACAGCAGCACGTTCAGGAAGGAGAGAAGGAGGATTTTGACGGAAATGGAGGCGCGCGCTCTCATGAAAACCCCTCCGCGCGGGGATTGCGCATCATGTAACCGGCGCTGCGCACCGTAACGATAAATTTGGGTGACTTGGAATCATCACCGAGCTTTTTGCGCAAAGAGGAGATATGCACGTCGATCGACCGATCGAAAACATCAAAATTCCGGTCGGCGACTTCGTTCAGAAGCTGCTCGCGAGTTCTGATCCGCCCCGCTGCCTTGGCCAACGATAGCAGAAGATCAAATTCGACAGCCGTCAACGCCAGAGCTTGACCGCTCAGCCTGGCGCGGCGCGCCTCCGGATCAATGCTCAGGTCGCCCACCAAAACTTCTGGCTCGCGGGCTTCCGCCTGCTCCCGAGTGACGCTGGATCGCCGGATCGTGGCGCGGAGACGGGCCAGCAATTCCCGCGTCGAAAACGTCTTGGGCAGGTAATCGTCTGCGCCGAGTTCAAGACCCACGATCCGGTCGGCCTCCTCGCCGCGTCCCGTCAGCATCAACACTGGAACGTTTGACTTGGCGCGCAGGCTGCGAAGGACGTCAAAGCCGTTCATCCCCGGCAACATCACATCAAGAATGATGGCGGAGAACGGCCCTTGCTCCGCCGCCTTCAGACCTTCCGGCCCCGTGTGCGCAGCGGTTACTTCATACCCAAGGGGTTCCAGATACTCACGAATGAGGCGGCAAAGCTTTACGTCATCATCCACGATGAGAATTTGAACAGGTGAGCCAGCGGAATTGTCGCGTTGTGCTGACATAGTCAACCAGCGGGCATTTTAGCACTGGGACGTAAGCGCATCGGCCAACTTTTACCATAGCTTAACAATTTCCCCTTCCACGCACACATTGCCTTTACGTGGCCAGGTTTAAATGAGATTGAACAAAGGAGGCTAACATAATGAAAGCAACTATTGTCGGTTTCACCCTCGCCATCGCGCTTTGTGGGCAGGCCATGGCACAGGAGTCTTTCCAGCCCTCTGGCGGCCCCCGCCAAGGTTCGCCTACTACGATGACGATCCCACCCCCGGATGGTCCGCTGGGCATGTTTCCCGGCGTGGGAATACTCTGGTGGAAGGATCCCGTTCTTGTGCAGAAACTCCATGTTAACGATGACCAAGTCCAGAAAGCCGGGAAAATCGCCCATGATAGCCAAATCCAGCAAATCGATCTGCGCGCCGACCTGGAAAAGCAGTACGCCGTTTTGCGGTACCAAATGGAAACAGATCCCCCCGACGAGGCGCAGATACTAGCCCAGATTGACAAAGTAACCCAAGCGCGCGGCCGCCTGGAAAAATCCCAAATGGAAACAGTTCTGGCCGTGCGACGCATCTTGACTGCCGAACAAGCCCGATTGCTACGTGACCTGCGCCCCCAGGGCCCCCCACCGGGGCCAGGGTTCGGGCCGCCCGATGGAGGGCCGGATGAACCTCCCGAAGCAGGGCCGGGAGCGCCTCCCGCCGGTCCTCCCGAACCGCCTCAAGGATGAGGAGCGTAGCGTGGACCTGGTCATCAGGTCCGCGGCGCTTCCTTGTTCGCGGGGGCGAACTTGTTCCGCGCGGAGGTTGATTGAATTTACATCCCTCTCCCCCAAGGGGGCGAGGGAAGAAGAATCGTTAGTTTGACGTCGTATTCATGATCGTGCGTGGGCAGAATCAGGTTCACCACGAGGCCATTTGGACAGCCTTGAGACGGTAGCTGCTGCTATTGCACTACATGGCATTTCGCGCGTGTGGATCGGAAGACGTTCGCAAAGTGAATAGTATTGAGCTTAGGAAAGCACCCTGGTGAATAACTGGATGATAAAGATGAAACAGGTTCGCGCTTTTTGCGGATTATGCGCGCTCGCGGCCACCCTCGCTTGTGCAGGAGGCAACGTTGCTTTCCGCGAAGGCCACAAAGCCGAACTGCAAAAAGACTGGGATTCGGCGCTGGTGAATTACGAGAAGGCGATCCAGTCCGACCCTTCGAATGCGTTGTACCTTCTCCACGAGAGGCAGGCCCGCACCCAGGCGTCCCTGCTCCATCTCAAAAACGGCCGGCGTCTGTTGAAGGAGGGGCGGCCGGAAGCCGCGGCCGGAGAATTCCAAAAGGCCGCTGGCATTGATCCCAGCAATGAGGGCGCGGCTAACGAATTATCCCAATTGCTGGCCAAACAGGCGGCGTCGAAGCGAGAACGCGACACCGCCATCCAGAAAGCTCTTCAGCCCCGCGAACCATCGGGTTCCGCGGCGGTCAACCAACTTCAGCCCCTTCCCCAGGAACCCCTTGCCCATCTTCGCATTAGTTCAGATAGCCGCCGGGTGATCGAAACTTTGGGGAAGTTGGCCAGTCTCAATGTGGTTTTCGCCGCGGACTTCCGGCCCAGCCCTATTGCTATTGACCTCACCAACGTCAAGGTGGAGGACGCGCTCAGAATTGTGATGCACCAGACCAAAAGCTTTTGGATAACGGAAACATCCAACACCATTCTGGTCATTCCTGACAACCCGAATAATCGGCGGGATTATGACGAGGAGGTTGTGAAGACCATTTACCTCTCTAATCCCCAGGCGGCGGCTGACCGCACGGCCATCACCACCGCACTTAAGCAGGTGTTGGGTTTGCAAAGGATCATTGACAACCCGGATTCCAACGCCATTATCGTCCGCGACACGCCCGCCAAAGTTGCGGCGGCGGTGCAACTTGTGCATGACCTAGACCGCGGCAAGGCGGAAATCCTGATTGAAATTGAGATCGTGGAAGCCGACCGCGACCGCATACGCGACTTGGGCCTGACGCCCGCCACGATTTCCTCCAGTGGAACAATTACGCCGGGATTGCAGAGCGCCGTGGCTTTCTCGCCCACCACTTCGACATCAACGACCACTGCCACTACCGTGCAGCTTGGCTCCTTAAGTTATCGTGACTATGCCGCAGTCCTGCCCAGTGCTTACGCCACGGCGGTCTTGAACGATTCCAAAACTCATATTCTGCAAAGCCCGCAAATACGGGCCACGGACGGACAAACTGCCAAGTTGAAGATCGGAAGCCGTGTTCCTTATGCCACCGGCAGCTTCCTTCCTTCTCTTACAAGTACCTCAAGCTCTTCCAGTAGCTTGTTGGCCAGCACGCAGTTTCAGTACCAGGACGTGGGTGTGAACCTGGAATTGACACCCCACCTGTTGGCGACCGGTGAGGTGGCGCTTCACGCCAAGATCGAAATCTCATCACTCGGTGCTGACCTGACCGTCGGAGGTGTCAGTGAGCCCACTTTCGGCCAACGTGTGATTGAGCACGACATCCGATTGCGGGAAGGTGAGGTGAACCTCTTGGGCGGTCTGCTCCAGAGCACGCAGACGTCGCAGGTGCAGGGAATCCCGGGTCTGGGCAGCCTCCCCCTGCTGCACTATTTCTTTTCGCAGGACCACAAAGAATTCAGCGACGTTGAGGTGTTGGTGATGTTGACGCCACGGGTCATCCGGCTGCCGGATAGTTATCCGGACGACAGCGCGAAGCCCTTTGTCGCCCACGACACCTCCGGCTCCAGCACGCCCGACCTACGAATCACGCCGGAAACTAGCGAGCCACGTGGAATCCCCCAGGAAGTTATCGTCCCGGGCCAGCCGCCGGGTCGTTAGGCCGGATTATTCATGATTTTTTTGCAGCGATGGAGGGCATTAAAGAATTTCGCACAGAGGTCACGGAGTTAGGGCACAGAGACCGCAGAGAGTGCCCGCGACGTTCTCTGTGCACTCCGTGGTCAAAGGCTTCGATAATTCGATCGAACAGCGCTCCGTGGACTCTGCGTGAAACGTTCTCAAATCTGCCCGCCGCTTATCGTTTTCATGAGTAATCCGGGCCAGTGGAAGCGGCCTACTCCACCAACAAGGGGAATCAAAGGATCAGAGGTTTTCGAAATGTCAGGTTCACGAAATTGTTTTCGCCGCTCGCTTCTTGTCGTCATGGCACTGCTCCTGATGGCAACATGGGGACTTGCGCAGTCGGACTCAGGAACCGTGCGCGGACAGGTCACAGACTCATCCGGCGCGGCGATTCCAGC
>CAYTMD010000331.1:0-5338 GCA_964438685.1 uncultured Acidobacteriota bacterium
ATTCCGCCCGCACCACTTCAATCGGAGCCAGGGTTCCTATTTCCACCTGCTTCTTGTTGTCAGCCAGCAGTTTCTCTGAAAATGCCAGGCCCTCTTCCTTTACCCGCACGGTTTCTTTAAAGGAGAGGTAGTCCCAGTAATAGTTCAGGACGCTGCCCAAAGTGCCGATGACCTGCTGGCGAAAGACGGAATCGGCGATTTTGGCATCGTTCTTGGCGATGCGGATATAGGCGGAGTTGGCACGTCGTCCAAAGCCATTCAACAAGGGTTGGGTAAATCCCGCGGCGACGACGGTTTGGACGTTCGGGTTGTAAACGTTGGTGAGGGCATTGCTTGAACCGCGCGACCCACCCACCACGACTTCGTAACTGGTGCCGGTCTGGAAGGCCTGGTTCATGCCGGTAAAGTAACTTGCTCCCTGAAGGTTCTCGTAGGGCACGCCGGTCAAGACCGTGGTCCCCAGGGGGGTTGTATTCCGATCCCAGCCGAAGGAGAAGAATGCCGCCGGGTCAAAGGAGCCGCCACCCAATTGCGTGGCGCTGGAACTGCCTGCGGCCCCGCCTGCACCGCCACTGACCCCGGAGGTGGAGGCGCTGACGCCGCCGCCGATGGCTCCGGAATATAGCGCCGAGGAGGAGAACGATCCGCTGAAGCCGCGAGCGGCGCCGCCACCCTTGGTGCGCAGGATGTCGGTCTGCGAATAGGCAATGTTATAGCGCGCCACGGCGATATCGAGATTGTTCTCGAGCGCCAATTCAATGGTGTCCTGAATGGAAAGATGCAGCTTGCCGTCGAGCAGCAGGGAGTGCAATCGCTCTGAGTTGCTCATTTTCGCCTCGGGAACATAAGGTACCTGGTACGGGTCCCAGAAGCTGGGAAACCACTTGGTGTTCCCGAAGTTTGTGTCGAAGTTGCGGACGGGAACAGTGGTGGTCGCGGCCGGCGCGGATGAGGCGCCTTGCGCGTGCAGGTAAGGTCCGGCGGCAAAAAGACTTACAACAAACATGAGGGCAATGAGGGATGGACGGTGAGGCTTCATCGAATATCCTTTTCCTTTATGGCGAAATGTCTCTTAAATCGTCTGCACTACCAGGTAATACGCATTGATTGGACGCAAAGTTTCATCGATCGTCATCAGCCGTTGGCATTAATCCTCTCTGATGATCCGCCTCACGGGGGGTGGGGTTATGCCGACCAGCCTCAATACCGGCCCATGGAGACCTGGAATATCGCCGCGGCTCCGTTGCCAGCGTTGATTATCCTACTGTGCACTCCTCAGTCCAGAGCCTGGGGAGCGCGCAGACTTGATGACCAGACCATGCAAAAGTAAGACTCGAAAGTCTACCACCCGCGTGGCCGCGAGACAACCTTGTGGTGATTACTACGCTGATTATGGAATGCACAACAGAGAAATGGAAGCTGATAGCATGGACGTGGCGTGGGGGGGATGCTCCGGCCATGTTTGCTTCAATAGGCGCGGAGACCGTTTGCCACTTGACAGTGTCAATCAAGCGGTATAGGCTAGGATTGAGATGAGGGCCACGGGGAGCCTACCCCCGGCAATAACGCCGCGTTAAGACACGCCATGAGAAACGAGCGGAAAGAAGAAAAATGGGCAACATGGGTGGATGCATGGGGCGCACAAACGACTTGAAAGGGCCCAGTTCTCTGGCGATATTTATGATAACAAGGAAGTTATCGGTTTGTCTCGCGCGACGACTAAAATTTCAACCCTTTGATATTAAAGGTGTTAGTATGGCCGCTGGCTTTTTGCGGAGAGAAAAAGGGGGATTGAAAATTGGAGGTTAGTCTCGCGATGTTGTTGAAAACACGTAGAGAAAATATGTCCGATATTTGGCTTCTCGCGATGTTGATGAAAACAGGCAGGTTACAGGTTTCTTCTCGCGATGTTTATGAAAATAAATAGAGTTAGCGGAAATTGTGAATCCCAGACGATCAACGGATGAGTGATGGCACTATGCGAAACATTCGATTAATCCTGGCCTACGACGGAACGGACTTTCGCGGCTGGCAACGGCAGCCAGATGCTCCCACGATCCAGTCATGCCTGGAAGGTGCTCTCCACAAGCTGACCGGCGCTCCTTCGCAAGTGTGCGGGTCGGGGCGGACGGACGCCGGGGTGCATGCCGTGTATCAGGTGGCGAATTTCCATACCGCTTCCACCATACCCTGCGCAAATTTCGTCAAAGCGCTGAACAATTTGCTCCCGCCCACAGTGCGCGTCCAGCGGGCGGACGACGTCGGTCCAACTTTCCACGCCCGCTTCGACGTGCGCCGTAAGACTTACCGGTATCGAATCTTGATGGCCCCGGTATGCTCGCCGTTGTTGTGGCGATTTGTTCATCATTATCCCTATCATTTGAACCGTGAACGGATGGCGCAGGCGGCGCGATACTTTGAAGGTGAGCATGACTTCACCTCCTTCGCCGCTGCCGGACAAGAGGAAGAAGATGCCAAAAGCCGTGTGCGCGCGATATTTCGATCGCACCTCCTCTGGCGGCCGCGATCGTCCCTGCTGATTTACGAGGTGACGGGGAAGGGCTTCCTGCGATACATGGTGCGGAATATCGTGGGGACCCTGATGGAGGTGGGGCGGGGCAAACTTGCTCCCGGCGAAATTCCACGTATTCTTGCCGCGTGTGATCGCACGCAAGCCGGCCCCACGGCGCCCGCGCAAGGCCTGTGCCTGATGAAAGTGGAGTATCAGGATATGGTGATCCGGTGATCGGGAGATCGGGTGAGCAGCAAAACGGCGGTTCGGAGGGTCATCGGATCACACGACCATTCGTTGGAATTTGGCAAACGGTTCGAGTAGAATAACTCGGCGATACACGGGGTTCCTATATCCGGCGGATCAAAATCCAGCGTTTTACAGGAGAGTGCCGCAGTGAGCACGGCAACTTTGAAGATCAAAGAGAAGAAGCCCGGACAGCGCGCCTGTGATGAGAAGGATGCCAAAGGCGAATTGTGCGTTGGGCACCTGAAGCGGTGGTATTACTACCATCCGCTACGGCTCACTTCCAGCGATGAAGTACAAACCGCGCTGAAGGAATTTGGCAAGAACGCCGAGGTCTATCGCTGTGAACGGTGCCACACAATTTATCGCCCGGTGGCGGCGGATAACTCGACCGCAGGCCAGAGATTTCAAACTCGTCCCGTAAACCAGTGGGGCGACTTCTTCGGCAAGAGTCCAAAGTAGCCGTTCGAAACCGCGTGATCCGACGGCCCAATGAACAAATCTTATATGGACCTTCACGTCGGTGCCGTGCCTCGACGATGAGCTGACCGGGCTCAACTCGACCGCCGCCGTCCCTCTACCCCAGGGGAAAAAGGCGGGTCCGATTGCTGGACTCCAGCAACCGGAGACGGGCGGGAGAGCCGCCCAACAGCCATTTTCCTCTTTATGTTGTGAAGCCCATTAAGTAAACAGTATTGGGGATAAAGTCGAGGTTCCAGGTTTTGACCCAACGCACGAAAGCTGAACTCCTGCTTGTTGCCACCACCTTCATCTGGGGGTCGTCCTTTGTAATCGTCAAAGGGGCGCTTGCCGATGCTTCACCATTTCCATACCTCGCTGTGCGTTTTATTCTGGCTGGCTTGCTGATGGTTGGAGTAATGGCGCGCGGGCGCCTGCCGCGGAAAGCGCTTTTGCCCAGCCTGCTGCTGGGCATAATGCTATTCACGGGTTTTGCCTTTCAAACCTGGGGCCTTGTTTACACCACGCCTTCCAAGAGCGCCTTCATTACGGGATTCAGCGTCATCCTGGTGCCTTTGATATCACTTTTTCAAGGGTACCCGATGCGAGCCGCAAACGCCGCGGGCGCGGGATTGGGTCTCTTGGGGCTTTACTTTCTTGTTCTGCCTTCGGGAATTGGAGCCATAAATCGCGGTGACTTGTTGACCCTGTTTGGGGCCGCGGCTTTTGCCATTCACATTGTGATGGTCGGATTTTACACGCGCCGTTTTTCATTTCTGCACCTGGCGCCGGGCCAAATCCTGGTGGTGGGGATTATCGCAATGCTGGCCGTCCCCTTTGGCCCTTCCAGCACGGTGAATTGGACCGCGCGCCTAGTGTTTGCCATTATTGTGACGGCAATCTTCGCCACGGCTTTTGCGTTCAGTTCCCAGGTATGGGCGCAGCAGTATACTCCGCCGGCACATACCGCCTTGATTTTTGCCCTGGAACCGGTGTTTGCCGCGCTCACTTCGCGCGTTGTTACGAAGGAACATCTGGGAGGAAAGGTCCTGCTGGGTTCCGCTCTGATCCTGGCGGGAATGGTTGCCTCGGAAGTATGGGGCGGAGCGCCTCCCGCTCCGGTCGAGGGGTAGTGGGATTCGCTATGTCAGCAAGATACCGGTTCTGACCATCCCGGCGCTCGGCACGCCACTTATGAGAAGGGGCGTTCCTTAATAGCTCCCCTCCTGATTTAGGAGGGGTGGCGCCTTGGGCGACGGGGTGGTTATCCGCGGGAGGGCCCTTTCCCGCAGCCAGATGGGGTTTCTGCCCGGTCGTGGTGCGGAAGTGGTGAAATCCGCATCCTGGTGTATACTCTAAAGGGACAGACAGTCACGGTATTCCAGGGTCAAGGGAGACTTAAAGATGAGTGCAAGCGGTCGACGGGCGTTGCCGGCGCTGGTGGTTGCCGTAACCCTGGGAATCGGAATCCTGATTGGCACAGTGGTCTCCCACGGAGTGCGTGCGGCCAGAGGTTTTTCTGGCGCAGAGGCCAAGCCGCTCCCCATGCCATCGCCGGTCGAATTGTCCAACTCTTTTTCCCAGATTGCCGACAAGGTTGAAGATGCCGTGGTGAACATCAATACGGAAACCACGGTGCGCGCGACCCGGCGGAACCCGCACTCACCCAACGACTCACCGTTCGACGACTTTTTTGACCATTTCTTTCAGGGCGGGCCAGGGGAAGGGACCAGGCCGGATGAAGGCGATTTCCGTCAACAAAGCCTGGGCTCGGGAGTCATTCTTGATTCCAACGGATTCATCCTCACGAATTACCACGTGATTACACAGAATTCTGAAGAACGGGAAAATAAGCCGGTCGATCGTATTACCGTTTCCTTGCATGGTGATGATAATAAGTATAAAGCGCGGGTAATCGGCTCTGACAAGTGGACCGACCTTGCCGTCATAAAGATCGATGCGGGGAAGTCGCTCCATGCGGCTGATCTCGGTGACTCTGATTCCATGCGGGTGGGTGACTGGGTACTTGCCGTTGGTAGCCCGTTTGGACTTGATTCCACGGTGACCGCGGGGATTGTCAGCGCCAAGGGCCGCGACATTGAAGGGGGAACGGAGGGGCAG
>CAYTMD010000331.1:5348-7246 GCA_964438685.1 uncultured Acidobacteriota bacterium
ATCAATCCGTGTAACAGTGGTGGGCCCCTCGTCAATCTGGCGGCACAGGTAATTGGCATCAATACTGCGATTGCCACCCGCCGGGGCAGTTATGACGGAGTAGGTTTCGCCATACCCTCCAACACCGCCCGTAAGGTTTACAACGCCATCGTCACCAGTGGCGGAGTCAAGCGTGGCGCCATCGGCGTGCAATTTCAGGCGCAATCCAACCCTGCGTTGCTGCGCAGTTTTGGCACGGACCATGGCATCGTGGTCGACAGCGTGCAGCCCGACAGCCCTGCGGACCACTCCGGCCTGAAACGGGGAGACGTCATTCTGAGTGTTAATGGACAGGCCGTGCACGGTGGCGACGAACTGGTGGCCATTGTTTCCGAAACCGATATTGGCAGCAAATTGCGCGTCGAGTACCTGCGCGAAGGCAAGCGCGCCACTGCCAATGTGGAAGTTGCTGACCGTAACAGGATCATTGGGGAGAGCCGAGTTGGCGAAGGGGGAGAAGGGAAGCCTGAAGCGGCTCCGGAGGGGGTCGGCGTCCTTGGATTGTCACTCAAGAACCTGACTTCGGAACAGGCCCAGGAGATTTCCAGTCAACTCCACCTTGGCGCCCGGCAGGGAGTGTTGGTAATTGACGTGCAGGGGAGTGGTTTTGCTTCTGAATTGGGAGTTGAGCGCGGAGACGTTATCCTCAGCGTTAATCGACATACTGTCGCATCCGTTGAGGAGTATAATAAATTACAAGGACAGTTGAAGTCTGGCGCAGACGTAGTATTATTGGTGGCGCGTCATAACGGTCCGCACAGTTTCACAACGTTGTTCCTTGCTGACCGTCTACCCTAGAGTGAAGAAAGTAGCGCCGCCCTTTGGGACGGCAGATGCCGGGATAAAGCCCGGTGCTGCATGTGTAGGGTTGTGAATCAAGTCAGCCGCGATTTGAGAGGGACTGCCCTGGAGTGGAAAGGAGTGGTTTGAGTTTATCCGGTCACAAAACCAGCAAGCGAATGCTTGTTCTGCTATCGGGAGTTTGCTTGACGGCTGTTGGCGTGTTCGCCGCAAATAACTCGACGGTGAACAGCACGCCAAAGCCGGTGTCGCATTCCACCACTGCTCTTACGTACCACCACGCGGTGGCGAAGAAGCCAGCGACGCATGCCTCTGCGTTACATAGCGCCCCGCACCGAAGGTCAACTTCCCCATCAGGCTCGGCGCACGCTGCTGCGAGGAAGACTTCTCCCCACACCGGCAAAGCATACGCGTCCCAAAAGTCTCCCAATCATCCCAGCGCCTACGCCTCCCAGCACAAAGCGACGGCTGCGCATAATAAACATGCAGCCCCGGTGCGTCCCCACACGCTGAGCGGACAGCAGCGCCTGGCGCGGATCCACATGCAACCGGAGCGCGCCCAGGAGATTCAGCAGGCGCTGATTCGCGAGGGATACCTTCAGGGGGAGCCCAGCGGCCAGTGGGACTCGCACACGCATGAAGCCATGCAACGCTATCAGATTGACCATGGATTTCCCGCCACGGGTATGCCGGAAGCCAAATCGCTCATGAAGCTTGGTTTGGGCGCGCACCCGCTGGCGCCGGAACTCGATCATGGCCCGGTAGCAGGAGCACCCTCCGCCACTCAAAACGTTTTTACCGTATCGCCCGCCTCACCACCAATTTCCCAAGCCACGCCACCGTCCCAAGGATCAGAAGCCCCGGCATCGAAGTAAGGGCTCACGCAGATCCTTCGCCGCTGCTCAGAATGAGAGCCGTGAACGCATTGTTCCGCAACCCGTGTACCCTCGCCTGTCCAGGCGCGCAGTGAGGAATATGGGCCGGGCAACTTGGGGAACTTTCAATATTACTGATTCGGCCCTAAACGGATGTAACGTTTTCGGGTGTTGATGCATCTA
>CAYTMD010000332.1:0-7239 GCA_964438685.1 uncultured Acidobacteriota bacterium
CAAGAACTCAGGGGCTTAGTGAAATGCTGTCGACGCTGAGGCCGTTTCACTTTTGGCTTTTGCCTTGCTTTTGCGGCTCTCCCAAACGAATTCCATTTTGGTAAAGACCCCCTCACCCCCACAACAAGCAGAACGTGGGGCCCCCTCCGCCTTGCGGTCCCCCCTCTCCCCCAAGGGGGCGAGGGGAAATGTATCGTTAGTTTGGCGTCGTATTCGTGATCGTTCACGAGCAGAACCGTGTTCGCCACACGGCCCGTCTGCTAATTTGGACAGTAGTGATTCAAAATGACCCACTGCCGGGCGGGCACCGGTGAGAAGATTCAATGCCGTCTCGCCCGCAGGCAGGATGGTCCATCCGTGAGCCCGCGCGATGGCCGTGGCGATGGCGTCGGGATCGGGGCCGGCCGGGGCAGATTGCTGAAGGCTGGTCGTAAACTCCGCGCCAGAGGCGGCGGACGGTGCCTTCCTTCGCTAACCGGGCAAGCGTCTGCCCTGACGTTTCATGGCTGGCGAGATCGAGAAAGTCCTTTGGGGGTAAAGACCCACCCCCTGCCGCTGCCATATATCCTGGCAAGTATCTGTGCTGCAATATCTTGAGGCATTACACATCCACCCGATGCGTCACGAATAACAGGTCTTTTCCGTGACGCTGACGGCCCGATCTTAGCCCCCAATTTTAGCCCCCTTCCGCCTTTGTGGCCTGACGCTCCGCGCGTTCTCAGTAGGGTAAAAGCGTCAGAGTGGTCGTGCGCGAGGCCTCTTTCGCCCCGCGAAGCGGGGCATTGGAGCTCCTAGATTTTCGGGGAATGTCGGTGGCGAGACCATTGAACGTCACCTTGGTCGTCTCTGTCCAACTTCCGAGTGCATCGTTATCCAGGCTTGAGCTTCAGAGATGATAAGCAGACCACATCAGAGGTTTGCGGGCACGCCCAAGCTATCCTCGCTCGTTGAACGCTTTTTCAAGCTCGCGGATGTTGGTCATGACGGCATCAAAATCGGGTTCCTGGCCAAAGTACATTTCTCGCATTTTCTCGTAGTCCCTGCGGAGGGCCTCTTCGAGTTGGGGGGGTGGCGCAAGGCGGAGAGTTCCCTTCTTAGCGAGTTCATATCGCGCACCGCCCTCGCGGAAAAAGTGTTGCTTATGTTCCACGACCTGCTCCAGCAGTTTGAGATCGTCGAGCGCGCGAAGGCCGCGGGGGTGTTTTGAAATGACCACAACATCGTGATAGTGGCGAAACACCCGTTCCGAGATTTGCTTTCCAGCCTCGGCACGATGATACTCGCGATGCAGGATTGTGGCCTTTTCCCAGAATGTTCGCTCGGGTCCGATGGCGTTTACCTTGAGGCCGCGCACTTGGAATTGGTCAGGGAATGCTTCCGCCGCGTAGGGCGCGAGGGTTGCTTCCTCACAGGGGATCTGGTCGCCACGGCACCCGAGTTCAAGGCGTACCGCCCGCCGGATATATCCACTGGCGAGCGCGCCGGGAATGCCTGCCGGATACTTGAATTCAACTGTGTCGCCATCCGGAGCGTTGGGATCGATTTCGAGACTCCACCCGTGGCCGCCCAGGGTCAGGCGAATCCGCTCTGCGAGTTTCGGCAGGAACTCGCCGGCAATAACAGTGCGGCACGAGATCTTCAGTTTTTCGATCGTTCTGTCGCGCAGCTTCGTGCCTTACTGATGGGCGGGGTCGTTCTGATCGTTGAAGCCGAGTTGATGGCGGTTGATGACGAGATCGATGTCTTCAGAAAACCGCTGGATAATGCCAAACGCTTTTGATAGCGATGTGCCGCCCTTGAAGATGAGGCGGGGAAAATCGCGAAACTGGACGACCTGATGCAGCGTCCAGCAGACCCAGAAATCCTTCTCGATGATCTCGGGTGAGATGCCCTTGGTGACGGCGGTCTGGTTGAATAGCGCTTCTCGATCTTTCGGCGTCGCCTTGGCCCAGGTATCCATCTATGCCTCGTTCAAACGCCGTATGATCTCATGACTCCAGGCGGGGGCGTGTTTTATTAGTTTGGCAAGTTGCGTGCGGTCGCGAGCGCTCAAGGCGCGGGACAACTGTCGAACAACCAGGTCTTTGTTCGTGTTGGGCCCAACCGCGCGGATCGCCTGGAGAGCGAGGCCCGCCGGCGTGCCTGCTCCGGGGAACCTCGATGGTCTCGCGGGTTTCAACTGAATCGTTTGGGCGCCGATCTTGACGCGATGGCCGGGGCCGTCAGTCAGATACACCAACTGGGCGGGGACTTGGTCCGAGAGCCCCATCAAGTTCGCCGCGCGCGCGCCCGATATCTGTACCCGGCTTCCTGTCTTCGCCGCCAGTACCGCAGCCACATCATCCGGGTTCGGAGCAAGAACGCCGAGCTTCTTGTGAACACGGGGATAATCATAAAGACCTTGCGCCAGACGACGGATGGTTTTGTCTTGTGCCAACCGCGCTAAAGCGCGATCAACCGCCCGGCGCGTCCCCAAAACGAGAAAGTCCCGAGGCGTAAACACCCACCCGCGTCCATGCACCCGAATTCGCCTGAGAACCGAAGCTGCAACCGAATCCATGCCATCTCCTGGGGGAAATTATATACATGTTTTCCCCCATAATGTAAAGCGTATTGTGGCAATAATCCTTTGATATTCAGTAGGTTATGTCGGGTTTACAGGCAAATGATTGTCCAAGCCAACGCCGCAGGGTTTCACCCTGCGCCAGCCAGCCAACGTGAAAGGACTTCGCGGTCCACAGGGTCTTCAACAGGTTTGGTGCGATCAAAGGTGCAATGGCTGGCCCAGAAGGTGAGCACGAGAATGTAATGGGGGGAAGGCCGTTCTTGCGATGCAAAATTGGAAGTGCACACATCACTTGCTGTCAAGCCACTATAGTGGCCATCGAGGGGAAAATGGCTTTTGCGGAGGTACTCTGTGGAACAATTGAGCTGAGATTCGAACATGGAACGCTCGGGGGATTACTGCTTTGGCTATGGGAAGTCCGAAACAACCCCGATTTGAGGGCGTTCAAGGTGACCTCTGGAGTGGATTGCGTGGAAACGAGGGAGACACATAGGATCGAAAGGAAATATCTTTCGCGTAAACCCGAATAATGAGACAATCCCCCCTCAAATACTGCGGAGCTGCAATCTCTTGGCCGATCACAATGATTGAGTTAGATGCCGCCCAATCCCTCCCAGCGCCTGCACCTTGGCCGAACGTGAATGCGCGTCTGCTGGGTCTGGGTGTGGGCCTTCCAGTTAACCCACTGGATCGGCTGGCAAACTTCAGCGACACCGAGTTTGAACGGTTCATCCTCGAATGGGCAAACGGTTACCTTTCGAAGAAGGTTCCCGAGGTCTATGAGGTCCAGTGGCGCGGTGGTTCTGGAGACAAGGGTCGCGACATTATCGTATGGCTAGACCCGCCCGCCGTGAGTCCTCGGCGTTACCTCTTATATCAGTGCAAGCACTATGAAAAACGCCTAGGAACGGATGCAGCGGCCGTCGAGATAGGAAAAGTTCTGTACTATACGGCTGAAGGGCACTATTCAGTTCCGAAGGAGTATTGGTTTGTTACTCACCAAGGCGTCACTGGCAATTTGCAGGACCTGCTCGACGAACCTGGCAAGCTAAGGGATTTCATTACCCTGAATTGGAAAAAGTACTGCGAAGACAAAATAGCCAAGCAGCCGACTCCGCTCACCGAAAAGCTGCAAACTTATATCGCAGGATTTGACTTCAGCATCTTCCGAGCTAAACAACCACACGACCTTATTAAGGAGCATTCAGAAACTCCTTACCACCTAACAGTATTCGGCCTTCCTCTCGTCAATAGAAAGCCGCCGCCTACGCCACCATCTGAGGTCGCAGCGACCGAAAATGGTTACATTTCACAACTTTTCTCGGTTATCGCCGAGCAGTTGCGGGCGAAGGTCAATGGGGTGGAGGATTTCATCGGAAATCCGGAAATGTTGCGTCTGTTCACTCGTTCGCGCATCACCTTTTACAGTGCGGAGGGCTTAAAGGAATTAGCTCGGGATCAAATGGCTCATGCTGATTATTTCGAGACCTTTCTAGATGATTTTGCAAGTGGTTTGTATCATACATATACAGCGGATTTCGCGTCTGGCTTGAAGCGCTTACAGGCTACAGTCCAAGCTGCGCAGTCGCTACAGCTCGGAAGTCATATACTAGTCCATCACGCCACGTCTACTGATCGTGAGGGCGTTTGTCACCATCTTGCGAACAACGATGTTGTTGTCTGGTGTAAATCATGAGCGCTGATCGCGGTATACAAAATCCGAGACGGCCCGACCGGCTGTTTAATACGTCATTGGAGTATGGCCTCCGTATGCTTTTCTTGCTCGATGCGGCGAATCCTGAAATAGCCGATCTCCAGCGTTTGATCAGCTATGACTACCTACTGATACATTCGGGCGACGTGGAAGGAGGTCCTCAAAGCCTTCACCCGGCTGTACCGTTTCGTGGTTCGGAGCTGCTGGTCAAACGTGATGTCGTGCGCTCTGGCTTGGACCTTATGTTCGCGCGCGAATTGATAGATAAGCGGGTAACAGCGCGAGGGATTGTCTATGGCGGGTCGGAGATGACACGGGCATTCCTTGAACTCTTGAAGGTAACTTATGCGGCAGAGTTGCGCAAGCGCGCGCAATGGGTGATCGAGCGGTTTGGCTCGCTATCTGACGATGAGCTCAACTCATTTATGTCGAGCAATATTGGCCGCTGGGGTGCCGAATTTGAGCATCTCACGGCGCTGCGCGATCTGGAGCTTTGAAAATGCAATTACGTGAATTATGTGTGGTGGGGCCTGGTAAAGAACCTGCCCGGCTCCGCTTCGAGCCGGGCGGGAACGTCGTGTCAGGAGATTCCGATACTGGCAAGAGTTACATACTGCGCTGCATAGATTTCTTACTCGGCGCGGAAGGAATTGACCTTCGAGAAGGGATAGAGGAGGCAAACGGCTACGAGCAGGCATTTCTCGAATTCGAGAATGAAGAGCACGAGTTTGTGACTTTTGTTCGCCAGCTCAGCGGCGGGGACGTCATCGTTTATAAAACTCAGATCGCTGCTATTCATGGCAGCGGAGAAACAATTGCGTGTCACCGGCACGGCAAAAGCACGGCGCCTGATATCACGTCAGTATTGCTTCCGTTCGCGGGAATGGCCGGCGAGGGGAAACTTCGGAGTTCGGCAGAAGGGAAGAAGCAACGCTTGACAGTGCGCCTCTTGCACCCACTGTTTCTTGTTGATGAGACATCGATTATCGCGCAACGATCCCCTATCCTCGCCGAAGGCGGATACGATGAAACAGCTCGAAAGCGGATGTTTTCATATCTCTTAACCGGTCTCGATGACAGCGAGGTTGTTGCTGCGGAAAGCCGCAAAATCGTTAAGGTAGGTGCGCAAGCAAAACTCGCGTTGATTGAAGAACTACTGAGACAGGTTGAGGAGAGGCTTAAGGCCAGCACTGAAGCCGGGCCAGAAGAACGAGACTCCATTACCGAGCGCGTTGACGAGGCAATTCAACGCTTATCGACGATGGTGGCGGAAGACCGCGAAAAACAGGTGCGTCTACAGCGCGAACGGGCCGAAGCGCGAGATTCACTCCAGCATTCCGAAACGCAGATCATCGCTTTAGATGAGATGCTGAGTCGTTACCGTCTCTTGGACGACCGCTATGCATCTGACCTGAAACGCCTCGATTTTGTCTCCGAGGGGGCGCATTACTTTGACGCTCTTCAAGACGTGCACTGCCCAGTTTGTGGCCAACTAATGGACGTCGAACACCGCCACCTGCTTGACGGATCCGAGAATGCATCTACCGTATACGAAGCAGCACGGGCGGAAGCCGCCAAAATCTTGGGACTTCGCGCAGATCTCGCGGCCGCTGCCGGAGCGCTACGGGATAGACGCGCTGAACGTGAGGGCGAAAAGTCCGCAGCCATCTCCAAGATTAGCGAGATCAATAACACGGTCGACCGTGAGATCGCCCCCGCTTTGGAGAATAACAGCAAGCAGCTTGACGCCTTGATACAGCGGCGCTTGGCGCTACAAGCTATGATGCTCGACCAGAAAAATGCTGATGGGTTGCGAAAGCGCAAAAGTCAGCTGGAAGACGACATTAGAAGACCGGCCAAGACGAAGAAGTGGGCTGGTGTGGACTCGGCCGCTGCTTACGAGTTCTGCCGTGAGGTCGAGGCAGTCCTTGCAGAGTGGGAGTGGAAAGGGGACGGGCGCGTCGAATTTGAAGAGAAGAGCTTCGACATTAAAGTCGATGGAAAGCCGCGTCAATCTCACGGGAAGGGTGTACGAGCAATTCTGCACGCAGCTTTTATAGTCGGCCTGTTGCGGTATTCTCATACCAAAGAAAAGCCACATCCCGGTTTTATCGTGCTTGATTCTCCCCTCACAACGCTTAAGAAAGGCAAGCCATCACAAGGGGATGAGCTGAATGATCCGGGGATTGAATATGCGTTTTGGAAGAGCCTCACGCAATTAACCCCCAGCCTCCAGATTATTGTGCTTGAGAACAAGGAACCCCCAGTGGAAATGCTCCCTGGTATCACCTATACACTTTTCGCGGGGGAGCAGGCGGCGGTGGGCGAAAGAAGGGGTTTCCTTCCGCCGAACCCGAAAGAGTAGCAGAGAGTTGTCGGATGGCCGGAGTCTGAATCGAAGAGCGGACCATCAGGAACCTTCCGCCCTCGGAAGGCTTCACAGGGCACTCGAGCCAGAAAAGCTTGATCCTCTCCAGCAATTGGCGAAGGGTCTGCCGGAAACGCTTGTTCCGGGAATAGGTAGCGACACCCAGTTGGCCCTGCAAGCTCTTGGGACCGAAGAGGGGTATTCGAGCAGAGCCTGCTTGCACAGTCCAACTTTTCCTGACTATTCGGGCGTAGAAGTCGAGCAACCCTGGCGCGTTGGCCAGGCCGACGACAATTTTCCGCTCCACTGGAATCGGGTGCTGATTGACCTCCTCATAGAGGCTTTCGCTCTGTGTAACTACGTTATCGGCCTGATCGGGTCCTGGGGAGTCCCGCGGCTCCGCTTGTTTGAACCAGAGCTCAATGCGATCAAATAAATGAAACTTGGCCGGTTGGCGCAGAACCTCGTTTCAAGCTCTTCGACTTTTCTCCTCACGCCCAAGGACAGTGGACCCACACAGCCGGCCTGCGCTGGCTGCTCGTTGTTTCTTGATATTTCATGATATGTCATGATAGCGTGAAGGGGTAGGAG
>CAYTMD010000333.1:0-7227 GCA_964438685.1 uncultured Acidobacteriota bacterium
ATGCCGAAATGATAATCAGCGGGTCCAACCAGGACTGGAAGTTCACCACGATCAAGAGATAGACCAGCACAATCGAGAAGACCAGTCCGGCCAATAGTCCCGTAAAGGACGAGCGCATGGTATCAATCTGCCCACGCACAATGGTCCGCGAACCGGTTGGCAGATCCTTCTGGCTCTCAGCCACCCTGCGGTCAAGGTCGCGAGCCACACCGCCCAGGTCTCTCCCCTGCACGGCGCCATAAATATTGATCACGGGCTGAACGTTGTAATGCGAGACTGCGGCCAGCGATGTCCCGCGCGTGATGGAAGCAAGATTTCCGAGTATCTGGGGCGGATCGCCTTTGGAGTTCGAAATGGGGATGTTCTTAATGTCCTGGAGCGAGTCCACGCGGTACTGCGGCGTTTGAGTTGTGATGCTGTAGCTTACGCCGGTCCTCGGGTCCAACCAGAAGGTGGGAGAAGTTTGGAAGCTCCCACTCAGGGAAATCAGCATGTCGCTTGCGACATCGCGGGGCGTAAAGCCCACCTGCGCCGTCCGGGTCCGGTCAATGTCCACTTGGAGGCGCGGCAGGTTGAAAGGTTCCTGAATGCGCAAGTCCACTGCCCCGGGAATTTGCTTAAGGCTACCCATTAACCCATTAGCGAATTGGCGATTGCCGGCCAGGTTTTGGCCCACCACCTGGACATTGATGGGTGCCGGAAGGCCAAAATTCAGAATCTGGCTGACCATGTCAGAGGGCAGGAGGTAAAACGTCACGCCGGGGAATTCCTGAGCCAATTTGAGCCGCAGCCTGCGGACGTACTCTGCCGTGGGGTGATGGTTTTCCGACAGCGCAACCATAATGTCAGCATCACCGGGGCCAATAGGCGCCGAGTTGCTGTACGCAAGATTCACGCTGCTGTACGGCAACCCGATGTTATCAATAATGCTGGTTACTTCCTGGGGAGGAATTGTCTGGCGAATGGAATTCTCGACATTATCGCAAAGCAGGGCTGTCTCTTCGATGCGGGTTCCCGTGGGCGCACGCAGGTGCAGGGTAAACTGACCGCTATCAACCTTGGGGAAGAAGTCCTGGCCGATCAAGGGAATCAATAAAAACGACCCAGCGGCGGTGCCCAAGACCCCAAAGGCAAGCCAGACACGATGGTGCAGGCAAGTCCCCAGCCAACCCTTGTATCTCCCCCGCAGCCCTTCGAAGAAGTGTTCAAATCTAATTTGCAGGCGCGCCAAAAAGTGGCGCTGGGCCTCGGCCTCCAGATTCTGGGCGTCGTGCTCGTGGCCGCGGAGCAAGTACCGCGCCATGGTCGGCACCAACGTCCGGGACAGGAGGTAAGACGCCAACATGGCAAAGCTTACGGCCTCTGCCAGGGGGATAAAGAGGTGCCGGGCGACCCCTGTCAGGAAAAACATGGGCACGAAGACGATACAGATGGCGAGGGTCGATACAAAGGCCGGCACAGCAATCTGTGACGCGCCATCCAAAATCGCCGTTAGAATCTCTTTGTTCATGGCGATGTTGCGGTTGATATTTTCGACTTCAACCGTGGCGTCATCCACCAGGATTCCCACCGCCAAAGCGAATCCTCCCAGCGTCATGATGTTGATGGTTTCACCAAGCGCACTGAGCACCACCAGGGAGGTTAGGATGGAAAGAGGGATGGAGACCGCGATAATGATGGTGCTCCTCCAGCTCCCCAAGAACAGCAGGATCATCGCCGCGGTAAGGAGAGCGGCAATAAGAGCTTCCCTTACCACACCTTTAATGGCAGCCCTAACAAAGATGGACTGATCATTCAAATAGTGCATTTGCAATTGCGTTGGGAGGCCCTTCTGAATGCGTGGCAGCTCCGCCTTGATTTGGGAGATGATGTCCAGAGTTGACGCACTGCCAGTCTTCATCGCCGTCATCAATGCCGCCCGTTGGCCGTTGACACGCACAATGTTGGTCTGGGGCGGGAAGCCATCGCGCACATGCGCGACATCCCGGATATAAATCACACTGTTACCGGACGTCTTTACTGGCAAATCGTTGAGTTCCAGTGTGGTTAGTGGGCTCCCGTTAGTCTCAACGTCATACTCATAAGAGCCGATTTTTGCAGTCCCGGAAGGAAGGATCAGATTCTGAGCGCTGATGGCATTTACAACGTCGAGGGGTGAGAGCCCCTTGGCCTGCAAGGCGGCAGTATCAAGGTCCACCTGCACCTGGCGTTGCTTTCCCCCGTAAGGCCACGGTATGGCAGCCCCTTCCACGTCGGCCAGTTGGACACGGATGAAGTTCGCACCCAAGTCAAACAACCGCTGCTCAGAAAGTCCCAGCCCGGAGAGCCCCAATTGCAGAATGGGCACCGTGGAAGCGCTGTACTGAATAATCAGTGGTGGCGTGGTGCCAGGCGGCATTTGCCGAAGCTGTGTCTGGGACATTGCCGTAACCTGACTCATCGCCATGGCGATGTTGGCGCCCGGCTGGAAGAAGATCTTGATGACGGCGATGCCATTCAGCGATTCGGACTCGATGTGTTCAATGTCGTTCACGGTCAAGGTGAGAGAACGTTCGTTGATGACGACCATCCGGTTCGCCATCTGGTCAGCAGACAGGCCAGTGTAGTTCCACAGGACGGTTACAACCGGGATGTTAATATTGGGGAAAATGTCCTTTGGGGTGCGAATAATGGAGAGCACTCCCATAATCATGATGACTATGGCCATCACGATGAAAGTGTACGGCCGTCGTAGCGCTAAGCGGACAATCCACATACTGGGTAGATCAAGACCTTTTCCTCCGCCAGTTTGGGTCGGTTAAGACCATAGCCGGCAGAAAGTTCGAACCAGCGCAGCCCGTCCAAACCACTTACCCAGAGCCGCTTTGGTAATTACTGTTGGGAGGGAACGACAATAACCCCTCCGACCGTCAGCCTAAACATAGGCATGTCGAATTCCAATCGTCGTGTGATGATGATCTTATTTTAAGCTATTTAAAATAAATGGCTTAAGTCGTAAGTAGGAACGTGGAAGAGAATGACTTTAAGTGTCAAATGGGGGAATTGACGTCAATAATTTGACGCCGTGACGGCCTCACGTCAGTTTGCAGGTCGGGAAATCCCCAGTCTTCGCATTTTATAGAAAAGTGTCGTCCGCTTTAACCCCAGCCGATCGGCAGCGCCCCCAGGGCCGCCAAGCACCCATTGGGCCTCGCGGAGTGCTCGGAGGATTTGGTCACGTTCGACTTCAACGAGAGTGCGAGCCGATCGCGAAACTTCCCTGCCGACCTGTTTCAATTCAGAGAGCGGAACCTGCAGTGTCGATCCTGAGGTCAAAATCGTGGCCCGCTCGATGAAATTCTGCAACTCGCGCACATTGCCAGGCCAATGGTAGCGCTTGAGGGCGTCCATCGTTTCTGCTGGTATCTTACTGATTCGCTTGTCCATTCGCCGAGCATACTTATCCGTAAAATGGGCGACCAGCAGGGGAATATCTTCTGGCCGTTCGCGCAAGGGCGGGACAAGTACCGGGAAGATGTTCAGCCGGTAATAGAGGTCGCTCCTAAATTCCCGGTTCTCGACCATTTGGGCCAAGTCCCGGCTGGTAGCTGCTATAACGCGGGCGTCCACATGAAGAGTCCGGGTACTACCTAAGCGTTCGAATTCCTGTTCCTGCAATACCCTTAGCAGTTTTGGTTGTAACTCCGGCGGAATATCACCGACCTCGTCCAGGAAGAGGGTTCCTTGGTGAGCCAATTCGAACCGGCCGATCTTCTGCGCGATTGCGCCCGTGAAGGCCCCTTTCTCGTGGCCAAAAAGTTCACTTTCCAGGAGTCCGAGAGGGATTGCTGCGCAATTCACGCTCACAAAGGTGCGATCCCGGCGCGGGCTGATTTCGTGGATGGCTCGGGCCAGGACCTCCTTGCCGGTGCCGGTTTCCCCCTGGATAAGGACAGTCGAGACAGTCGGCGCCACTAATTCTGCCTGCTTCAAAATCCTCTTGAGTGCCGCACTCTGGCCGATGATCGCTTCAAAGTCATGGTCCGTGCGTATTTCTTCGTTCAGGTAATTTCTTTCTTCCGTCAATCTTTCCCGTGCCGCTTCAACCTGCTGGTAGTTGAGCGCATTCTCAACGCCAATGGCGATCTGGTTGGCCGCTTGGGTCAGGAATTCTATGTCCTCTTGGGAAAATGCCCCCTCTCGCAGCCCTCCCAGATTGAGTGTGCCGATCACACGGCCATGGTTCCTCATCGGAAGGACGCAAACGGATTTCAATCCTATCTTCACCAGGTTCAAATGAGCGCCATACCGACCGAGGGCTTCGCCATCAAGAATCAAGGGTTCACCTGACTGCATGACATCACCGGCCGGCCTTCCCGCCGCGGGTATGACGACCTCTTCTGGCCACGATTCGCCCCCCTCGGAGAAGTCGCGCGCGTAAACCCTTAAGTGTTTTCCATCCTGCTCGGGCAGAAGCACGCTGGCGTAATCGCACTCCATAACCTGCCGAACATTTGCTGAAATCGCACGAAAGAGCTGCCTGAGATCTAAGGTGGAAACTACGCTGTTGTTCAGATCCAACAGGAACTTCAGCCGATCGCGCTCATGTTCAAGCTGGCGTTGCAGTACATGGGCGGCTTGGTGGCTCAGCGCGTTGTCCACGGCGCCGGCAATTTGCCGGGCTACAAATTGCAGGAAGTCAACGGCCGACTCTCCGTAGGCGCCCACTCGCTGGCTGCCAAATCCCACCGCGCCCAGGCGGCGATGTGCCGTGGTCAGGGGCAGGATGCACAAAGACCTGACTTCGTAGCTTCTTAATAAATCCATAGCCTTGGAAAAGTGGCCCTCCTGCTGCAAATCCGGGACCACCAGTGCTTTTTGGTTTTCCCAAACCCATCCGCTGGGGGAGTCTTCCACCGCTCGTTCAATCACGTCGATGTAGGCGCGGGACTGAGTTTCCAGAATGTGCAGGCGCATGACGTTACGGACGGGTTCATGCAGTACGAGCCACAGCGTATCGAAATTTACCAGGCCGGGCAGGCGTTCAACGAGGTCGTGAAAAAGCGCTGGCAGATCACGATGGGTAGCGATCGATTCCGCGACCTCCAGCAGAGCCTGATGCTGCGAGGCGGGCGGCTTGGTGGGCGCATTGTCCCCTGTTGTGCTGGGATCCGTCATAGTCATGAGGATACTATAATTCTGTCTGGGGCTCTTTACGAAGAGTAGGAAACTCCGCCCTGTGCTGCTTTCGGCGTTGCGCCTTCGGGGGTGTAGTAAAGGAGGCTTTTAGCCTTGTTCGCGACCAGCGTTCGCAATGGGATTGATCATTCGTCCCACTTTCCCACTAGCGGGGAGATTCTGCCGTCGGCTGAACCTCGGCCGCTCCTGGCAAGATTCGCGTACCGGAACTGAACTTTTTGTAGTGGGAAAAGGTTGACTCCCAATCAATGGCATTGGCAAAGAATGCGACGCGGGCGGTGGCATTGAGGGAAATCCGGCGGGGCAGCCAGATTTCATCATTCACGCGGGTTTGTTCGAATTGAATCAGCGTTCCCTTGTGAATCCTCAGCAGAAAAAAGCCCCAGGAAATTGTATCCAGGGTTTCCGCTTCCAGCTTCACGCAGCCATAGTCTTTCTTGCTAATCCAAAACTTCACCAGGAGTTTGGGAAGAATATCAGCATGGGGCTGAGTGGGACGGAAATCCTTCCGGGGAATGCCATCCACCACATAAGTGTCATAACCATCTGCCACTTCGTCACCCACCGTTCGGAAGTCATAAGCGTTGATGATGTCGCGGACGAAGGCGCGGTCCTCCTGGCGTTCTTTCTCCCGCTTGGCCAACCGTTTTTCATGCTCTTTTGCACTTTCGTTCTTGCGTTCGGCGACGAACTTATCCACCTTCTCCGCCTCTTTCCTCTCTTCTTTGGCAGTCAATGGCTTGTCGTCTTTGCGAATGCGGCGCGGGCAGGGCTCATCATAGAGAATGGTCACGTCGTAAGTGTTGATCTCGCGCTTCCTAACATTCCCGCCCTTATCCAGCATTTTGAGCTCATCCCGCTGTTCGTAGGTGTAATTCCGGGCAAGCTGAAAGTCGAACTGGTCCACATCCAAAGCCCGGCGGACAATCTCCTTTGCATCGTTGGTGGGTGGAAGTTCTTGCCGGACCTTGGGAGCCGCTATTGGGGGTTCCTGCGCCCACAGGGTTGCGGAACATATGACTACGAGCAGAATGATAAGGAGGGAAGTTCGACGCTTGCAGGACATGGAGGTTTAGATATTTGCATAAACCTGCTTGGTTGTCCACCCCAGCCCTCGAAAGACTGCAGTGAAACCTTGGCAAGGGGTTCATCATCTAAACTTCCAAACTCCCCTTATTCCTCGGTTGAGGAGCACTAAGGGCGGGCGGATTTTTTCCACGGGGCTTAAACCGAGATTTTTCATAGACCTGAAAGTTTTCGGCGCAGTGAGGTGCACCGACGATATTTCCGAGGAGGCTTCCGCTGATGGCCACGGCAAGTTTTGAAGTTCAGGAGAGGATTCGTTCATCTTGGATTGTCTCGCCGCGTGCTGACCTATTGTGGTTCACCGCCGGTGGGGCAGCCGCTGCCTATGCTTTTTGGGCGCTCTGGCGTTTCACCCACGTGCCACTCCTGCTGCTGGTGGCCATTTGGGCCATTGTCTTCGACGAAACTCACGGTTTTGCCACGATATCCCGCACTTATTTGGATGCCGAGGAACGCCAGCGCCGCGGCCGGTGGTTGTGGGGGAGCCTCGCCTTTTTCTTTGCCATCTGCCCGCTTCTGATCTTTCTCCACCTTGGTGATGAAATGGAACTTGCCACCGTGCTGTGGGGCTATTACCACGTCTTCAAGCAACATTATGGTTTTATGATGATGTACAAAAAGAAGAACCGCGACTTCAAACCTGTGGACATGAAGCTGGATAAGTTGTTCTTCGCGACGGCCTTCTATTATCCCTTCTTAACCTACCCTTTGCACGATAAGGAAGCCGCCGCTATGCTGCCCTTTCCGATCATCCCGCGCCTGGCTTCCCTGTATGAAAACCTCCTCCTGTTCTTACTGATTTTGGCGACGCTCGCTTACCTTGTTCGGCAGGTACAGAAGTGGAAGGAGGGTCAATCCCTGAATTGGCCAAAACAGTTTCTCTTCGCTGCCGCGATCCCAGTCAACTACCTGCTCCTCCGAAGTGGGATGCCCTTGTTGGGGGTTTATGCCGCAGTAACAATT